>JBATUM010000200.1:0-43454 GCA_049671145.1 Promethearchaeia archaeon
TATTAACGATGATAAAATAATAATTAATTTAGGAGAGAAAAAATAG
Organism: Promethearchaeia archaeon; assembly: GCA_049671145.1. Classification (GTDB taxonomy): domain Archaea; phylum Asgardarchaeota; class Lokiarchaeia; order Sigyniarchaeales; family SOKP01; genus SOKP01. The sequence goes on from JBATUM010000200.1 coordinate 47, forward strand.
TGATCTCGTTGAATTCAAATAATAAAATTACCAAAAATGAATTTATTAAGGAATTAAATATTGAGTATCGAAAATACCAAGTTAAGATCGCAAAAAAATGTGTAAATAAGAACTCACTCGTGGTATTACCCACCGGACTTGGAAAAACCATTATTGGATTATTTGTTGCAGCATATACCTTAGAAACTTTTCCCAGAAATAGTAAAATAATAATCCTTGCCCCTACTAGACCACTAATCAATCAACATTATGAGACTTTTAAAAAGCTATTGATCATTCCTGAAAAACAATTTGTAGTACTTACGGGAAAGGTAAATCCTGAAAAACGTACTGAACTCTTTGCCAAACACCAAATTATTTTTTATACTCCACAAACCCTAAGAAATGATCTCGTAAAAAGGAGATACTCACTTAATACTACATGTTTAATTATATTTGATGAGGCACATCATGCCTCTGGAGACTACCCTTATCCATTAATTGCAGATGAGTATCTGGATCAAAATCCAGATGGAAATATTTTAGCATTAACTGCATCTCCAGGAGCATCTCAAAGAAAAATTACTGAATTATGTAAGAACCTCCATATTCGCAAAGAGAACATTCATACGCGAACAAGAACAGATCGGGATGTGAAAACATATCTAAAACCTATGGATATATATAAAATAGGCGTGGAATTAACAGAATTAATGGAAGACGTATATGCGGTTATTCAAAAGTTATTAAAAGAGCGATTACAATATCTTTCTCAATTAGGTTTCTTAGATCTCGCTACAGAAAAATTAGTAGAAAAAATTTTTCGTAAGGATTTATTAAAATTAAATACAGAATTGGTTAAATTATTAAATGATAATGGGGATAAGACTGGAGTGTATACTGCTCTCTCGGTGAATGCTCAAGCCCTTATTTTATATCATATGATTGACTTAATTGAACAGCAAGGATTAGATGTATTACTTAGATACCTAGAAAAAATGAGGGGGGATGCAAAAAAGAAGTCAAGCTCCAAGGCAGTGAAGGTTCTTGCCTCAGAATATAGATTATACCAATTATATATAGAACTATTAAAACATCATGATTTTACTCCTGAAACTTTAATCCATCCAAAGTATAAGATATTGAAACAAATTATCTTAGAACAGTTAGAAACCACTCCAGATTCACGAATTTTAGTTTTTGTTAAATTAAGAGACTCGGTAAGAAATATCGCGAAAAAATTGAATACCGTAGAAAATATTAAAACTACTCGATTTGTAGGACAAGCAACGAAATCTAAGGATGATAAAGGGTTATCTCAAAAAAATCAACTGGAAATTCTTGAAAAATTTAGGCAAGGATTTTATAACGTTTTAGTAAGTACCAATGTTGGAGAAGAGGGCCTTGATATCGCAGAATGTGATTTGGTCATATTTTACGATGTGGTTGCTTCAGAAATTCGGTTTATCCAAAGAAAAGGAAGGACAGCACGCCATCAAGAAGGAAAAGTTATAATTCTTTATTGTAAAAATACTCATGATGAAATTTATCTGAAAATTGCAATGAATAAGTTAAAACGAATGAATATAAATCTAAAAAGTCAAGGGAAACAAAAGACCGTTTTACCTAGAGCCCCAATAATTCAGAAAGCTCAAGAGAAAACAATTCCTAAAGTAGCACCTAATATAAAGCCAGTAAAACGAGAACATCAAGCGGGATTATTGACATTTATAAATGACCATAAACCTTCCAAAGTTAGAAAATCTCAAGAAAAAGTAAAAATAAGTAAACTTTTACCTGTTAAATTTGGTTTGCGGAAGAAATTTCAAAAGGACGGAATTCAATTTTCTATTATCAATATGGATGAACATATTATAATCTATGAGAAAGTGCTTATCCAGATATACTCTTCAGAAAACTTTGACAAACCATTGCAAAATAAGCTATCCTATTTTACTAAAACATTTCACCACAAATATGAGCTTATCATCATCATATTGGACTATATTGACTTTACCGAGCGAATAAATGGAGAATTAAGGGTAATAAAACAAAAAGTTAAGGAATTTGCAGAAAAAACCCAAATTCAAATAGTTGCCATAGAAGATGTGGAAGAACTCTATTTTATTATAAAAAATATCATTGAAAATGCTCACAAAATGGAGAATCTATAATGGAGCAGAAAAAATGGGAAAAAGATCAAACTCCTTATGTGGTTTTTATTTGTACTAAATGTCAACAATATTCTTATGTGAAAACTACCCAGAAAACTAAAAAATGTTTGCGTTGTGGCAGAACTCATCAAGTCAAGAACATTTTGGACAAGGGAGAAATCGTCTATGGAATGACTGAAGCAGTAAATAAAGTAATACAACTGCAAAATTCCTTGGGAGAGGCTCAATTTTCAACTGAGAATGAATTCATTGTATCTCTTAATAACCAAATAATACAAAAAGCACCAAAACCATTAGAAAGAATGGAAGATTATGAAGAAAAATTTCAACAATGTTTAACAAAACTCTCGTCAAAATATAGCAGATTTCCATTACATTTGATAGAGATTATGGCACAAAATTATGAAATTCCTCCTTCAGAACTTAAGCTGTTAATTAACAAATCCTTAAAGAACGGAATTTTACAATCTACAGGAAAAGAAAAATCCTATTTTACATTAGTAAAAAGATAAAAATTAATAAAATTAAAAAGTAAGAATAAAATATGGCGAAAAGAAGATGCGCTAGTTGTGGACTTGAAAGGGATGTCTATGGTGGAAAAATATGTGATAATGGACATTTCATTTGTAAAGCATGCGTACCAAGAGCTGGCCTTGGAGACTTAATTTCTGGATATAACCCGAAATGTCCTTTAGATGGAACACCTTTGAAATAATATTCTTAGGAATACTAAAAAATTAAACTTCTATACAATTTAATAGCTCATATCCTTGGGGTAATAAATCTATACGTTCAATTTTTCCTTCAAAATAATTAAATACTATATAGTCTTCAAATCTATTTTGTTCGGGTATATATTTCCAACAGGGTACATATCCGCGTGCCCGAAATCCGGTATCGTAAAACAATTGTTGATGCTCAGGTCGATATGCAGAGATAAACATCTCGCAATAGCGAATGGTGTTTTCCTTCATACACTTCTTTAAAAACTCAATAAATACAAAGAGCTCTTCTAATGATTGCACTGTATAATCAGCTTTCTCAATATTCTGGATGTGAGTATTATGCAAGAATGTAAAGGAAGAATCTGTTCCTGCAATTGTTAACCTAAAATGCTGATACCCATATTTGTCGTCCTCAACTTCACACCTTACTTTCTCAAAGAGTCTTTTAATACAGTTAATATCCAGATTAAAAGATGGCTGAGCAACTCTAATATTTCCAAGAGTGTATAATCTATCTGAATACATAAATGTATTTATTGCTGAAGGAATGAGAGTAGGAACTAAAGAACTTCTCATCTCTCGTAAAACCTTTTCAGTATAAATGATTCCCATAACATCAGACTCGATTTGTCCAAAAAATATGTCCTTATTGGGAAAGATGGCAACGGTGTTAATTCCGCATACCGCGGTAATATACTGAGAAGAAGCATGGGCAGTCCGATTTTCGCAATACCATACCAAAATATCATCCTTAAATGAGTTCCACATCCAGATATAGGAACCCATGATTGCTCGTATCGCATCCAACCTATTCTGGAACTTGTTGCGGACCATGAATCCTCCCATATAGCCTTTCTTATGCTCGAAATCCAAAGCACAGCGGAAGCAACCGGCATTCTCTCCCGATTCTGTTTCAAATAAGATAAATTGATTGGTGGGGCTTTCGATCATGCTACGCACATACGTCTCATCTTCCATTTCTTTGTAGGGATAGGAATCCTCGTAAACTTCCTTACAAATATCAGCTATAATAGGAGCATCATCTGGGCAGGCAATTCTTAGATAGGGATTGATCTTGGTATTTCCTAATCGATGTTCCAACTCAAACGGATAACACGCTCCACCAGTAATGTTTACATTTACCAAAGGGATTAATCTGTTTAAATATTCATCTATCGTATTAGGATATAACTCCTCCCGTTGAACAATATAAGGAACTCCTTTTTTGGTAATCATAATTATATTTAAATCGGATGATTTTGGTACTGTTTAAAAATTACAAGTATATTTAAAGAAAAAGTGTGAACCATCTGGATTCGCTTACAAAAAAGAGAGTTTTTTTATTTATATATATCTGCAATTAAACGATAGTAAAATTGCTAAATGAGGTGTAATATGATAAAAGAGGAATTAACAATTACTGAACACATTATTTTACCTCCAAAAGATAGGGATAAAGAGGCTGTACTAAAAGAGATTCGAGAAGACGGGTTTTCTAATCCTGCTATTTGGGATTATACCGTGAAAATTTTTAGGAAAAGATAGGTTTTTCTTTATCTACTTCTTTGTTTTATTGACAAGTCTCTTATTCCATCTTCAAATTCTATTTTCATAAATGCTTTAAAGACGGGGTGACGCTTCTTAAAAGGAATTTTTTCATTTCCGTTATATATATCTTGATTATTTCTCGTTTTAATAAGATCAGAAAATGGAATTACAACATCATTTAATACAGAATTAAAATTTTGGTGAGTTTTATTATCGACTTTGATATATTCATTATCTTCCTTATCTATTGATGGCGAACTCATTCTTATCACTTTATTTAGGTTTATACAAATATAGTCTTAATATTATATAAAGAAAAATTTTAAACTCATTATCAAAGAAGTAATAAAAAAGTAGATACGGACTGTTAATTTAGTAAAAAAGTTTGTCCTATCAATGTTGTATATTAATTAATTCTATTTATCCTGAATTTCATTCAAATTTTTGAAATATAGCTTCATAAAATACCGCTGGCTTTTACAATAATCAATTATTTGTTTAGGAGTAAGATTAGCTACATTATCCAAAAGATCTTTAATAAGATTTAACATTTCAAGATTTTGCTCCTTAGTTTTATCAAATTTTTTTATCACATATTCATTCGAATTTTGTCCTAGCTTCTTATAGACAATAAATTCTCGGATCATAAATTCTTGAGGAGGTTTCTTTTTTGTAATAAAATCTTCCCAATCGAATTCCTCAGAGTCCTTTGATTCATTCATACATCTTCTTAAGATATTTAGTTTGAAACAATAAAAAGGAAAAAAAGAGGAGGAAACAAATAATCGTAAAAATGGGAGGTATTTAGGGAGACTTAAGAAGATAATGTGACTAGTGGATTATTTTTTCTTTATAATTTTTTTACATAAATTTACTCCTAATCCTGTTTTACGATGCAAAATATAGGGATCTTCTTTTTTCGCCTTAGTAGCAGTATGATATCCTGCATCGAATAAGATTCGTGCCCTCACTCGTGCCACATTATCTAATCGTAATACTAAATCGAATAATTCTTCTTTTATGCCATAATGAATGCGAATTTTGAGAGTTTCTGCCATTTCTGCCACTCGAATCATAGCATCTTGAATATCAAATCCATTTTCGCTTAAATGTATGGCAATAATACCAATAAATGTAATAATCCTCTCTATATTGTCTCTGACCATATGCAAATCACCGGCCATAATATTATATCTCTCTAAAATCTCTTCAATTGGAACCTCATCTGTCCATTCTAAAATCGGTTGGAGCATTTTATAATCTCTTACCCTATATTCTGACCGTAAAACGTCATAGGCTTCTTTAATGATCTCTTGAAATGTATTTAACGCACAATTTTCTAATTTATGGCGAATAAGGACACCAGATACGGGATAGAGATATAATCTAATAATCAACTTACCAAATTGAGAACACTTAATAGCCCCATTATCATTCCTTATAATTAAACCTTTTTCGAACAAATAATTAAGGATATATTGATTTTTAATCGATTTGGGTATGATGTCTGAAATGTAGTTCTGGAAATTTGGATCAGGGACATCAATAAGGTATTTTAAGAAGTAGGTAATATGGTCGCAAAATTCAAAGGCAAACTCATCATTGGCAAAATTATCAGAAATTCCATTCTTAAAACCACAGGAACATTGAATCCCAGAATCAATATCAAATCGGCATGTAAACACCCCAAAATCAGTTTTAATAAATCCCATGATTGTAGAGTTAGTTATCTCTGAAATTTTTAATTGAATTTTTTTGGATTCTAATTTTTTAACCCTTTCCTTATCAGAATGGAGCTTAAGAATATTTTCAGGAGTGATCTCTTTGATCATGAGAAATTGTTCAATTGGAATTTGCTGATCGTTCATTCTATGTTTAATATTGAACCAAAAATAGGTACGTTCGAAAAATAATTTAAGTTGATCTACAGTGATATTTTCCTCCTCATAAATTCTTAAAAGCACTTGTTCTTTAAGAGTATGTAATTTATTCAAACCAGAACCAAGATTGTTATACTTTGGGATAAGTTTTTCCTTAGATAATAGGTTTTGGAAATATTTTTCCTCAATCCAGTTCCGTTCCTCTACATTATTTACTAAAATAATCCCATATCCAACGGCATCCAGCCCAGGTCTGCCTGCTCTTCCCAACATCTGAAATACTTGATTTGCTGAGAAGGGCTTAAAATAGGAAAACCCATCTCCATTTTCATAATACCCAGAAAAATTTTTGATATTATGTCCAGAAGTGACATATTTTTTAAAATCCCTGAGAATTACCACTCTCGCAGGGGTGTTGATCCCAGCACTTAACGTAGTAGTGCTACATATTACTTTCAATATTCCCTTCCGAAAGTTATCCTCGATTAACTTTCTTTCTTTTGGTAATAATCCAGCATGATGAAATGCCACTCCATACTTTACAATTTTTTTGAGTTCCTGATGCCCTCCTTTGATCCCCTCGAGTAATTTCTCCAATTTTTTACATTTGTCGAGATCATTTGTATCAATATGATTTTTTACCACATTTTTTAGTAAAAACGAGGTCTGTTGAGTGGACTTTCGCTTGTTTAGGAAGACAAGCGCTTGACCTTTTTGATCCAATGTGCCTTTAATGATTTTTTTAATGGTAGAATCTTTATTTTGGGTAATTTTAACTTGATAATGGAGAGGAACAGGTCGCTCATTGGATAGAATAAGAGCAGTATTGTTCCCTAATGAGGATAACCAGTTATTAAAAAATTGAGGATTGGCGATGGTAGCCGAAAGACCGATAATTTGGGGATGATGCAAAAATTCATTTAACCGCACAATTAATGATTCCAGTCGTGGACCTCGATCTGATTCACCGATAATATGAATTTCGTCTACTATTACTGTTGAAATTTCATGAATCCACTCTTTATCATAAAAATTACGAAGGATTGAATCCATTTTCTCATATGTGGTCATAATTATATCTGCTTTAGCCAATACTGAATCATCTACATCATAATCTCCTATGGATAACTCTATATTTACATTGAACCTACTGTAATATTTTTTGAAATAGTAATACTTCTCTGTAGCTAAGGCTTTAAACGGGACTAAATAGACACTTTTTCCATAATTATTGAAAATATTTTGGAATGTGCAAATTTCTCCGATCAGTGTTTTGCCGGATCCTGAAGGAGCACATACTAGAAACGACTTTCTAAAAAATAATCCCTTTTCAATTGCTTTTTTCTGGATATTTCTCAGTTTAAAAATTTTCTGTTCAAATAATACTCGTAGAATTCGCTCATCATGAATATACTTGAAAATTTCCTCGTTATGGTACTTAATATCATTTTCATCTTTTTTAGTAAATTTTATAAGAGTAATTAAGCTCACCCATCTTTATCATAAATCAGAATTCCAAAATATTTCGATACTTCTGATAATTTCAACATTTCGTATTGCCATGTTGGGATCCAAATAACAGAGGGTTCCATGAAGTGGATTGCCATGAATATGCAAGTGAGGATATAAAAAGTGATTTTCGTTCATATAGCGTGTGAATAAGGTATGATCCACCTCAAGTTCAATTAAAAATCCGCAAAAAGGGCACTTAAAAATCTTTCTTGATATTGGTTTCATGTTTTCTTTTTCTTTTATCGTGTCTACACCCATTAATACAAACCTCAGTTAATTTACTAGTTTAAAGATATTTAAAGAAAAAACATCTTAATAAAAAAGAAGAGAGAACTTGATTTTTCCTTTAAATATAAAGAAAAAAATTTGTTACTATAACTTTCTAAGAGGTATCAAAATGAAACTTAAGAATGTGTTACTTTTGGAACCTATCAATACTCCACTTGAAGTTTTAACCAAAGATCAAAATATAAGAAACAGTAGCAAAAAAAATTTATTGATTTACGCTATTGGCTTAATCTATCGGAAATATCGATTACGGCTTACTAGTTTGCATTCAATACCCTTAGGTCTAGCTCAGCTATCTTCAATCGCTAAGCAAGAAAACATCGGTACTCATCATATTCCTTTTATATTAGATGCAACTAAACGATATATCAATGATGATGAAATTGAACGAAAAATCAGAGCTTTTGATTATAATGAAGTATGGATGACTATCGGTTCTCCTGAAGCAGCTCATGAATCTTTTAGGTATGCTAATATTGTTAAAAAAATAAATCAGTCTACAACAGTGATGATTGGTGGGATATTGCCTTCAATGTACCCTGAATTTTTCTTAAAACACTCATCAATTGATCAATTAATACGGGGTCCAGCAGAAGTCGCTATCCAGCAATATATCCAAAATCCTTCGTTAAGTGAAAGAAAATCTATCCAAGGTTTTTGTTTTAGAACAAATAGAGGAAAGATAAATGTATCTCCTTATTATGCTGTGGAACCACATTTAAGCGCAATACCTCCCTATGACTTTGAGGGATTATGCATTAACGAATATATGAAAGATAATCACTTTTGCAACATCCAAGCATCAAGAGGGTGTCCTTTTAATTGTCCATTTTGTGCTCATGCGAAATTTTGGGGGTTAGAAGCAAAATTTAGACCACTAAACAATTTAAGACAAGAACTTAAAATATTAGAAAATTATGGATGTAGGGGGGGATACTTAGTAGATTCAACGTTTACTCTTAACAAGCAGAGATTAAGTAAGTTTATAGAAATGTATGAGGATGCAGAAATTCATATAAAGCTGATGTTTGAAACGCGGGCTGACTTATTCACTGACGAAATTGCCAAACTTACAAAACGAATGGATCCATTTTTTGTGTGGTTTGGGGCTGAATCTGGTTCTTCACAAGTCTTAGAAAAGCTCAATGGCAAGGATCACGGTAATGGTTATCAACATTCGAAAAACTTACTCAATGCTGTACGGACAGCAAAAAAATACGACTTGTTATGTGGTAGTTCATGGGTTATCGGATTACCAGGAGAAAATTGGCAGTCAGTCCAAGAAACTAAAGATTTAATTTTCAAATTAGATGCTGCAGGAATGGATATTGCTGACATTCGAATTTTACAGGTATTTCCGGGAACTCCCTATTGGAATGATCCTGACAGATGGGGGCTCAAAATTTTTCAGAGAGAAGAAGTTTCTGCAACAGATTCTCCTTGGGATAAGTATGCAGGACATGAAACTGAAAAAATGACTGCAAATGAAATTGAAAGAGCAGCAGAACGGTTAAAAAATGAATTATTCAACCACTATTTGACAAAAACTAAAAATATACGAGGAAAAAGAAAAATTAAGGTAATCTCTTAGGAAAATGAAGCTAAAATAAATTTTTTCTTTAAATATAAACATACAACTCATTCTATGTATGCAAAATATAATTGATAAAAAATGGGATTTAAACTATATTTATGATATGGCCAAGCAAGCTATGGAAGCTGGAGATATAGATCAAGCCATAAAGTTATCCGAAAGAGGATTAAAAGAAGCAGAATTGCAAGTTGATGCTGAATGGAAGCCTAAATTCGAAATGTTCACAAATGATATAAAGGCAAACTTTTCTTCTCGTAAACCCGAAATGGCAGTTATCAAAAAAGAAAAAGAAGATTTAACAAAATTAAAGGGTGTTGGTTCTACCCATGCAATAAACTTAAGGGAAGCTGGATATAATACTATCGACCAACTTGCCAAGGTTTCTCCAAAAATATTAGCAAGCGTGAAAGGGATTGGCCTAGCAAATGCTAGAAATTTTGTTGAGGCAGCAAAAGAGTATTTGGGATATGATCATGAAACCAATTTAGATGAAAATGAATATGTTTCTCCACATCAAAGTTTAATTTCAAAATTTACAGAAACAGAAAGGGAATTGGAAGAAAATGAAGAAATACCGGAAACTAAAATTGTTGTGGAAAATATTAAGGATCTTGCAGAAAAAATAAAATCTCCAACACTTGTTTCTGCAGAATTACAAGATACAATTCCCAAACAAGAGAATATTTTTAATAATATTTTCATTGAGCCTGAGTTGAAAGAAGAAGATAAACTCATCCAAAAAATCAGGAAAAAGGTAATCAGTGAAGGGTTTCACATTATCCCTCAACTAGAAAAGGAATTTAAAAAAATCTTTTCTGATATTGATCTAACTATTATTAAAACCATTAAAACTCGAAATTCTAAGAATATTTTATTAATCTGTCCTATAATAGTTAATTTAATACAGGATAATCTAATTATCTCGGAGCAAAAAGCAAAGTATGACTCATTATCGGAGAATAATATGCAATTAGATACTTGGATCCATGAACTAAGACAAATTCAGCAATTTTTGCTAAAGAACATAACTCAGCGTAAACACACATTCCAGTATCTTCAGAATTATCTTATGGTTGAAATGGACGTAAATAAAAGTCCCTCAAAGGACGTCTTACTTTATTCTAAAGGAACTCAATTCAAACTATATATTGATCCTATTCTTATCTCCAATTCTGCTATACAATTTATCGAAAAATCACTTCTTTTTGCCTATCAGAGACGCTCAAATATCCATTTCATAGAGACTAGCCAATTGACTAGATTATTGCGCTTTCTGGAAAAGAAATATTATAATATTGAAGAATATAGCCATGAGGAACCCCCAGAAAAAGTTTTATATAAGGCTGTCGAAAGGTTTCAAAAAAAGATACGCCTATATTCGATACCCTTTGCGGGATTTGGGGCATTAGTGATAATCCTTGCATTATCACAGTTAGGTTTTTTATTACAGACATTTATCGGTTTGAGTTATGGAATATTGGGAGTCTATGCAGGAATGATGGGATATCTCTATTATACTTTTAGAGTGAAACAGCGCGAAATTAAAAATGGGTTTTTGATACCCCCTCATCAGAGAGCATTACCCTTGGATGACACCAGTTTAGAGATTATTTCCCAAGAACTTACCGATGAACTTATGCTGCAATTTGGTTATGAATGCTTTGGTAAAATAACTACTCACAAGGTATTTACCAAGATTGAACAAAAACACGCAGAGAATTATTTGGTTGAAAAAGCGGAACATAATTACAATGAATTGTTTGAACATGAGAAAGAAGGAAAATCTGAAATAGAACCAGAATACATCGCGCGATTTGGGGATTTTTTAGATGATTAAGTAGTGATTTTTTCTTTATATATTTACATCCTAACAATATTAAGGGATAATCAATATGGAAATAAAAAACACATTTAGGAAATTATTTGTAATTGGGTTAGTGCTAGCTGTAATTTCATTATTTTTAGATTGGTATGTTTTCCAAGCATTTAATATAGACGGAGAACAAGTTGTTTATTGGAGTTATTCTCCGCTCTTTGATTGGTACAGTCCTATATTTGCCTCTGGTTCAGTATTTAATGAGCTGTATAAACCAAAAAATAGTTCTATACCTCTTGCAATGACAATTTTGTTTATTATATCGGTAATCCTCTCCATATTTGGCGTTTTATTTAAAGATATTGAGAAGGATCATCCATTTCAGAAATTACGGTTTTATGCATATATACATATATTCACTGTGTTATTTACCGCTTTCTATATCTTTATATATCCTATTTGGTATTTATTTCCAAATAATCTGTATTTCCCATTTGTAGAACAGAATGATCCTTTTTTAGAAGTACAATTTCTATACACAGTTCATATTGGGTATTTAATACAAATAATTGGTTTTATTCTTTTATTTCCTTATACCATATTTTATTACCATACCTTAAACTCATTCGAGAAGGAATTACACTCTCCTGAAAACGTGATTCACCGTTATCTTGAAAAAATACAAGAACCCTTGGATTTTGATAAATATATCAGAGAAGAGGAGCTAAAGCTCGATAAACAGAAAAAGGATTATAAAAGGTGAAATGTTAAAAATGGATATTCAATTATCTGATTCAAAACTAAAAAGTTTAATAAGGTTATGTAAAGCTACCGGTAATTATAAAAAATTGGCAGTAGTAGGTCTAATCTTAATCAGTAATAAAGTAGATGAAATAAGCGCTAAGTTAGGAATACGTGCCCGAAAAAAAACTGATCATGAGCATTTATTTGAATATATCGAGTTTATCAATCAAATTTTTTATAAGTCTCTACAAGTTATTATTGTTCCCGAAGATATTATCGAATCGCTAAAAACTATCGAGCTTCTGTTTATGAAACTCAGAGGAAGCCTTCCCTATGATCATATCAAAGAACTCTATGAAATTTATTATGAAATGCGAAAGATTGATGTTCCAAACATATACAAATCATTTGAAGCAAGTGATATGCATGAATATTCGGACTTAAACCTCTTTTCATATTTAACAAATAAAGGAAAGGAAAAAAACAGTCATCAGGATCGTGTTAAATCCCTTCTTTTTCAACAAATTGCCCAAAAGGAAAAGGTTTTACGAAAGTCAATGGATGATTCCTTTAATAAAGATTCTTTTGAACAAACTTTACAGTTAAATAGGTTAAAATCTTCACTAAATTCCAAATCTAAAGGACGAATTTCTGCTACGGGAAAATTGACTTCGAATATCTATTATCAAATCTCTCAGCAGATAAGCCTTAAATATTTACTTCTGGGGGGGATGATAGTATTCATTCTCTTAGACGCTGTCGTCATATATGAGTCCATAATGTTTCCACATTTAGTATCTGTGTTAAGCATATATCTGATTACTTTTCTGGGGGTTGCTTTACTTCTCTTTCTTATCTATCGCAAATTATTTAAACGAGGGGAATAATAAGTTATGGTCCAATTTTATACAAAGTTTTTGCAGGAAGAGAAATTAGCTACTAAAAAAAAAGAAAAGAATGCTTCTAAATCATCACTACAATATCAATATATTTGGGAAAAACAACCTTCTCGGAGAGATATCTCCATGAAGCATTCCTTGAGCAAGACCATATTTCTCTTAATTATTGGCTTTTTATTTATGGTAGGGACATATTTTTTAAGCAATAACGTATATTTAGCAATAGGTCTAACGATTATCCTGGAGTTAGGGTTTTCCTTAGTTTTTTATGAGGCATTTTTCGTATGGAGGGGGAAATCTACGTTCCATCCATTTAAGGATCTTATTTTTTGGCAGATAAAGGAAGACCAAAGTACGTTGTATTATACAAATTATAAAGATCTACTTACTGTTGGGATGAAAATCTTTTCTATTAGAGTGATGGCTGAAAATGTGCATCCCTCTCTAATGCATTTCTTAAAGGCATTTTTGGATATTAATGAGTATATCCCCTTCACCTATCAAGTAGTGCATACCAAAAAAAAATCTGGAGCATTCAAGACCTATATCTATATCATTGTATTTAGCTCTACACAGGGAACGGTAAATTCTCGTAGAATTGGACAACTAAATGAGCAATTATTTCATTACGGAGCAAAACTTAAATCTCTATTTGCTTCCGACTACCATCATTTTCACGTAACATCTCTTAAAGGTAATGCTATAATTGGCGCGATCAGAAGTTCTCTCTTCCAAGAAGATTTTGATGATGTACCTATTGAAGAATCAAATATTAATACTTTGAATAAAAAAACAGCTTTATTCAGAGCTATATATATCTCGCTATTATTAGCAATCTTTAACACAATTTTCGCACTGCTTTCCTTCCCAATGCTTTTTAATATGCTCTTTAATACAATTTTCATTCCTGCGCTTTTGATTATTTGGTGGAAAAATATCTTTTTTCAACTATTCTCTGCAAAATTTTTTAACTATCAAGAGATTAGTGTTGTGGATCCCTTTCAAAATATAACATTTTTTCTCTCCAATCGTATCCCTGATATTCTCTTTGCCCATGTGGATAATAAAGAATTAATCGGAATAAAAATGTATACCGTAAATAAGGTGTTAAAACCTCCATTTGGTTCATTTAGTAAATTTTTCTCAGGAGTAAACCGATATCAACTGCCTTTTACCTATACCGCAATTTCTCGTCCCCTATCATTTGCTGAGGTGGATAAGAAATATGCGAAGGAAACTCGCGAAAAAGTAAGGAATTTCATCGTAAGACGGTTACTTAACGATGAGGATAGATATAATTGGTTGGATAGACGGGGTGGTATTTGGGAATCAATATTTTCACTTTCAACCTCATTTCGGGTACCTACCCAGCATGTTTCCACGAAACCTATATCTATCATTAATGAACAGTTATATAAAGCGGGAACTGTGCTACTGGAGACCTTCCGATCTAATTTTAAAAGATTTCAATTGACCAAGCTCCATAAACAATTATTAGAATCTGGACTCCAATGTGAGTTGCTAAAAAACAATCGTATTTATTCCAACGGCTCCCATCTATGGCACGTAGTTTATCAAGGAACTGCACTAATAAACATCATTACGATCCCAAATGAACTAAAAAAAGGAATAGATGTCCAGATTGCCGCTGAATTTAATACCCCCTTACATTTAGACAATTTTATTGAAATTGGACGCGCTTTCAACACAGAGACATTGAGAGCAGAGGTCCCAGCAGGATTTTTGTTTGACCACCTTCATTCTGTATTGATTACAAATGGCACTAACTTTGATAGAGAACTGCTCAATATGAAAATGGCTGCTGAACTGATTAAAAAGGAAATCCCCTGCCTTATTTTTGATTTTACTGGGAGATGGTCAAGATTGCTAACTTACTTTGAAAATACCAAGTATCAACAGAATATTTTATATTTTAAATTAGGAAAGGCTTTTACGTTAGATCCCTTTGATTCTGAAATTCCCTATGAAAATGATAATATAAAGTATTTAGAGTATATGTTTGACGCATATGCGATGAGTTTTAGAAAAGATGAGCGTTTTATGCACCACTTTAAAAACAGCGTTCGTGAATATGGGGGAAACTTAAATTTGGCAAAGATCGATCTACAGCACAAACCAGAATATGAGAAAAATGCAACTTTCGAAGAGTTGCTCTCTACTTTAAGTGATATTTCTCAAGAAGATTTAGCCTTCTTACATACTTCAGAAGAAGATATAGTGAAATTACATGAATTTATCACCACTCATCATACGGTTATTGTAGACATTTCTATTTCTGGGGATTACAAAACGCTCTGCTACTTTATGTTTTTGGTACTTTCAAAATTAATCCGCTATTGCGGGAATTCACCCCGGTATTTCTCTAAATTCATTTTTCTCCCTCATGTTGATATTGTATTTGAAAATAACTACTTAGATAAAGTGGCAAATTATGGTGTAATTGATAAGTTTTTTGATCCTTTACAGGAAAAGAACTTTGGTATTATTTGCTCTGCAAATGAGATTCGCTATTTACATCCTAATATATATAAATTTTTGAGCAATTTAGTGACCTTTCGAACCACAGATTCACGCGATATTGCTACATTATCAAATCTATTAAATTTAAATGAGTTACATGGGACGGGGTATTATAGTTCTACGAGAAATGAGAATTATCAGATTCATTTTTTACGAAACTTAAAGCATGATCAAGTACTTATGAAACGTTCGGACGTGGATCAGTCATTTCCAGCAATACTCCAGATTGAAGATGTGAATAATGCGAAACTAATGGAATATCATAAAATTGTAGATCATATGAATACCCAAGGCTATGATTTGAAATTTAGCGAAAAAAGGATTCTTAGCTTGGCTCAAAAAACTAAGTTTGAACGAGATTTAGGGGAATACATCGAATATCGAAATGAGTTAATTAGATTTTTTAAACAGATAAAAGCTGTACAAAATGTTGCTGGTTTGTATGAAAAGAAAGTAAAGAAAGTGCTTTTGGAATATTTACATTCCAAACTTTCTCAGCATTATTCCCAAAATAAAAAACAAATGATAATGATCCGAGATACCATTTATGAAATTTTACGGAAATATGATTATTTAGTAGAAGATCATCCCAGAGCTGCGGGGGGTGGACAATCTACAAGGACTTGTCTAATAATTGGTCCCGCCTATGAGAAAGCAATACAGGAATATTATGAAGCGAAAGTAAATAATACAGCTCACATTGCATCTGATATAGTTAAAAAGGAATCATCTGGAGTTTCCCGAGATTTGACCCCTAAATTATCACCTGAAACTCAAATAAAACTTAAAAACATACTTACGCTTAATTTTGATGGAAAAATGATACGAAATCTATTCAAGATTAACTATTTCATTGAAAAAAAACAATATATTAACAGCCTTAAAATGTTAAAATCGTTTTTATCCAATTATCTTAAGAAGTGTTATATTCACTATTATCATCCCGATAATGAAATTACTAAAAAAAATGTTGTTGAGTTTATCAGGCTAATTTCAGATATGCAAGAAATTCCTTTCTATGCCGATGAGCTATTGGGTTTATTCGAAAGATGTGAGCACATTGAGGTAGACTCAAACAATCTGGAACATCTAAGCCATGAAATATATAATTTGGTGTATGATTGGTATATTAGATTAAAAAAATTTTTGAATAGGTGATAACATAATGAAAATTAAAACTATACTAGAAGATGCTTTGGATGATGTATTATTAAACAAAGAGGAGTTTAACAAATTAAAACTGGTTATCAAGCAAGCGGTTTCGGGAAAAATTAGTGAGAAGAAGCTTCGAGAATATATCTTAAAATCTCGTATCAAAATAAAAGATGATCTATTAAAGTTTTTCCCCTCTTATGCTAAGTTAGAAAACGATACCCATCATGGTTTACCATCAGATGTGGTGCAAAAAGAATTACAGGAAAAAAATGTATTTTTAGAACAAATAGCAGGACGAATAGATACAATTTATCAAGGGCTAAAAGAGAAAATAATTCAAGAATAAAATAAAAATAAAAAAAAATCCAATTAATTTATAACTCTATTTGTAATATTACATGGCTTCTATCTTTTTTTCCGCCCATCTTTTTAGCAGCATTCGCATTGGCAATATTATCGGCTCCCACTGGCCATGAACCTCGTTTTATATAATGAGGAGTCTTCCGATCTTTTCCCCGTAATGAAGTCTCTCCATACATCAACATAGAGAGATATTTGCGACGATGGTCGGGATGGACTACCCAATCATGAAAACTAATCGAGTCAAGTTCTCCCTTTCTATCTTTATGGAACACATCTGGAATTACATAACCGCATGCTGCTAACTGTCCAGTTACTTTATGACGCACAATCCACATCATCCAGTCTGTACCGTAGGTATGCACGAAATCTACGATATTATCGAAATTTTTTGAGGCTTTAGGAGTAATTTTTGCCGAGGGTGGCATATGATCCGCATGCATTCCGATATATTCCTCCTTCATTTGCATCATACCTTCTAACCCTGGATTAGAAAATTCATATTCCGCAAAATTTACGCCTTTCTTTTTTAGAGCAGGATTGCGATATGGATCCATTTTCATGGCCGGCATCCAGTATCTATCCTCTTGAAATTTTACCGTAAATCCCTTTTCCATGAATATTCGTTGATAAATAGGGGGGGTGACTGGAGAGCCGATAAATAAATCCTTTCTGCTCCCTTCGACCATAAAACCCCATCCAAAAATAACAGTAGGTACGTTAATGGGCCCTCGAATGCTTGTAAAGTGATTAATACGAGCGTATTCGATTATCCTATCAACTAAAACTTCGATTTTTCGAGGGTCATGGTCATACACTCTGAAAAATCCAAAAAATAATACATCCCCACCATCATCATAAACTAATGTATGCCCAATTACCTTATCGGTCATCTTTCCGAAAGTTTCTGTATCTACTTCCTCTTCGAGAATGATCGATTTGGCATTGTATTCTTCGAAATCACTTCGCATATATCTCCAAAATTCTGGTAATATCGGAATACTTATGCCAATTTGAATGTATTTCATAATTTCATCTGGATTTTCCAGAATCCGTATTTGTTTATCCTTAATAACTTCGACTATTTGCACAATTTTCAACTCAAATTTGTACTTTTTATGATTAGTAATGTGTAGTTATGATGAGGATATTTAAAGAAAAAATTGTGTTGATGCGGTATTAGAGGATATGAAAATGAGGAGAAGGATTTATAGAAGAGAAGAAGGGATTTTATCTTCAGAATCATAAAATTTTTAAAAACTTAAAGACTAAATTATTTTTTTGGACAGTAAAATATAATATAATTGAATTTTAAATTCTTCAATGCTAAAAAAATATGAAAACTTTAATAGTTGCTCTTGGAGGAAATGCTCTTATTAAGCCAGGGGAAAGAGGAACTGCAGAACAGATGCTAGATAATCTAAGAGCTCCTATTAAGCAAATTGCTGAATTATCAAAGGAATATAATATAATAATAACGCATGGGAATGGCCCACAAGTTGGCGCACTTCTGCTTCAACAAGAAGCTACAACTGAAGTATCTAAAATGCCTTTAGAGATTTTAGTCGCAGAAACCCAAGGACAAATTGGATTTCTTATTGAATCTACGTTAGATGAAGAACTTACACATTTAGGAATGGATGCTGAAAAATATTTTCTAACTGTTTTAACATATGTAGAAGTTGATCCATCTGATCGCGCTTTTAAACGCCCTACTAAACCAATTGGACCCGCATACAAACGCAAGAAACCTGGTTTTGTAAAAACTTCAAAAGGTTGGAGACGTGTAGTAGCCTCCCCAAAACCAATAAGGATTGTACAACGGAGAGAAATAAAAAAATTAATGGAAGAAAATTTTATTGTTATTGCTTGTGGAGGAGGGGGAATACCAGTTGTCAAAGAAGGTAATCGCTTTAATGGTGTAGAGGCTGTTATTGATAAAGATTTAGCAAGTGCTAAATTAGCTGAACAAATTGGTGCACATATCTTATTAATAGCTACTGATGTGGAAAAAGTTGCGTTAAATTATGGAACAATAGATTTTCAATATCTCGATAAACTATCAATCGTGGAAGCTAAAAAATACATGAAAGAAGGACATTTTCCTCCAGGTAGTATGGGCCCGAAAGTTCAAGCGTTAATTAATTTTTTAGAAGGTGGTGGCGAACAGGCAATTATTACTTCTATTGAAAAAATTAAAGCAGCATTAGAAGGTAACGCTGGTACTCTTTTCTATATTTAAACTTCTTACTTTTTGAGATAAAAATTGCTATTATTTTATCAAAAAAGTATTTTAGTGTGATAAAAACATGAAGATTTCTCATTTTTTTGACGCAAAGCCTCCGACAATAAAGTTTAAATACTTAAACAACAGAATTGTTCATTAAATCTGAATTTAATAAAAATAAAAATTAAAAAAGTGAAATTTTTAAATGGATAAAAAAAAAATAGCGTATTTATTGTCTTTAACGATTCTAATTACTATGTTATCAATAACTCCTGTTAAAGCATATCCTTATAGCTATGATAGAATCAAAATTTTAAGAGATGATTATGGCGTACCTCATGTCTTCGCGAGAACAAAAGAAGGATTGGGTTTTGGATGTGGATACATAACCGCACAAGATAGATTGTGGCAGGCAGAAGTTTATAGACATAATGCTTTTGGAAGCCTAGCAGAAATCGGTTTAGCTACAATAGAACAAGATTTACAGACCAGAAAACTAGGATATAGTAGAGCAGAATTATTAGATATTTTTAATAAATGGGTTCCTAGTAAACCACAAGCAAAACTTAAGGAGATGTTATTAGCATTTGTTGATGGGATGAATGCATATATCACTGAAGCTTTGCAAGCTCTTGCGATGGGAGATCTTTCAAAGATTCCTCTTGAATATTTAGCATTTGGATTCCTTCCCGAACCTTGGACAATTGAAGATAGTGTAGCTATCATGTCTATGATGGCATGGAGATTTGGAGGTTGTGGGGGTGGTGAACTTGGGTATATGGCAGCACTAGAATCATTGATTGACCGATATGGAGAGGATGATGGATGGGGTATCTTTAATGATCTTTACCCACAAAACGATCCTGGGTCGGAAACATCAATTCGAGGCGGATGTTATGGAGATGTAAATTGGTTTGCTGATTTAAATGATGTTGGTGGCATGCTTGAAGCTTCAAGCAACATCAATGAAGTATGGAGTAATTATCAGGAAGCTCAAATGGGACAAACTGAATTATTCGAATCTCTAGGATTACCTACAACATTTGGAAGTAATGCGTGGATAGTTAGTCCAATTAAATCTGAATCGGGAAATGCTCTTCAAGTAGGAGGTCCTCAAATGGGACACTCAATTCCTCAAATTGTTATGGAAGTAGGTCTACACGGAGCCGGAATTAATGCTGTTGGAATGATGATGCCAATGGTTCCTAGTATACTGATTGGAGTAAGCACTCATGGAGCCTGGACTTCTACGACTGGCAATTCAGATGTAATGGATACTTACATTGAAGTTCTAAATCCTGACAATCATAACCAATATTTGTATAACGGTGTATGGGAGGATATGGAAGTAAGAACAGAAAGAATTTATGGACCTGGAAAATTTACTTATGAAGATTTTGAGATTAAACGTACCATTCATGGGCCTATTATTGGTGAGGATGAAGACAATCATTTAGCTTTCACCATGAAAACTCCTTATTACTTAAACGATCTCGAAGCTGAAGAGGGATGGTCTCTCTTTCAACAAGCACGAACGCATTGGGACTTTTTAGATGCTTGTGGTACGGTCCAACCAAACCACAACTTCTTTTGGGCAGATAGATATGGAAATATTGCATATTGTCATTCTGGATACTTTCCTATAAAACCTGAAACAGGTAAAGATGGAAGAATTATCGATGACAGATTTCCATTATGGGGTACTGGAGAAGAAGAATGGGTACGTATAGGGGGGTACGATGATATGCCAAAATGTGTTAACCCTGAAGAAGGTTTTATTGCTAATTGGAATAATAAACCAATAGCTAATTGGCCTTATGCAGAAGTTGATTGGGGTGAAGGACACCGTGTTAAACGAATACAGGATCTCTTAAGTATGAAGGATAAACATACATACGAAGATATGAATGGCATTAATATGGATGCTGGTTATAACCATATTCCAGCGATGAGTTTATTAGACGATTTAATAGCAGCTGCCAGTGGTTCTCTTGATCCTGATATTCAAGCAGCATTGCCTTATTTAGAAGCATGGAATCATCATTACAATGATATGGAATTACCACAATACCCCGATCCTGCTGCTACATATGACGATCCTGGCTTAACAATCTTTGATGCGTGGTATAGCAGAATTGATAACGCTGTGTTTGATGATGACCTTCCTGCAGGAGTAGGGAGAGGTACTAGCCAATTGATCCACGTGTTTGATGGCCCCGATTCAAAATTGCCTTTATATTATGATTATCTCAATAGCGAAGATAAAAATGATGTCATTAATCAAGTGTTAAAAGATGCCATTGTATATTTGATAGGTGAACGTGGACCTGATATGGATACGTGGCTTACACCAGTTATGAAAACATGGTTTGGCGCGCAGGGAGCATTACCGTCTACTGTAATGCATTCTATGAATCGTGGAACATACAACCAAGTTGTAGAAATGATAAAGACAAGAGGTTGGTCAGTTTGGGATGATACGGTTAATGCAATGAATGTTATTCCACCAGGTCAAAGCGGATTCATAAATGGATACATGGAGCTCAGCCCTCATGCTTATGATCAATTAATGTTTTATGAAACTTGGACATACAAACCAATGCGATATGATTATTGGGAAATTAGGAGTATAGCAGAGTCCATGAAATATCTTATATATTATCTTTAATTTAAATTTTAGAACATTATAATTATTTAAAACATTTTTTTTTTTGGAAATTCTAAATAGCGTGTAAGTGGATTTTTTATCTTACAAGTACTTTTTCTATGACTTTTAAAGCCCAATCTACTTGTTCTTTCGTAATAATTAAAGGTGGAGCAAAGCGTATGGTAGTAGAGTGTGTATCTTTAGCTAAAATTCCATTATCTTTTAGCATTTCTACAATATGTCTCGCTTCTGTTGTAAATTCTATTGCCATTAGTAATCCTTTACCTCTTACTTCTTTCACAGGTATAATTGTTTCTTTTTCTGCGATTTTTTTTAGTCCATCGATAAAATATGCACCGAGTTGTTTGGCTCGTTCTGGTAAGTGATCTTCTATGTGAATATCTAAAGATTTCATAGCAACAGCGGACGCTAAAGGATTACCTCCAAACGTACTTCCATGGGTTCCTGGTTTAATCACGTCAGGTCCAACAATCATTTTGGTGGTTACTATCCCAGATACAGGATAAACACCACCTCCAAGCGCTTTTCCTAATAAAAGCATATCCGGTTTTACATTCTCATGATCGCAAGCAAATAATTCTCCAGTTCTGCCAAAACCAGTTTGAATTTCATCAGCAATCATTAACACATCATATTTACTGCAGATTTCTCTTACTTTTTTTAAATATCCCTCTGGAGGGATTTTAACACCAGCTTCTCCTTGCACAGGTTCGAAAAGGAAACCAGCCACTCGTTCTGGACCTATTTCTAATATAACATTTTCCAATTCTTCAGCATCTCCATAGGGAATGATCGTGAATCCAGGTGTATAGGGTCCGAAGTTACCATAATATTTTACTGCAGAAATATCTGTACTAAAACCGACAATTGTAATTGTTCTCCCATGAAAATTATTTCTACAAATTAAAATCTGAGCTTGATCTTTTGGGATTTTTTTCTTAATATAACCCCAAGCTCTGGCAACCTTTAAACCTGTTTCTACTGCTTCGGTGCCAGTATTCATGGGAAGGGCCATAATCCCAGATTTATTAGGGTCATTAATATGAGGACCTACAATTTCACACAGTTTCTTTAGAAATGGTCCCATCATATCATTATGGAATGCGCGAGAAGTAAGTGTAACTTTATCAGCTTGTTCTTTTAAAGCTTTTATAACTTCAGGATGACAATGGCCAGTATTTTGACTTGAGTAGGCAGATAAGCAATCCAAATATTTGTTACCCTCTGGATCGTATACCCAAACCCCCTCTGCTTTCGATATTACAACAGGAATTGGATGATAATTGTGAGCACAATATTCATCGTCCATTTCAATAAATTCTTTCGAACTTGGCATAAAATTTCACACTTCTATTTTTTTTAGAAATTCATTAGATTAAAAATCTTATTTAAGATTAAAGTTTTCGATTTTTTACTCTAAAGAGAGTTGGGAAATGGATGGGAATGAAACTAGATTTATTAGATATAGGTTTAACAAAAATATTCATATTATAGGAAATTCTATGATCTTTATTTACTGCATCTAAAATGTTGACACTAAAAAATAATTTGAAACAATGCAAAATAAGCTAATTATCAATATAATCTTGGCAAATATATTATGGAGTTTCATTCCAATAATAGTATCTGATTTATTCGTAGAAGTTTCTATTATTATGGTGATATTTTTAAGATTTCTGATTTCTGGATTTGTATTATTAGTTCTAGCTCTAATCCTAGTATTAATTAATAATAAATTTACTCAAAAAAAAATAATTTCAATTAGATTTCTATTTGAAAATCTACTTCATAAGAATAGGAGATTTTTTGACATTAAAAATATCTTATATTACCTATATTTAGGATTTTTTGGAGTAATTCTGAACATTATCTTTTTCTTTTTAACGTTAAAAACTACTTCAATTACATTTACGATGATTGGATTTCTTTTAAGTGTAATTTTCATTGCATTTTACGAAAAGGGGGTAAATTTTGAGAAATTTGACATATTCAAGGTATTGTATATATTGATTTTAGTATTTTCAATCGTAATATTGATATTTGTTGGAAGTACAGGAGCTACATCAAAAGGAAAACCTGTAATGTTAAACGGAATAATTTATTTATTAATTTTTAGTATTTCCATTTCTTTTCTTTATATAGTTATTAATAGAGATGCATATTCAAGAGAAGAAATCAAAATTATTAACAAAAATAAGGATTATAAAATACCTCGATTGCTCATTAAAATGGCGATTTCTTTTTTATTAGGAGTAGTTTGTATGATACCACTTGCATTCATTATATATCTCTTACCAGTAGAAACAGATCTAACTTATGAAGTATCTACTTTCTTTAGTCAATTTAGGATTCTTTTACTCATTCTAGGTAGATGGGAGATTATTTTTTTAATAATTTTCTCGACAATTCTGCCATATCTCTTAATTTTTATTGCAAATATTAATTGGAAATCTGAAAATTTGACTTATAGTCAATGGAGCAGTATTTTAAATTTAATTGATCCTATGGGCTCCATTATTTTTGCTATCATTTTTGTAAATGAATATTTTCCTTATGAATTATTGATAATTGTAATTTTTCTACTTGTATTTACTTTTATTCTTAGATACTCTCATGAAGTAAAAAATATGGTTCACGCCGTTTTACTGCTAAAAATAAAAAAAGGTTCAATTAAAAAGATTGCGTTACGAGTGTTTAAGTATTATGGAGTGACATCAATTTCTGCTTTAATTGGAAGTCATGATTTATTATTAGATGTAAAAATAAGTTCTATTAAAGATTTTTATATTCTTATAAATAGACGATTAAAACCCGTAAAGGAAATTGAAAATATTGATATTTTATTTATCAATAAGATTGAAAAAATACCAATTCAATAAAAAAGGAGGAGTAAAATTATGACAATCAAGGCAATTATTTTATGTAAATTAGGGAAAAGTGTAATAAAGCCGGTAATTGAAGAGTTAAAAAAAGTTCCCCAAATCACAAAAATTATGTCTTTAACAGGGGATTATGATGTTTTAGCTGAAATAGTTGTAGAAACGCCTGAAGAATTATATAAAATCTTTGCGGATAAAATTGATATGATTCAAGGAATTGAGGCGTCTAACACTCATATGGTTATGAAGGAGTTCATCAAATAGATTTATTTTTTCAAGAGCTTATAAACTAAATTTTCAAATGCTTTTTCAACATTTTCCCCTGATTTAGCACTAGTTTCAATGAATTCACTAGCTTTTAATTTGTTCGCTAATTCTATCCCTTTATCTGTGGGGATCTTTTTCAGATCTTGTAAATCATTCTTATTTCCTATTAATAGATATACAAGTTCTTTTTTTCCAAATTTTTTGAGATCATTTAGCCATTTTTTATCAACATTTTCAAATGTTTTTGGTCTAGTTATATCATATACTAATAAGGCACCTTGGGATCCTTGGAAAAACATTCTACGGGAGAGATCATATTTAGATTGACCTGCAATGTCCCAGAGAATTAATCTAATCTTCGCATTTAAATCTTCTATATCTAATTCTTTAATTATTATGTTAACTCCTAATGAAGGTTTGTAATCTTTTTCAAAAGTATGCTCTACATATCTATTTATTAGGGAAGTTTTACCTACTGCACTATCTCCAAGAACAACAAGCTTAAAAACTAATTGTCTTCTTTTATCTTCAGGCATGTTAAAAGAAACACTTAATTTACCTTTATTCAAAAGAAAAGATTCTTATTATTAAATTGTTAGTAAAACGAGGAATTTAAATAATTTTACCATAATTGTCATACTTTTATCATACCAAATTAAAAACATTAAATATTTTGAATTCTAAAATTAAGTAAAGATGGATAAGATAAGTAAACAAGATATCAAATTTTTTAAGAGAATTTTAATTTTAATAGGATTATTAACAGGATTATTAATATATTTACATTTCAATAAAAATCTGAGCTATTCTAAGTATGAAAGAGTAGAATTCCAATCCAGTGGTTCAACATTATATGCTAATCTATATTATCCTTCAAAAACTTTAGATTTCCAAGATAACAGACCACTGATTATTTATTGTCATGGACTTGGGAGTCAGAGAGATTTTGATTTAAGGATTCCCTTAGAATTCACTAAAAGGGGTTTTTATGTCGCTGCACTTGATTATCAAGGACATGGTGAAAGTGGAGGAAGTATTACGGATATTGATCCGAGTGGAATTCCTGCTTTAGCTCTAGCTTGTTCCAACTTATTAGATAAACTAGAAACTCTACCATTTTATAATGATGTTAATACTTCTCAAATTGGCTTAATAGGGCATTCTTTAGGGGGGATGGTTGTTCTTATGAATCAAGCGTTAGACCCTCGCTTCAATGTGACGGTTGCATGGGCTCCACTTGTAAATTTTGATCCTCAAGAAGTAGGGATCTTCGATACAAGCGATTATGACAAGTATATACCAGTTAATCTTCTGAATATAACAAACACTCATAATTTACTCATAATTATGCATGAACATGATGAGTTATTGGATTTCGAAGAACAGGCGGGAGTTGCTCAAAATTTAACTGGTTGTGAAACAATTAAAATTACACATCCATTAATAGGAGGAGGACACCAATTACTTGATAATCTTGTAATTATTGAATCTATTAATTGGTTTGAGGAAAATTTCTTTGGATCAGAAACTATTAACGGTCCAATTATTATTACTTATCTCGTTAACTATGTGGTTATATTCTTAACTTTAGGGCTTTTATTCTTAATAAGCTTGTTATTAATTTCCTATTCTGCAAAATTTTTTGCTAAAGATGAACAAAATAAAGACGCAACAGAAACCAAGGAAATGGTGAATAAATTATTTAAACCCGAAGTGGAAGGAAATTTATCCAAACCTAAAATTGTTATCAGAGTAATAAAAATCATTTTCTTTTTAGCAGCATTCATATTAAATTGGGAGATCTTTGAAAGGATATTTGGTTTACCGGGTATTTTTCTTGCCTCTTTAAATATCATCTTGCTTTTTGGGATTGTTGAATCTGCAATTTATTTAAAAAATTACAAAAAAGATGTAGGAAAAATTAACTTAAAAGAACTTATTACAACTCAAGTTAGTCTAAGGACACTTGTTTTATTGGTAATATACTCAATTTATTTTATCTCAATTTATTTTATCTTTTCTTTTTCTCCAACTCATCCAATACACGCCTATATTTTGCCCATTAGCATTGTACTTATTACGTTAACAGTAATTACAATAACCTTCACTGTTTTAGGTTTTAGAGTTTATTTGAAAAGCACAGAAAGAAAAGATATTAAAACTGATCTCAAAAATCTGTTCAAGTTTAAGATTCAATATAAATATTTCTTATACTCTTTGGTATGTTCCTTATATTTTATTATATTATATCTAATTTTTTCTTACTCCTATCCATTTGCATTTATATGGCCTTCTAATTACATTAATTTCATTTTAGGTTCAGTCACAGCGTTTCCAATTTATTTTTCTATAGAAATTTTGTATAGAAAAGTCATTTATCCTCAATTAGATTTTCTTAAAACTGAAGCGTTAAAATCTAAAGTTATAATCGCCTTAGCAACATATGTGCTGGTAAATTTGATGTCGTTAACATGGTCTTGGATCTTCTTCCCTTCCGTACTTTTTACCTACATAATATTTCTGATAGTGGTTATTCAAAATACAATTATATTTCAATATACAAAATCATTTGGTTCTGTGATATTGAGTTCATTTATAATTATTCAATTATTCTTCTCAGCAGTAATTTCAAATGCACTTGGAGTAGGAGCTGCTCTACACCTATTCGTTGAGATATAAAAGGTCATTTTTATAAAAAGAAAAGCTTAAGTTGGCTTTCCTTCGGAATCCCAATTCCGCACCTTATAATATTTCTTAAGCATATCCTCTAAAGGAGGTACATTCTTTTTAGTGCCCCCTTTTGGAATAGGAATAGAGAATCTTGAGCCTATAGAGTCATCTTTACTTGTGATTCCACATTGTAAATTGTACTTTCGTTTCATATTAAATAGATTCTCACCAATTTGTACCCAATCTTCAACTGTATAAGATCGACCTGTGATTGCATTTAGTGCATTCACCCATGGAGTAATCTCAGTCGAATACCAAAAGCCAAATATACACCCCCCAGTTGCTGTATAAGCT
Source organism: Promethearchaeia archaeon (assembly GCA_049671145.1). Lineage (GTDB taxonomy): Archaea > Asgardarchaeota > Lokiarchaeia > Sigyniarchaeales > SOKP01 > SOKP01. The sequence goes on from JBATUM010000200.1 coordinate 28,327, forward strand.
TCGCATGCATCTTGAATTTTTTTAACAGCATCCACAGCCACATCTACGCAGTAAGGATCAATTCGTTCTGTAAGCCCCAATTCTTTTTTAAGATGGGTTGCAAATGACAAATGCAAAGGTTCAAAGCCATGATATGCTCCACGAGAAGAAGTAGCAAGATCTAATGCCGTCATATTATTTGAACGAGGTTCATGAGCAGGTATTTCGAGCCCCTTTCCATGGAGATGAAGATCTTCTGGTAATTTTTTAGTTTGACAAAAAATCTTCACACCTTCAGCTATATCATTTCCAATATCCTTGCGATACGCGATCATTTCAATTAAATTTTCAATTGCTTTAGTAGCCCCCCAAATATTATATTGATCTGTTTCGGCATCTTTTTCGAACCCTAGTTTATTATGATCAATATCAATTAAATTTCTCTCAACAGCTTCAAGAAAGACCCCAAAAACTCCACCGAGAGATATGCAATCAATTCCTAAATCATTGACCATCACATTCCATCTAATTAAGGCTTCCAAGTCATCAACATATAAATTTGACCCCATCATTGCAAGAAACTCATATTCAGGCCATGCTACCCATTCTTCTTTATACTTAATTCTTCCTCTACAAGCAGTTGCACAATTAAAACAAGAATAATGTTGTATTTCACGATCCGCTACCAACGCATAAACCCCAATCTTTTTTGTTCCACTCCATCGACTTAAAGAAAAGTTTTTTATTGGGACATCTCCTGCGCTTACATAATTATCCATATGAATAAGTGTACCAAAATCGTGCATTGCTTGAGACATAGGTGCTTCTTTCGCTATTTTTCTTAATTCATTTACAGCATCTGATAATTTGTTTTTATCTTCAATCGGTACATCTTTTGGCCCACGTACAGCAATAGCCTTTAACTTTTTACTCCCCATTACAGCACCCATACCACACCGGCCAGCTGCGTGGCTTTTTTCGTTCAAAATAGCGGCAAATTTAACAAGGTTTTCACCCGCTGGTCCAATTGAAGCAATTTTAACTTTACCATCTCCGAGTTCCTCTTTCAATAAGTCTTCTGTTTCTCGAATTTTCTTACCCCAATATCCAGTGGCATCTCGAATTTCTACATTCTCATTTTCAATCCATAAATACACCGGTTTATCGCTCTTTCCTTTTATGACAATATGATCAAAACCGGTTCTTTTTAGTTCATTTCCAAAAAAACCACCAGCAGAAGACTCTCCTAAAATATTTGTTAATGGAGATTTTGCCATTACAAAATGGCGTCCACAATATGGAACTGAAGTGCCACAAATTGGTCCAACTGAGAATATAAGAAGATTTTCAGGGCTAAATGGATCGGTATTAGCTGGTACTTCCCGTGTAAAAATTGCTGCTGCTACGCCAGCTCCACCTATAAATTCTTCTTCTAATGAAGATGGAACTTCCTCAATTTTCAATTCATTTGAGGTTAAATCAATCCTAAGTATCTTACTCATTATTATTACTCTTAAAATTCTTTTAATTTATATAAACAATTTTCTATCTTATTATTTAATAAACTTTCTAATTCAAGAATTAAATTGCTTCAAGATCTTTTATTCTTTAATTCCCTTAACTCCTCTTCTAACATTTTATATAAACCAAGAGTGAAAGGCATTGATAGAGAAAAAAGGTTCACTATTTGATAGATCTCATCGAAACCGTTGAGATCTTTTAAGTCTTCTATATTATTCTCAATTTCAGCTTTTAATTTTGCTAATTCTTTGTCAAAATCGACTAAATCCTTTTGAGAATTATAAAAAGCATGAACAAAAGCAAATTCTACTGAATCTAATGTGTAGGTAATTTCCCCCGTATTTGAAACTTTACTCTTACGAATTACTTCCGCATCTGTGAGTTTCTTCAATTCCTGAGAAATCGTTCCGCGTGAAAGTCCTGTAAGTTTTTTAATTTTATCTTGAGTTAAATCTCTCCTCGTAAGGAAATTAGCCTTAATTTGGGTAAATGCCGTTTTTTGTCCCGTAAAGAAATATGATTTATTCAAGAGAAAATCAACTATTTCTTCCTCTATTTTCTCAATCTCAGCATCAAATGTTTCTAATTTACTCATATTTTACCATTGATTATATTTTTTATAAAATCCGAATCCATGATATGATCTATTAGTCTTTTATGAATTTTTAGAAATTTCATAACGCCAATTAGTCTTTTGGACAACAATTCATATCCTTTTTTACCCTTATAATTATTTAACTCTTCTATTTTAGATTGAAAGAATTGTGTTGCCATCTGGTTAATTTCTTTTTTAAATGCTCCTGTACTGGTAGAGATCTGAGATATATTTCTTCCAAAAGAATATAAATATTCTCGAGTGCCCTTAATTAATTTCTTTTTCAAGGATCCAAAGCTTTCCAAATAATTTAAATTAGTAGAGACACTGCCTTTGGAAAATCCCGTAAGCTCTTTAACTTGTGCTTGAGTTAGACTTTTATGAATGAGAAAATATCCAACAATAGTAGCAAAAGATTTGCTTTGACCTTTTATTTGCCCCGCTTTAACAAAGAAATCTATGAGTTTATTTTCATATTCTTTAATTTTTCCTTCAAAAATATACGGTTTTCTTTTTAGGAATGTGAAATAGGAAGAATCAAGCTTAAGTTCAACTTTTTTCCATATTTCATTTAAAATTTTTTCATTAATCTTCAATTCGTCGATCTCCTCTTTTAATTGAATTATTAATTTGTCATTCCATAATGGATTTGTTAAAAAATCTTTCAATTTTTCTTTTAAGACGTTAATATCTCTACCATTAATATTTTCTAAATAATTCTGAGAAATTATCTCTGTTAATTCGACTATTTTTTTAAATTTCTCTTGATTTTCCATAAACTTTGAAAGCCTTAACGATTTATTATCGATATATCCATTTTTTTTATTCTTTATATATATAATATAGTTCTTCTCATTTTTAAATTTTTTGAACTTCAACAGATCTGAAGTTCAAGAATAATGAAAATCCTTAAATAGTATAGTTACTATTTAATAGTTAGATTTATTATATTTTCAAAAAAAATGAAAAATACCTCAAAGGTGAGGTGCTTATCAAAAATGAATGTAATTGAAGTAAAAAATCTTAAAAAATACTATAATCGTGGTAAAGTAAGAGGTGTTGAAGATATTTCTTTTAGTGTGCCACAGGGATCTCGTTTTGGTTTTCTAGGGCCTAATGGAGCAGGCAAAACTACTACCATACGTTGTTTACTCGGTTTATTACAAATTGATGCAGGGGAAATCACTATTTTAGGTGAAAAAATAAACCCAAGTGTAGATGTGGAAATTCGAAACCGTATTGGATATTTACCAGGAGAATTAGGACTCTATAAAGATTTAAATGCATATCAACTAATCAATTATTTCGCAAAATTATATGATGTAGATATCGATTGGGATTTTATCAAAGATGTGGCAAAACGTTTAAAAATAGATATGGAAAGGAAAATAGGCGAATTAAGCAAAGGAAATAAACAAAAAGTAGGAGTTTTAGCAGCAATTATGGGAAAGTTTGATATTTTAATTATGGATGAGCCAACATCTGGATTGGATCCCTTAATGCAATCTGAGTTTTACCGTATTATATCTGAACGCCAAAAGGAATCCAATTGCACTGTATTTATATCTAGTCATGTACTTCCAGAAGTAGAAAAATTTTGTGATCGTATTGCTATTATAAAAGAAGGGAAAATCGTAGAAATCTCTGATGTTCAAGATCTTAAGGAGAAAAGCTTAAAAAAAATAGAACTAGATTTTGCAACTGAATTAGGCATGAAAAATTTCCAATCTTATTTATCTTCCACATTTCCAGAAGCAATTATAAACTATAGTTTTGATGATCACATTTCTTTTCTATTACCACCTAAAGAAGCACGAGATATTTTAAAAGACCTTGGTGAGAAAAAGTGGAATGGTGAAGAAATAAAGGATTTTACGATTCAGCATTCTAGTTTAGAAAGTATTTTTTTACAGTACTATAAAGATACAAATATAAAAAAAGGTGAAATATCATAAAAGTTTTCCAGATTATTAGAAAAGAGATAAAGTATAATTATAAGGGGATTTTAATCTTCACAGTATTATTATCATTATTTTTCATGTGGTTTGTATCTTTTTATGACCCTGAGCTATTTGCTGGAATGGAAGATATTCTTGATAGTTATCCAGATGCAATAAAACAACTTGTAGGTGACTTTCTTTCATTAACAATATTTAGTGGTTATATAAATGTTTATCTGTTTGCTTTAGCTTGGTTTTATTTTGGACTGTATTTTATAATGAAAACAACCCAAGATATACCAAAAGAAATCGAGAATAAAACAATTGATTTAGTCTTATCCAAACCAATTAAAAGATGGAAATTTGTAATTGGAAAATACTTTCACTATGTCTTCTTAACATTTTTCATGATAATTTGTGTGGCCTTATGTTTTTTTCTTGGAATTTTTATTTTTCCAAACGTAAATCCTTCTGAAGTATATTTTATTGAATTGATTGTTGCATTTATATGGCTTTTTGTGTTTCTAGTTGCATTAATTAGTACAAGCTTAATGCTCTCAACATTTTTAAAACCACGTAAAGCACTCGCACTTGGTTTGGGCATAATTATCTTTTTCTATATTATTGGAGCATTCTGGGAAAATTTTGATGAGAGCTTACAAGGAATAAAGTACACAAGTATTTTCTATTATTTTGAAACCTCAAATCTCCTTGTAAATCAAGTTTGGGATAATGTACTTCGAGACATCCTAATATTAACTGGCTATTCTGTTTTATTAGTAGTAGCATCTATCTTAATCTTTAATAAAAGAGATATTCCAGTTTAAAAAAAAAAATTTATTTTATCTTTCTATTCACTATTTCTTTTATGAAATAGGAAGTAACGGTCTCTGCATAAGTATTTGGTCCAAATCCCGCATCATACCCTAACTCTTTCGCTAATTCATTACTTATTCTATGACCGCCACAGATTAAGATTACTTTATCTCTTATAGCTTCTGCTTCTAATAGTTCTACTAGATTAGTTAGATTTTTTAAATGAATATTTTTTTGAGTAACTGTTTGGGAAACAAGAAGAACATCTGCTTTCATTTCTATTGCCTTCTTTATAAATTCTTCATTTGTTACTTGGCTTCCCATATTATAAGTTTCAATCATTTCATAGCTTTCAAGTCCTTTATGTCCCGCATAACCTTTCATAGATATAATTGCATCAATTCCAACTGTATGTGCATCTGTACCTGTAGTAGCACCGAGGACTATTACTTTGCGGCGTATATTTTCTCTGATATATTCATCGATTTCTTTTATTGACATTGTTTCTACTACTATGGACTCAACTTTAATTTTTGTATAATCTATTGAGAAATTCAAACGGCCATATAGGATGAAAAAGGTAAAACCTACATCGAGTTTTTCATGATAAACAACTTCAGGATCTTCTAAACCCATTTTTTCAGCAATAGTTTTAGCAGCAAATATTGCCTTTTCGTTGTTGTCTACAGGAAGTGTAAAACTAATTTGGACTTTTCCATCATTCATAGTATCGCCATAAGGCTTAACTCTGGTCAAATCAATAGATTTACTTTTTTCCAATTTAATCTCCTCCTCCTTTTAACTGTTTTGCCATAATTTCCATAAAAGGATTATAATAATTTTTTTCTCTTTTACTTACTCCATCCAATCCTTTTCCACCGTCAATAGATCTTTTAATATTAGCAAAAATTCCTTTTTCAATTGTATTAAATAAGCCTTGTTTTTCAATCTCTTGCAGAAATTTAATAGATTTATTTAAAACCTCTCTAACTCTTTCTTCCATAATACCCCCTTTTTTAAAAGTAATTTCATCACTAATTGATTTCATATTGTTGAATACATATCTTGCATTTTCTATAGACAACGCTCTATCTGACATAAATGGAGTATGTATTGCCTCCGTTAGCATACCTAAAAGATGTATACGCTGGTTAGTCATGATTGTGATCATATTGAATAGCGCATCTTGAATATGCCCTTTAAAGATATCACCAGTCATATATTTTGTTGGAGGCATATATTTTAGTGGAGCATTAGGGAAAATCTCCCGTGCCATTTGTGCTTGGGATAATTCATACAAGAAACCATTTTCTAAGTCAGGATTCATTTCAAAAGCATGACCTAATCCCATTTGTTCTTCTTTTAATCCAGCAAGTAACGCAAGCTGTTCATTAATAAACTGAGATGCTAAAACAGTATGAGCTGCTTCATACGCATCTGAAGTCGTGAGATAATTGTCTTCGCCAGTGTTAATGATAACTCCTGCATATGCATTAATCATTCTTGAAAAATATTGGTCAATAATAGTTCTTTGCATGTTAATGTCTCTAAATAAAATACCATATAAAGCATCATTTAACATTACATCTAATCTTTCAAAAGCTCCCATTGCTGCAATTTCTGGCATACATAATCCAGAACAATAGTTAGTTAATTTGATATACCTTCCTAACTCTTCACTAACTTGATCTAATGCTTTTCTCATAAGTCTAAAATTTTCTTGTGTGGCATAAGTACCACCATATCCTTCAGTGGTTGGACCATATGGAACATAATCAAGAAGACTCTGACCAGTAGATCTTATAACCGCTATAATATCTGCTCCTTGTCTTGCAGCAGCCTTAGCTTGGATAATATCTTCATAAATGTTTCCAGTAGCTACTATTACATAAATATATGGCCCTTCTTTATCGCCAAATTTATTGATAAAGTTCTCTCTTTTTTCTTTATTTTGTTTAATTTTTTTAAGAGTTTCATTAACTAGAGGGTTTATTACTTCCTTAATTTCAGTAAGCTCCTTTAATTGAAATTCATTCAAATCTAAATCTTCATTCGAAACTTTTTCAGCGATTTGTTGTGATGTTAATCCTGTATGGAGCATTGCATTTCCAAGGAAAGTGGCAGCTCCTTTTCCAAGATTATTCCCCTTATTTATGTTTTCCACTACATTATTAGGCAATGGAACACCAAATTCATCAACACCATCAATTCCTAATAATCTGCATACTGTCCTCTCAATAGTCGTCGTAGTATGTTGGTCAATAAAGTTTTGAGTATCAATAGCAATTTTTCGGGCTATTTCTCTTGCTTTTTCTACGAGTACAAAATCAATATTTAATTTACTTTCTTTTTCTTTCAAATTTATTCCCATTTCTCACACTTTTTTTGAAAATTATAATTTATGCTAAATATCTAACATATCCTTCATCCACATGGTCCAAGATCATAAATTGGGATCTTAATATTTTGCTTTAATAACCTTAAAAATTCACTCTTATTAAACTCATATCCTTCTGGAGAAGTTGGGTTAAGAGTTATTGCAATAATTTTTATGGGATGTATAACTTTTAGAAACCCTCCTTTTTTTTGAAACTTTTTAAACGTGTTTTTGCTTAAAAACAATTTAGTTCCATCTTCGACTAAAAATGTCAAATCCTTATATTTATTAGTTAATTTCATTAAATCCTCTAATAATTTACCTGTTAAAGCTCCTTTAATTACAACAAATTGCGATTTATCATCTAAACTTTCTGTAATTTCTTTTGCTGCATCTAATGCTGTTAATAATCCTAGTGCTTTAATAGAATTATCTTTATTAATTATTCCAATTTTGTTTTTTTCTAAAATTATTCTGGCTAAATTTAAAATCAGCTTATCGGTTTCACTTTCAAGAGTTAATAATTCCACTGTATGGACAGTTGAATCAACTACGTTGTTAATATCCTCCGAAACCGAGGCACCAGTAGATAATATCGTTGCATCAGATATTAAAGGAGTTGCATAAGCTCTTCTATCAAATGCACCATCCACTAAAATAATATCACATCCGAGATCTTTCAAATTTTTACATACAATAGATAATTGATGATTTATTGAAGGACCCGCAAGTTCGATTAAACCTGGAGTAATCGCTTTTGAGATGAGGACTTCTCCCATTGGTGTTTCTATTCCTGTTTTTTTAACAATTTCTACTTTTATCTCACTATTTTCTAAACTCTGCTGAGCAGTTGCAACATAAGTTCCTTTCTCAATAAGAATTCTTGGCTTTGGTAAATTAGTTATCACATCATACTTCTCTCCATCTCTTCCTATAGAAGTTAAACCAAGTTTATGGCCTTTAAGATTCTTGATTATATGATTTAATGTAGTAGTTTTACTAACATTTTTCGCGAGTCCTATTATTGATATAATCGAATATTTAGTAATATTGTTAATAAAATTAGTTATAAAATCCATTTTCTCACTAACATTAATGAGTTTCTGATAATAAGAGAAATAAATCTTCTTTATATAAATCTTAAATTATGCTTTAAATTAAACTTAATTTTTACCCTAAGTCTTTAGTTCTTTTTGGCTGAGATTTTCATATCTATTCCTTTTTCGCCTTTCGTATAAGGTTTGATTGGTCTTGATTTATCTATTGGAGCATTACACACCCAACATACATTTTCTAAATTGGTTAATGTTTTAGCGCAATTTTCGCAATAGATCGCATCACATTCACATACATATGAAAAACCTACTATATCTCCTTTACAAACTAGGCAGATTATCCGCTCCTCATGAATTGCAACTTTATCTTCACTTGTTTGAATTACTATCATCCGACGATTTCGAAGCATTAGGTTCATTTGTTCACCAATATTGGCTAATTCCATACGTTCAGTTATAGTTGCATTTAACTCCTTTAATTGTTCCCATAATGTTAACTGACTTACTAATTTATCATGTTCGGTCTTAATTTTTTTATATAAGCCACTGAGCCCATTTCTTTCGGTTATTTGTTGGGCTTGAATAAGATGTCGTCGAGCTTCTCCAATATTTAGGTTTATTAATGAGATTTTAGCCTGTAACAAATAAGTTTCAGCTAAAAGCCAATACGAGTTTGAGTTTTCAGCATATTCTAGGAGGCGAGTAATATATGTCTTTAACTCGACTAGCACTTTTGTGTCGTTAGTTATACGTAATTCAACCAGCAAAAGGTCAGAAAGTGATAATATTGCTAAAATTGTAAAATAAGTCTGAAAATTTTCCTCAATTATCTCTTTCAATAATTTTTCTGCTTTGACCCGATTTTTAGCTCTTGGACTTGTTTTTAGTATATCAACCATGCCAAAGCGATATATTAGATTAATCCATTCATTTTCCTCTTGATCTCTAATTTGTTTTATGCTTTCAAGGTACTGTTGGGCCAGCTCAAGATCATCCATATCTACTGTTATTTCAATTAACGTACCAAAAACAAGAGCTAAATCTGAAGGGAGTCCGAGTTCCTTGCATATAGCAATGCTTCGCTGTAAATATTCTAAAGCTCGATCAAGTTCTCCTTTCATTCTATAATTAAGACCAATGGTGTTAAGTATTAATGAGATTCTTGGTTTGTTATTAATTTCCTCGAATATTGCTAGGCCTTGCAATCCGTATATGATAGCTTGATCAAAATCGCCTCTCATGCCATAAGTTAACATCAGAGTTCTTAATACCATTGCAATACAGTACTTATTGTTGCTTTCCTCGGCAAATGACAATCCTCGCTTTAGATAATCTAAAGCATAATCAAATTCACCTTTATAGGCGGCATGTAGATGGGCGATTAACCTCATAGATTCAGCAATCTCACGTTTGATGCCGAGTTCTTCTCTTAATACCAAGCTCTGATCTATAAAGTTTAGTCTCTGATCGAGATCAAAGAAATTAAATGAACTTTTAATGAAAAAAATATGAGCTTCTCGTTGCTTGTATTCAGCTGATAAGTTTGGAGTGAAACTTTTTAATAAATTTTCGGATTGGGTTATTATATTGAAAGCTTTTTCATAATTATTAATCCAAAGTAAAGCCTGAGCGTTGTAATTCAAGGCATCAATTGAGAGGAGATTTTTACCAAGTTCCAAACTTTCTTTATATGTTTGTTTAGCCAGGTTGGCAGCATTTTTATAGCACCCCTGCTGAATTAACAGGTCACACTTGAGAAGATGACATGATACAATATTATAACCTGTAATTCCCTGCTTTTTCTCGAAATCTGAAAGAATTTGGAATGCTTTATCAAAGTTTCCCTCATCTATGAAGCGTTTTGCGAAACTAAATTCCTTGGGTTCTGAATTAGACAAATTTTAATCTGATATTAATATGATTTTAGACAAAATTGGTTAATATAAATAATACTAAAGATTAGAAGTAATTTAAGTATATTTGCTATGAGTAATTTTTACTTAGAAAACTATTTCCTTCTCAACTTTCTTTTTAAATCTGCGGGTTCAATAGTGACTTTTTCACCACTCAGTAATGCACTGACTCCGATTTGTTTTTCGCAGTCTTCGCAATGACAATTGGGAACATAATTTTCTGGTTCTTCGTATGTGGTTATTACACCTTCAAAATTTCTCAACACAACACGTTTATTTCCTTGAGAAATTGTGTAATCTGGCATTACTGGAATTTTTCCACCCCCTCCAGGAGCATCTACTACAAATGTAGGCACACATAAACCTGACGTATGTCCCCTTAGACCTTCAATTATTTCAATACCTTGGGCGACGCTGGTTCTAAAGTGCCCTAATCCTCTAGAAAGATCACATTGGTAAATGTAATATGGTCTAACTCTTATTTTTACTAATTCTTGCACTAATTTTTTCATAATATGAATACAATCATTTATCCCTCTCAATAAAACGGACTGATTTCCAAGAGGCATCCCAGCATCAGCTAGCATTTCACATGCTCTTGTAGAATCTTCTGTGATTTCGTTAGGATGATTAAAATGTGTATTAAACCAAATAGGTTGATATTTTTTTAACATTTCACATAACTCTGGAGTAATACGGAAAGGATTGGTAACTGGTGCTCTAGATCCTATACGTATTATTTCAACATGAGGAATTTCTTTTAATTTCTTTAAAATATCTTCTATGTTTTTATCAGATCTTATTAACGCATCTCCCCCAGATAAAAGTACATCCCTAACAGCAGGAGTATTTTTAATATATTCGATACAAGCGTCTATTTGCGATTGAGGTGGAGCCATGTCATGATGCCCAGCAAATCTACGCCTTGTACAATGCCTACAATACATGGAACAATTTTCGGTGACTAAAAATAATACCCGATCAGGATAACGGTGGGTTAATCCTTCAACAGGAGAATCGATATCCTCACTAAGGGGATCTTCAAGATCGCCAAGATATCGTTCCAACTCTTGAATTGTTGGAATTGCTTGTTTTCTTATTGGGTCATAAGGATCATCAGGATCGATTAATGATAGATAATAAGGCGTAATTGCCATCCTATACTCTTGTAGGATTCTAGGATCATCTTCTTCCTTGGTTAATGTAATGTACTTTTTAAGTTCTTCTAATGTTGTTATCCTATTTTTAACTTGCCAACGCCAGTCATTCCAATCATCATCACTTATATGACCAAATAAATCTTTACGTCTATTTACTTTCATAATTTTTCCTAATATTTTTATACTTCAGTTTGACAATTAATTAAACATATTTTTGTTCAAATATCTTTCGAAACTTAATATAGAATTAGATTAAAATTACCTATATTTCTCTTCAAATATTTTTTTTAGTATTTCGGATTCATTTAAAAGATCTAGAGTAGTTTTTACATGATTTACTGTGTACCCATTTCCTATTATCATTGTCACATCTCTCCCTACTCCTTCAGCACCTAATGCTGCTTTTGTAAAGCTTGTAGCCATAGAAAAAAAATATACAATTCCTCCATCTCTTACTGGTAATATGCTTGATATTTCAGTATTAGGAATGCTCAAACAGTTTATCGAAATATCGACTTCTTGTCCATTATTCACTTTTAATGTTTCTTCTAACACATTTACCGGCTTTAAAACATCAGCAATAATTATTTCATGGCAAAATTCTGTAATTTCAAGGAATTTAGCTCTCTTTTCATTTCTAGCCTGACCAATAACTTTTCCTGTTTTTCCAACCATCTTTTTAGCCATATAGGAACACATTAAACCGGATTTTCCAGTGGCACCAAGGATTAATACTGTATTACCTTCTTTTACAAGTTTTTTTACTTGAGCTGGAGCGCCTGCAACATCAAGAGCTGCCAATGCTAACGTATCTTCCATATCTTTAGGGAGTTTAGCATAAATTCCACTTTCGAAAAGAATTGCTTTACCTTTAATTTCAACACGGTCTATTTCTGGATAAATTTTAGTAATTTCATCTATTCTAAGAGGTGTGAGAGAGAGAGAAACTAATGTAGCAATTTTGTCTCCGACTTTCAAATCAATTTTATCTTTTACCATATCTCCAATTGCTTCAATTTTGCCAATTAGCATCCCTCCTGATCCTGTAACTGGATTTTGCATTTTTCCTTTTTCATCGACGATTGTAATTATTAATGCTTTAATTTTCTCAATATCGCCATTTGTTACTTCTTTTAACTGTGTAAAACTAGCAGAGTCAATGTTAAGATAATCAACATCGATTAAAATCTCATTATCATATATTTCCATATCATTAGATACTTTATTTGCTGATTGTGGTAAAGCACCAATTGGTTCAATTACTCTATGAGTCCCATATTTATTACCTTTTTTCATACTTAAATCACCAACTGATAATCCTAATTAAATTCTTATAATCCTAAAATTTTTCTTGTATCATAGGGAGAGGCAATGTCTCTACCAAGCTCATTCGCGATTCTTACTACTTTTTCTACTAATTGGGCATTAGATTCAGCCAATTTTCCTTTAGAGATATAAAGGTTATCTTCAAGTCCTACTCTGACATGGCCTCCCATAACTATTCCCAATGTAGCCATAGAAAATTCATGTTTGCCTATTCCCGTGACAGTATATGTAGAATTTAAAGGTAAAGTTTCTACTAAAAAATTTAAATCTCTTGCAGAAGCAGTAATACCCCCATTTACTCCTAAAACTAAGTTAAAGTGCATTGGGTCCTTAATAAATCCTTTCTTATGTAATCTTAATGCCATATCTATCATTCCTTTATCGAAGCACTCCAATTCTGGTTTAATTCCTCTTTTATACATCTCCTTAGCAAAAAATTTTATTGTAGTTTCTGTATTAACAAATATTTCATCTCCCCCAAAGTTCAAAGTACCACAATCTAAGCTAGCTATTTCTGGAGGTGGGTCTAGATATATAGGTTGAAGTCGCTCTTCATTGCTCATACCCACCGCTCCGCCTGTTGAAGGCATGATGATCACATCTGGGCATCTACTTTTAACTTCTTCGATACATGCTTTAAATCTTTCCTTACTTTGAGTTGGAGTTCCATCTTTCTCTCGTACATGCAAATGAATAATACTGGCACCTGCAAGGAAGGCAGTTTCAGCTTCAACCCCGATTTCATTGACACTATAAGGAATATTGGGATTTTGTTCTTTAGTCACTTCTGCTCCACAAATTGCTGCAGTAATTATAAGTTTTTCCATAAATGCTTCACCAATTAAAATTTTCAAACAATAGATTTTATAACATTTTTTTTATCTCTACAAATGATTCTGCTATCATATCTGCAGCATAATCTAAATCCTCATATGTATGCCGGTAACAGATATAACCATGATGAAAAGGTTGTAAGAAAACTCTACGTCTTATAAGTTGTCGGTAAAATTCTTCTCTCAATTTTCTATAGAGAAAATTAGTATCAGCAGTGAAAGTGATATAGGGCATCCAAGGTTGCCCTGAATATATACATGGAATATCATAATCTTGAATACTTTCTTTCACTCGCTTAGCAAAATAGTTACCCTTTTCACTAATGTTTTGTAACACATTATCACGCTGTAATATTTCAATTGTTTTGAGGGATGCAACTTGGGCAAGACTATTAGGGAAAAAGGTTGAGCTTAAAAATACTTTTTCTACTAAGACATCCATATACTCTGCTTTTCCTACAAGTGTGCTTATGGGGTAGCCATTACCCATGGCTTTTCCAAAGGCAGCAAGATCTGGAATGACTTCATACATTTTTTGTGCGCCTCCCATGTCTACCCTAAAGCCTGTTCTTATTTCATCATAAATTAATAGAGCGTTATTGTCAGTTGCTAATTCACGTATTCCTTCCAAGAAACCTGATTTGGGCATCTCGACTTCTCGACCTCCTGGTGTATGTATTGGGTTCACTATAATAGCTGCAACTTTATCTTTATGATTTTTAAATAATTGTTCGATTTCTTCTAAATGATTAAATTCAAATTCATAAAAATCCTCAAATAGTTTCTTAGGGATTCCCGCTTCAATTCCATGAACCTCACTAAAGGCATCATACCAACCATGATATCCACAGCTAAGAATTTTTTCTTTTTTCGTATATGCTCGTGCAACTCTTATTGCTGCTGTGGTTGCATCAGTGCCCATTTTCATTAATACCAGTTTTTCACAGCAAGGTATTAGATTTCTAAGTACTTTGGCTAATTGGTTTTGTATTGGTTGGGTTAATGACATACAAAAACCTTTATTTTTAATTTGTTCTATAACAGCTCTATCAATTTCTTCCTCTTGATGGCCGATAATTATAGGGCCATATGCACAAAGCATATCAATATATTCATTTCCATCAACGTCAATCACTTTTCCTCCTTTTGCGGTTTCAAAAAATATAGGATATTCTCCCTCAACAAAATTGTAAGGTCTGCGGATACCTAATATTGCCCCTGGAATTAAGTTTAACGCTTCTTCATACAATTCAAATGTTTTTTTTAAATTTAGTTTGTTAGCCATAAAAATTCTCCATTTTTTTCTTTAAAACACGTGAGTAAGAAATATAATAATTGAAATTTTTTAAATGAATTTTTTCTTAAAATCTGGAATCTAATATCTCATAAAAGTTTAGATGATATTTATTTAATTTCATAATAGGTATAATACATCTGTTTTATATTAAATAAAAGAAGCATTTTAGTATCGTCTTTTTTATTCTTAACTTGGTAATTTCAAGGACAGGAGATGAAAAAATGCCAAAATTAGTTTGTAAAGTTTGTGGAAGTGAGCATGAAGTTCCTACATGCTGCGATAAATCTATGATTGTGAAAGAAGGATACTTATTATG
>JBATUM010000201.1:0-18486 GCA_049671145.1 Promethearchaeia archaeon
TCATTTTAATCTCTTTTTTAAATTTACTCGCAAGATGAGTTCCACCATGCGAAGAAACTGAGATTCCAAGAATACCATGTTTTTCATTTATTTCCTTTTCAATTAATTTTGTAAGGTCAATTTCTAAATCATTAAAGTTAGGTTCTGAATTCATGAATTTATAATAGGAGCAATTACATATAAAACTATTCTTAATCCTCTATATATAGCAGAGAATAAAATTGGATATTGTCATAAAGAGAAACATTTTGCTAATCAATCAGCTTTATAAAATAATGTAAAGAAACAAATTATTTCTTTCTTTTCACCTAGATTAACCATAATTGATTCTTTAATTTTTATTATGTTTAATTCCATATTTAGCTAAGAAATAAAAAGGAATTTTTTCTTATTTATTTATAAATCAGAAAAAAAATGAGAGTGAAAGCATGGAAAACATGGATAAGTTAAAAAAGAGAACAAGTACAAAAGGCGATCAAATCAGCACACTACTTGAAGAAATTAAGCTTAAAGATAAACAAATCAGTAATTTAAACAAAGAACTAGAATTAAAAATTAAGGAATTAGGGAAAGTAGAAGAATTGAATACAAAACTAAAAACAAAAGATCAGCTAATAAAAACTAAAGATGAATTGATAAGTAATTTACAAAACTCCATGAAACTTAAAGAAGATCAAATTCAAACACTTAAGGATTCTTTAAAATTAAAATCTGAACAAGTTGATACGTTAGATAGTTCAGTTAAAATAAAAGATGAAAAAATCGATGCGCTAGAAAAATCAATCGAATTGAAAGAAAAACAAATAAAGATTTTTGTTGAAACTACTGTTGATAAAGATGTTCTAGTTGAAAAAGAAAAACTTGTTGAGGATTTAGAAAAGAAACTAGAGATTTTAAAGGATGAATTAACGACTGCTGATGAAGATTTAGAAGCGATGGAAAATGAAAATGAAAAGTTAAGAAATCAATTAGCAGCAGCTTCTGGAGCAAAAATAATTGATTGGACAGAAATTGAAATTCCAAAGTCAAGAATTCTTGAAAAAATGAGGGAGTCATTAATGAAAGCCCTACATAATGTCACTATTGCTGTACCAAATATCAAGGATTTACAAGAATTATATTTATATGAAGTTAGATCCTCAGTGAATATGAAAATCTCATGTTTTATTGATGCATCACTAGAAGAAGATGCAGAACTTTTAGAAGAATTTGAAAGTCTTGATAACATATCAATTCGAATGTATGAAGGAGAGGATAGATATGTATTAGATAGAGATGGGGAAGAATTACTGTTTGCTGTTATTGGAGAAAAAAATTCAAATCATTTAGTTATCCATACAAGAGATCCTAAACATTTAAAACTATTTCGTTCCCTCGTAATGGAGGGCTGGTTACGCTCAAGAAAAATAGAATGATAATAATATTTAGAATCTATTGATAAACTCCTCTTTCTTATGTCCTTCAAAACATTGGACATAAGGCTTTTTCACATTTCTCATTTAGGATAGAAAAGGCGCATTTTTGGTGACAAAAATTCATATTTATATTAAATTTTTCTTTCATAAAATCTAAGGCTTCACAAATAGATATTTTAACGGATCTTTTACAACAATGCTCTAAATTATCAGCTATTTTTAATAAAGACCTTGACGTCATCTCATTTGCTAAAGAACGTGGTGTATTTTTACTGGGGTTTGCTCCAGTAAAAATACTTATAGCTACTCCAGAACCCATTCCCGCTCCACAAGACCCATAAAAACCACACCACCCGCCTGGTATTTTTGAAGCTCTTCTAATTGCTTCTTTAATGTCGAATAAAGTAATTAGTTCTCCATTTGGTTTTGTGATATTGTTATTTCTTAATATAGTTATAATAACAGCAGGGGTTAATACATGATGTTCGGGACCGTACATCTTGAATTTGTGATGTTTCATTATTTTATCTGCCAATTTAAAAGGATCTTTAATTTTAGTATTTTCACAGATATCTTCAATGATTTCAATTGGACCTTTCATATGGCATGAATCACATATAAAATGACCATTCTCACAATATATATTAGTTTTAATTATATTTTCGCATAATTCGCATTTTAATTCCTTATAATCATCAATTTCTGTAGCATAAACTAAATTTTTTCCACAAATTTCACATTTATCTGGCATTTCACTCACTAATATCACTCAATACCATATTAATTAAATTTCAATGAAAGATCTTTTTCTTTTTTCAAAATAAGCCAATTGATCATAGCCTATCCCTTTTATTAACTTAATTATTTTATTAAAATTAAATCCTAATTCATCAGGATGATGGGCATCTGAACCAAGTAAGATTGGAATATCTAATTCATACATTTTTTTAATAATTTTAACGCTAGGATATTGTTCTTTGATCTGTTTTCTCAAACCACCAGTATTTATTTCTATTGTTAAATCCTTTCTTTTTACTAGTTCTAATATTTTTATTACTTGCTCATCGATTAGTTCTGGATTTTCTGGTTTTTTATTAAACTTTTTGGGCAAATCAAAATGACTTATAATATCAAAATCAAATTCTGGGGATATTATCATTTTTTGTAATGTAAAATAATAATCTAAATAAATCCCATTTATGCTTTCATACAATTCATAATTTTTTAAAAATCTATTATCATCAAATGCAAAGAAATGCCCTTTTCCTTGAAGAATATGAACAGACCCTAATATATAATCTAATCTCTCAAAGTATTTATCAAGATACCTTTTATAAGAAGCATCTTGATGTTCTATATAGTCTAATTCAAAGGCAATTTTAATTTCTATCCTATTTTTAAACATTCCTTGTAACGCTTCACCAGTTGAGAGATAATCTTCTATCTCATCAAGTTTCATAGCATATTCTTCATATGGTATTCCCTCTATTCCTTTTAAAAATTCGTAAGGAAAATGATCACTAAGCCCTATAAGATTTAAGTCAAGTTTTATTGCTTTTTTCACATATTCTTCAAGAGAACCAATGGCATGGCGACAAAAAGAGTTATGTGTATGCCAATCTTCTTGTTCCATTTTTTTATTAAATAAGATACTATATTACTTTTATTTTTGAATATTAATTAAATAAGTTAAACCTTTTTATTATAGAATATATTGAAGTGAAATTTTTGGAATTCAAAGATAAACAATATGACGGCCCTTATGAAGTCTCAGAAATAGAAATTCATAACGAAGGTCAAATTTTTAAGGGTATACTCTATTTTCCAAAAAAGGATTTTAAAAAACCTTATCCTTTAATAGTTTATTCCCATGACTTTCCTCAACTTTTCACATTAAAAGAGATTGTTAGAAATTATCAATATTTATTGGAAATTGGTTTTGCATTTCTGGTTTTTAATCTTAGAGGATATAGATATAGTGAAGGAACAATATCGATCGAATCACAAGTGTCAGATTTCTTTAAAGTTATAAAATTTATTCAATTTATGTCACAAAATGGAATTTTCAGCATACAAGAAATTAATATTCTTGCGCATGGATTTGGAAGCTATATCGCATTAATTTTATGCTCACAAATTAAAATTGTTAATAAATTATTATTATTATGTCCAATTTTGGATTTAGAAAAACATGTTTATAATGAGACCTTTTCGAAATCACTACAATACATAAATCGATTTCTTCCAGGAAATATTCGGGGTATAGAAGATATAGATGAGTTTATTAAAAAAACTAAAATAGAGTTAAAAAGAAAAGAGTATCAAATTAAAATCTTTACAAAAGGAATTAAATACAATAAAATGAAACTAATAATCGGAGAATTAGATAAAATTACTCCATTAAATGAATTAAACCAAATTATTCGAAAAAATCTTAAAAATATTGATATTGTGGTGATTTCTGGGATGGATCATGATTGTATAGAAGATGATCATTTTGAAAAAATAAAGGATGAAATCAGTTCTTTCTTTCTCAATTAGAAATTAAATTTTGGGATTGTAATTATCAAATTATGTCTTATTTAATCAATAAGGCAAAATTATTTAAGATTGGAAAAAAATCCTATTATTTAACTAAGTAAGAATATTACGAATTTTAAGGGTGCGAAAATGAATTCAAAGCAAAAATTAACCGATTTGAGCTTTTCAGATTTATTGGGTGATGACGAAAAGCTTGTTTTTCTTGCGGGCGCAGGATCTTCAATTGAATCACCTTCGTCGATGCCTAGTGCTCGAAAAGTAATGGAAACTCTAATTAAATATACATGTGTGAAATCAGAAATCGAAAAGATCCTTCAAATTGAGGATTTAAAATTTGAAATTCTAATTGAAATATTTCAAGATACTTTCGATAGTGAGCTTTCATTTGCAAATTTCTATTTGGAAAATGATAAACCAAATTTAATTCATTTCTTTTTAGCGGAAATGCTTAAAAAAGGGCATTTTTTAATGACTTCCAATTTTGATTCACTAGTAGAACATGCTTTACTAAAATTAAATATTCAAAAGAAAAAGATCATACCTGTGATTACTGAGAGAGATTATGAAAAATATAAAGATCCAAATAAACTACTAAAAAGTGGAAAATATACAATTTATAAGATACATGGTTCTCCAAAAAATATAATAACCGGAGAAGATACAAAAGACTCCTTCATTAATACAATCAGATTATTAGGCCTCAATTACGATAAAAGTAATTTACTTCAACTGGAACCTTATAAAGCTCAATTTCTCGAAAATATATCTGATGGTCGCTCTTTAATCATCTTTGGTTATTCCGGAAAAAATGATTTTGATATCGTTTCAACTCTTAAAATAATAAAAAATTTGAAGAATTTAGTTTGGATTAATCATATTAGTAAAGATACTTCAAAAGATAATTTATATGAAATTCTACCTAAAAGGATGCACGATATAAAAGAAATAAGTGAGATTGATCAAATTTTATTAGATATCAAACAAATTAATGATTCTGTTAATGTATATCGGTTAGATACAAATACAGCGAAATTAATTGAGAATTATTTGGAGAATAAAGATATTATTCCTTCTGAAAAATTTTCAGTTGATTTAATGGAATGGCTTAGAAATAATATTAAGGAACCTGATGAATTAAAAAAACTTTATATCTCACATAAAATATTTTATGAAACTAAAAGATATAATGATTCATTAAGATGTTTAGAAAGAATATATCGAATAGCAGATGAATCTGAGGATGATTTATGGAAAGCAGTTGCTTTATTGAATATGGGTATAATTAATCGAGATCAAACAAATTATGATAAAGCATTAGAATGGCTTAAAAAATCCCTTCAAGTACAATTTAAAATGAAGAATCTTGAACAACAGGTTGCCGTTTTTAAAAATATTGGATTGGTTTATAACAACTTGAATAATTCTGAGGAAGCTCTAAAATATTTAACACAAGCATTAAAAGCAAATGAAAAAGTTAAAAACTTTCAAGTAAAATCGGAGATTCTTAACAAGATTGGTCTAATTTATCAAAATCAAGGTAATTTTTCAGAGGCATTAAAAAATTTTGAATCCGCAATTAAGATCAATGAGAAGTTAGTTAATTTAAAAGAAAAAGCGGTTAATCTAAAAAGTATTGGCAATGTTTATTATTCAAAGGAAAATTATGAAGAGGCATTAAATTATTTAGAAGAAGCTTTCACACTCAATGATAAATTAGAAAATCTGAAAGAAAAAGCGGAAATACTTAATATAATAGGTTATGTACATCATCTAAAGGATGACTCCTTACTAGGATTAGAAAAATGTAATGAAGCTCTGAATATCTTCGATAGATTGCAAAATGTTGAAGGTAAAATGGAATCTCTTAGAAATCTTGGAATTATATATAGAGATCAATGGAACTATTCAAAAGCTTTAGAGAATTTTGAAGATTCATTTCAAATTGCTGAAGAATATGGAAAAATTGAAATAAAAGCAGACTTATCAAATCAGATTGGTCTTATCTTTCAAAGTCAAGATAAATTTTCTGATGCTTTACATTGGTTTGAAAATTCATTAAAAATTTTTGAGGATTTAGGCGATCTTAATGGAGAAGTTAAAGTCTTAAAAAATATTGGCTTAATTTATAAAGATCAAAGAAACTTCTCTGAAGCTTTAAATACTTTTAATAAAGCATTAAAAATCTTTGAGGATTTAAAGGATAGAGATATTAAAGCAGATTATCTTAATGTGGTGGGTTTAATTCACTTAGAACAACGAAAATTTACGGAAACATTAAGGAACTTTCAGCAAGCTTTAAATATTTACACTGAGCTAAATAACCGCGAAGGAAGTGCAGATACATTAAAGAATCTCGGATATTTCTATCAAGAACAAGCTAATTTTTCTGATTCTTTAAATAGATATAAAGACGCTTTGGATATATACGAAGATTTAGGGTTGGAAGAGAAAAAGGCAGAAATTCTTAATAAAATTGGAACAATATACCAAGACCAAGGTAATTATTCAGAGGCTATGAAATTGTTTGAAAAAGCACTTGAAATTTATGATGATGCAAAAAATTTAGAAGGGAGAATCGATACACTCCATAATATTGGATTGAATTTCCATTATCAAGGTGATGATGTTAATGCTTTGGAAATATTAGATGATGCTGTTAAAACCTGTGAACGAATCGGTAATTTACAGAAAAAAGCTAATTGCCTCATTTTTGTTGGAGGAATTTATAAAGATCAATGGAATTTCCTAGAATCTTTAAGGAGATATGAGGAAGCCCTATTGATTGTGGAACAATTAGGTAACCTCGAAATACAACTTGAAATCTATAATGTAATAGGAAAAATTTATCAGACACAGAAACACTACCCTGAAGCTATCAGAAGATTTCAAGAAGCCCTCTATGTAGCAGAACAAATTGGAAACCTTGAAATAAAAGCAGACGTGTTAAATAGCATTGGTGATATTTATTATGATGAAGAATCTTATTCTGAAGCTCAAAAATGGTTCGAAGATGCTTTAAAGATAGATGAACAATTAGCAAATTTAAAAGGAAAATCAATTCGTTTAACTAATATAGGTAATATTTATTTAATTCGAAAAAATTATCCTGACGTCTTGCAAAGATATAGAGAGGCTCTAGAAATCGAAGAACAATTAGGAAATTTATCTAGAAAAGCTACCATATTAAGAAATATTGGAATGATTTATTACGATCAAACACATTATTCCGAAGCTTTGAAATGGTTTGAAGAATCATATACGATTTTTTCTGAAATAGAAAATCTTGAGGGCGTAACAGACTGTTTTAATAGCATAGGATTAGTTTATAAAGACCTGGAAAACTTTAAAGAGGCTCTTAAATGGTATCAAGAAGCACTTAAAACTTCTGATAAAATATATGATTATGACAGAAAAGCTAATTTACTTAATGAAATTGGATTAATATTTTATCAGAGGGGCATATATAGAGATGCACTTAAACGATATAAATTAGCACTTGAAATTTTTGATGAGACAGGAAACCTTATTGGAAAAACATTTAGTTTAAATAAAATTGGTTTAATATATCAAGATCAAGGGAATTATAATGAAGCCTTAAATTGGTATGATAGAGCCATAAAATTCTTTAAAGTATTAGAAGATTCAAAAGAAAAAGCAGAAAATTTATATAATACCGCTCTCATTTATCGAGATCAAGGTGAATATCTTGATGCATTGAAAAATTTTGAAGCAGCATTAAAAATTGATGAAAAATTTAATAATTTAGAAAGAAAAGCAAAAAGCCTGAATCATATTGGTTTAATTTATTTAGACGAAGGAAATTATTCTGTGGCATTAAAAAGGTTTGAAGATGCAATAAAAATAGCTGAACAAGTAAATAATAATGAGATGAAAGCCATATATTTAAATAATTTGACGTTAGTACAACTAAATCAAGGGGAATATACTAAGGCGTGGAAGAGCAGTAAAAAAGCTCTTGAAATTTTTGAAGAACTTCAAAACTATGAAGGTATTGCCGATACCAACTATAAAATGGGATTGATATATTTAGATCAAAAGAGTTATTCAGAAGCATTAAACCGACATGAAGAGGCTCTTCAAATACTCTCTGAAAATCGCTTAACTAAAATTCCATTAGCGAAGGTATTAAAGAGTAATATAAAAACTATTAAAAGCCATATTAAATAATAAATTCTATTCAATTTTTTATTTTTATAAAAATTTATTAATTTTAATTAGATTCTAAGGACGATTTTGTGCCATATAACTTTTTATATAACGCTCAACTTCACTAGCTGGTTTAATAATACCAAAATGACCTTCACATAAAATATCGGCCTTTAATTCTAATAATTTTTGCATCGATTTTTGATAATCAACCAGATTAGAACCAAAACTCGCCATAAAGGGACCATGAATATCTTGACCAAATAAAACCTTAGTGCCTTCAATTTCAATGAGAATAGAGATTGAGCCGGGAGTATGACCGGGAGTGTGAATGCACTGAAATTCTATCTCTCCTAATTTTAATATTTCAGAATCAGCTTGAAAATGCCTTTCTAGCTTGATTGGTCGATATTTCACTCCATACCATGAAGCGGCTGTTTTTTCATCATGGCCCTTTTCTTCAATAGCGTTGGCATCTAATTCATGCGCATAGAATTTCACTTTAGTATTATACTCCTTGAGTTCAAAACAGGCTGCAATATGATCAATATGGAAGTGGGTTAAGATACAATGTTTTATATCCATAGGATCTAAGTTAAAATTACGAATGTCTTTTATCATATGAAAGCTCATTCCACAGTCAATTAATATAAGACCATCATCACTTTTTGTATCAACCATGAACACAGAACAACCTGAATCGCCAACATGATATACATTTCTAAAAATTGGTTTCAATTTTTTCCAACTATTTTTGATTTAGATAACATATTAAATAAGAAATAAAAAAGAAAATAGATATTAGATATTCCTTAAATAGATTTTTCTATATAATAAATTTGTTATAACCGCAGCAAATGCAGAAGAAAAGAGGACATCAGAGGCATAATGAGCCCCTACAATAACTCTGGACATGGCAACAAACACCCCCCAACCTATTGTACCTATAAGTAATGTCAATTTTAATGGAAATTTGATTTCTTTATTTTTAACACTTATTAGAAGGGGTAAAAACATCCACCCCATTGCTGTATGGCCACTGGGAAAACTAAAATTGCCCGTAATCCCAAGTGGCCTAAACCATGGTGTAAAGTTTGTATATCCTACAGCAAGATCTCTAAATCGAACTCTCCCCCAAAATAGTTTTATTAATTGTACTATTAATAATGGGTTAATTATAGCTAAAATAGATATTATAGACGCTATTTTTCTATATCTTCTCCAATCTTTATTCCATGTTGTAATTAGATATAGCATAGGCAGTATAATTAAACTAATTCCAAGAGATATATCCGTATTATCATTATCAAAAATTCCAAGTAAAAGATAAATTACTCCAGTAATGACAGCGAAAATAATTAAGATTTTCTGTTTTTTAATATTTTTAATATAGCTTCCTAAAAATGTTGCTAATGCTATTGCTATCAAAGCATAGCCTGGAACTTCCCCATAATCAGCTCCAAAATTACCCCAATTTGACTCTTCATCAACTAGAGCAATAGAGATCTCCAAATCATAAATACCGAATAAAATTGCTAGGACTATCCAAATTACTAGAATAGTAATTAATAATTTAACAGATTTTGATAATTCCATCTGAGCTCATCGATTTTTTTCATTTGTTATTAGATAATAATGTATTTAAAATTTGTTAATAAAATAAATTTATTCTCTAAAATGATTTTTCTAAGAATAAACCTCATCTCTAAGTTTTATTAATTGCTATGAAACAATAAAAAAAATAATTTTTATAGAAATTTAAATTACTAATATTACTCCAAGATTTGATGCATGTTTGAGAGATATGAATGTTCAAGATAATAATAACCATAAAAAAGATTCATTTTCAACTAAAATAAAAAAGTATTTTAAAAATCTCATTGATTTCTCTAATTTTGATCGGAAAACTATCTTCTATATCATTGTATTTATAGCAATAATGGTTATAACTGTTTATTTGCTAATTTATATTATTTTCATAGACGATACAATTTTGTATAGATTTGTTGTCGAGTGGATAGTAAATCCCATTGCTTCATTGGAAATTATTGGCATATTTTTATTTGTAATAGTTATGGCAATACAAGGAATTATCGTACCTATTCCTTCAGAAGTTATACTTTTAGCCGCTGGTTTAATATATGGAACTTTAGGCGGGGGTATAATGGGAATAATTGGATCTGTAGGTGCAGGATTATTATGTTATTATCTTAGTAGGAAGGGAGGGCGCCCATTGGCTAGAAAATTTGTTGGTGATAGAGCTCTTAATATGGCGGATGACTTTATTCATAAATATGGAATATGGGCCATATTAATTTTTCGTTTTATACCTATTATTCCTTTTGACCCCGTTTCATACGCTTCTGGATTAGTAGATATGGATATAAAAAAATATTCATTAGGTACTTTTCTAGGGTCGATTGGTCGAGCTTTTTTTTATGCTTGGCTTGGAGATTCCTTTTTAGGCGAAATTCCAGGACCACCATATGATCTTAATGCACTTGATCCAGCTCAGTTTCAGGCTCAAGCAAACCTTTTTAATATTATCTTGTTAATTATCGTTGCTATTTTAATTATTGGATTTATGTTATTTTATTTTTATAGCAGATTATGGGAAAAAAAGAAAAAAGAACAAAATTTATCTACTTAAATTTTCCTGTTGATAAAGTTCTAGCGAATATATGTTATCGGGATATTATTTCTATTTTTTACTTTTTAAATTTGAATTTGCTATATGAGTAAACAAGATAAAATACTTGGCAAAACAGAGATCATTGAATATGGTCAATCATACTTATCAAAATTATATAAAGATTTAACGAATGCGATTAGTTCAAATGATCTCCAGTCGATTTGGGAACTTTCTAAGACAATTACAAGATATCAATTTAAAAAATTATATGATTAAATAATTTAGTTGTTTCATTTTTTGGAAAACTAAAATATTTATAGTCGGACCCTACTAGTTTCTTAGAGTATCATTTTAATTATTATAAATAATTATTAGGGTAGGGGTATTTTTTTGTTTTACTGCGGGGATTATGATGATCTTTTGGAAGATTCTCTAATTGAGGAATTAGAATGGTTAAAAGAAGAATTTGAATTTTTATTTAATTCTAGGAAACATCATCCCACAGAAAAAGATAAGCAACTTGCAAACCAAATGATTGAAAACGTTTTTAATAAAATAGATTTTTTAGACGATAGCCGAATAAGCGATCTACTTATTGAAGCATTAGAAAATATTGAGTATAACTTTCCTAAATTTTTTTAAATTCAAAAAATCTTCTTTGGTATCCATTCAAGTTAAACAATAGCCTTAATTATATAACCTACTTTTTATAATATATTGAATATATTATAATTTCTATTCAATTTAGTCTATAGTTCTTAATTTTAGCTATTAAAATATTGGAATTATGGAAAGATTAATCATTGTTCATTGGAATAAAAGCACTGGACCCGAGCCATTAATCCAATATCCGCCAGAAAAGGAATTTCCTAAAAAAGATTTATTTTTAAAAATTTGGGCTCAACATGAACTAGATAAAGAAAACTTTTTAATAGAATTAGAAGATCAGAACAATCACTTCATTTCTATATTACAAGAATTCGAAAGTGAAATGTATTTTTTAGTTCTTGTGTTAAGTGGTAAAAAAAAGAAAGAGGAAGTTATTTCTCCTGATATTTTAGCTATTATTGGTAAAAATCTGATTGAGTTAATGAACACAAATAAGATGACCAGAGCTATTTCTGAAGCATTTAACACAATAAAGAATTATAACAAATTAGAAAGTGAAGATTTGATAAATTTTTTCCAAGACAAAATTAAGTTCACAATTTTACAAATATTAAGAAATGGAGTAATTTCCAAAACAGAATTAACAAATTTATTAAGACAAGAATATGGATTTTCTACTGTAAATATCGATTTACTTTTAATATCATTCCTTCGAGAGAATTTAATTTTAAAGAGAATTATTCCAGGTAGTAAAGAATGTTATTTTTTAATCAAGGATTTTACATGCGCAAGAGTCCCTCCCAAAAGAATACCGGATGAGGAAAACATTGAAGAGCGGGTCCTAAAAAAATATAAAAAAGAATTTATTAAGTTTTATTCAAAATATAATTGTAGCCAAGAGTTAGAGAACAAAGCAATCATCAATTTTCTAGTTGATAAAGATGTATATCTTTTAATAAAAAATTTGAGAAATACAAATCTTTCTGTAAATGACTGTTTAAGTTTATTAAATAATCGACAGGATTTATTTGATGAGCTGATGGATAAAAAAATTATATTCGAAGCAAAAGGTATAGTCTATTTATTCTCTGATATTCGATTCTTGAAGTTCTCTCCTTTCTATATAATTAAAACACTAATTAGAAGATATCAGAATCAAGAAATCTCTTTAAATCAATATTTATATCATTCAGAATTGTTATTAAATGATTTAAAAGACCAACCTAAATTTATTAATTATTCAGTAATCTAACTTTAATTATTTTTTCAATAATTATTTGAATTTTGCTAAATCAAGAATAAATCCAAAAAAAATATATATTTATTGATTTAATTACTATTTATTCAAATTTAACTTTCTTATTGAAGTTTAAAAATTGGTGAAAAATTTGGCTTTACAAGTAGTTGATTATTTACAAGGAAGTTTCAGTTTAGTTTTTGTGCTGATTTCACTTATAATTGGATTTACCATTCTCTCAAAATATGCCAAATATAAGTCAAGGCTTTATATCCTTGTAGGAATCTCTTGGATAGGTGTGGCTAACCCTTGGTTCCCAGATTCCATTAGTTTTATAATGTATTTAATTTTCCAGGAATTTTTGCCAAGGGAATGGTATTTTATTATCGGGAATTGCTTTATCCCAATTGCACTTTTGAGTTGGTTAACAGCTTTCACAGATATGATTGGCAAAAAAAAGCAGAAAATCGTTATTACAATAACTATTATTTTGAGCATTGCTTTTGAAGTTATGTTTTTTTATCTTTTCTTTACAGATATTAATGCTATAGGCGTTCTTTCGCGTCCATTCACAGTAAATTTTGGAGATTTCATCCTTATTTATTTGGTGATCGTTATCCTTGTAATGTTTGTAACTGGAATCATTTTTTCCCAAAAATCAGTAAAATCTGCTGATAAAGAAGTGCGTGTGAAAGGGAAATTATTGCGAGCAGCATTTATTACGTTTACAATAGCAGCTGTATTTGATTCCTTACTAGGTACTATTTTTGAGGATCCAACTGATCCTTTACTAGCAATAATGGTGGTAATTGTAAGAGTATTATTAATAATTAGTGCTATAGAGTTCTATGGGGGCTTCTTGCTACCAAAATGGATGCATACTATTTTTATAAGGGAAAAATAGAATTTTTTTTTTTTTTAAATTTATAATCTAAATTGTCAATAAGGAAGTATCAGATATTTTTTCGTCTGCAGGTGCTTTTCCCTCTCCATAAATTTGATATAATGCAGTTCTTCTAGCACATTCATGAAAACTGCGATAGACATCTTTTTCTTGGTCATATAAAGCACAAGTCTCATAGATTATAGGATTCCATCTATTTAAACTATTCCCCGGTTCATACCAAAGTTTTTCATTTTTTAAAATTTGAATAAAATCCTCTTTATCAATGATTTCTTTGAGATCCTGTTTATTAAGCATTACAATAAAGGGGATCTCTTTAATTAGTTTATCATTAGCAACGCTCTTTAATTCTCGAAGTGATTCAATGTTATCTTCAAGAAATTTAGTCTGAGAGTCAATAACATATATAACCGCATCAGTTTTATCTTCTGGCTTATCAAATAGTTTTATTCTAAGAGGTGAAAAACTCGTTTGTCCCGCAACAGTAAATACCCTATAATAGACCTGTTTTTGTTTTGTTGATTGAAATAATCCTCTATCAAAATATAAAGTTGCCCCACTTTCCCTCGCTATTATTTGTAAATTTCCAATTGGAACAATATCTTTTTTTGTTTCTTTTGTTAATTTATAAAGAGTTTGAAGTATGGTAGTTTTGCCTGATCCTGCCATACCCCAATATACCAGTTTTAAATATACTTTTCCATCTTTGTAAAGAACCATTAGTAATCCTCCAGTAAATAATCAGGGCGCTTTAGTTTTGGATAATGATTTGGAATTTTTTATAGTGATATTTTTCAAAAAAATTCCTTAAATAATAAATATTTTCTTCTTTGTCAATTTTCAGAAGTTATTTTAATCCATAATTTGATTAACTAGTTTTTGAAATTAAAATATATTTACAAATTGAATTACTTTTTTTAATACAATAATTTTTTTATTATGAATTATGATTTTCCCTTAGAATTTATGATATACTTCTTAAAAATATAAAAAATCACATCATGGATGATTATTCAGATTCAGAGTGGAATTGGGAATTTTATGAGGAACTCGTAGAAGATGTAAATGAAAATAAAAATATTATTCAATGTATCAGCTGTGGAAAGTGTGTAGGTGATTGTCCTGCAGCAAAAGTATCTGATTTTAATATCAGAAAAATTATTAGAAAAGTTTTACGTGGAGATAAATCCGTTTTAAAAGATTCTGATATTTGGTATTGCTATTTATGTGAAAGATGTAAACGGGTGTGTCCCAGGGAAAATATAAACATTCCAATGTTAATTATCAATCTCAGAAATGAATCATTTAAGAATGGGTATGGACCAAAATATAATGATCTAAGAAAATACGTAGAAATGGCAGAGAGGTTCCTTACAACTGGAGTTGTATTGGAAGAACCTTTAGGTGAAAAATTATCCCAACAGAGGATTGATGAATTAAATGAGATATGCAATTTTGCACGAATAAAATATGTTTTTAAGGCGAGCAAAAACAAAAAAAAGAAGAAAAAATAATTTTAAATACATTAGGCAAATGACTTATGGAAACCTACAATTTAGCTCTTAATATTGAGGAAATTGAAGGAAATTTTCAAGAGAATCCTTTAGAATTTTTTAAAGATAAGAAATTATGTTTATTTAAAGCATGTTTAGAAAAATATTTCCCTGGAGTGAGATGGGGAATTCAGGATCTACTTGAGAGTCTTCAACTTGAGGTATCTACATGTAAGAATCAGTCGTGTTGCACTGGAACCTTTTTTCAAAGAAATTTAATAACAAGAGCTCAATTTGCAGCTATAAATGAAAGAAATTTAAATGAAATTAATCAACAAGCAGATATTTTATTATTTTCTTGCAATGGGTGTTATAATTCTCTCTTAAGAGGAAGAGAGTTTTTAAAAACACCTCAAATAAGGAAAAAATCTCAAGAAATTCTAGATCAGTTAAAGAAAAATGTTAAAAATGAAACATATACTGGAATGTATGATATCTTAGAAAATCCAAAGGTACGGTTTATCCACGATTTAGATTTTTTATATTTGATCAAAAATGATGTGATAAATTCATTCAAATTTGATTTAAGTGATTTTAAAGTTGCCATCCATTATGGATGTCATTATTTAAATCTATCAAGGGATAAGCGTAGTGTTAATCATTATTTAAAGGACAAGACTAAATTAGAAGAACTAATCACTTTATTTGGTGGAACACCTGTTGATTATCAAGAGAGGGAGAGCTGTTGCGGTTGGGGCGCCTCACAACTCTTAATTAATCCTCGAGAAGCGCTAAGAATAACGGCTAATAAACTTATGAGCGCTCAAAATGTTGGAGCAGATTTTATTATAACACCTTGTCCTACTTGTTTATACACTTTAAGCAAACCGGAATATAGAGAAAAGATGAATAAATGGTTCAATGAAAAGTTAGATATTCCCACAATCCATCTGAATGAATTGGTTGCATTATTACGAGGTTGTGAAGAAGAACGCTGTATTACTTTAAGAAGGAAAACTCCTCGTATAGACGAAATATTTGAAATAATAACTCAACAGTAATATCTTAAAAAGAAACAATTTTTTAATTTTAAAATCCACAATTTACATTTCTTCAATTGCATACCGTGGACATGAATCTAAACATAATAGACATCCAATGCACTTGTTATAAGAAAATTCTAATCTAGCATATTGATTTGAAAACAATGCTTCTGTTGGACATAAAGAAATACATGCGCCACAATCAATGCATTTATCATCATTAATAATAATTCTTCCTTTTTTATTTACAATAACATTATTCTTTCTCAACGATTCTGCAATCTTTTTTATTTTATCCTCTGGTACATCTAACAGAATATTTACACCTGTGGATACGGTTGAAAATTTAAGAATGTTAAAAGTAATGTCAAATTGCAGAATTTCATTAACGATCTTTGAATAATCACCAATATCTTTTACGATGCCAAAAGGTAAAGTACAATTTATAATTGTCAATTACATCAACTCTTCTGAAGTTAGTATTCCAATTACTTTTATATTTTCATCAATAACAGGTAAAGCTGAAATATCATTAACTTTCATCTTTCTAGCAGCAACTTCAATAGGTTCATTATCAGTCGTGGTTATTACTTTTTTTGTAATGATTTTGTTAATATCTGTTTTATCTTCAGCAATCGCTTTTGTTACATCAAAACTCGTAACAATACCTTTTAGAACCTTTTCTCTATTAGTAATGATAATATGATTCATGTTTTCTTTTATAATTTTTTCAGCGACAGTTTTTAAATCACAATCATCATAGCAAATAACAGCAGTTCTCTTTAAATCCTTAACAAATTTTAGCTCTGATGTTTGTTTCATCGGTTTAAAAAGAGTTTTTTCAGGTAGGGTTTCGGCAGGAGGATTTAAGTAAAATAAACCTTCTTCTATCCACTTTTTTAATGTATTAGCTATCTTTCGGGCGTAGTATAAAGAGGAAAGAGATGAGCATTTTATATTTTTTCCATTTAACTCAATTATACCACTTTTAAGTTCCTTATAATTTATCTTCTTTAAAATAGGACGTTTTCTTCTTGGTATACCATAATCAACCACATCAGTTATAACATCCTCATCTTTAACCGCTGTTTTCTTAGCTAAATTCTCATTTAATATAGGAATCGGAATACCTAAACCAACAAACAGAGAAGTTCCATACTTTTCAAAATTGACACCTCTTAAATACTCTGGATTCATAGTTTTTAGATCCCCCTTAACAAATAGAGTACCCAATCCTTCTGAGGGATTATGTTGAGTTCCTTCACCTATTACATATCCTATACCCCCTCCAAGAAATATTCTAGTCCCTATTCCTATAGTTTCGTAATCAGGGTCATTACATAATGGATTTAAACATCCTGCTCCCGCATAATGCGCATTTCCAAAATTTGGTAGTAATTTTCCCATGTAGGTATATAATGTTTTCTCAGTACTATTCACAGCACATACATATCTTTGATAAGCATTTCTTGGGTTACACAAAATTGTTTGATTTAGATCATCAATTGTAAAATATGTATCTATCTCTCCAAGTGGATAGCAGTCTGTTGTATAAGAAATACCTCTCAATCTTATTGTTTTACCAGAAACAAGATCTTCAATAACATTCCCTCCTCCATATTCAAACGGTCTTCTATCGGCCATCCTTGTTACTCCAATATAACAGTCAACTGCAGCATTACCATGATATGCATGAACATCATTAAGCCAAAGATGTTCAAATTTGATTGGTGGATCTGAATGACCAAAATTTAGGAAAGCACCACTAGAACACATAGGACCAAACGTTCCTGTGGTCACCACATCAATCTCTTCAGCTGCGATTTTGGGTCCATTTTCCTCAACAATCTTTATCATATCTTCAGCAGTAACTACTACAACATTGCCATTTTTTATTTTTTCATTAATTTGTGCATAAGTTTTTTCCAACTTCTCACCTATTTTTAATTTCTATGCAATGATTTTAATATTGAATTTAAGAATCAATGCATCTTTAAAATATTTCTTATATGAAATATGCAGCAAAAGTATAATTAATGCTGGAAATTAATAAATTATAATATTAATCACAAAGTGGCAAATCTAATTAATATTCATTTAAATGCTTGAAAAAATAGAAAATTAACCTAAAAATCAACAACGTTAAAAAAAGTGGAAAAAAGCCCACTTCTTTTAATCTGAATTTAATAAAAAAGTTGAAACCAATTTGAAAAAACAAATTGTCTACCTTAAGATAGTCCTCATACTTTTAAATTTTTGCTTCGATTCGCCTGTAATTAATTACACTATCACAGTATTATTGGATAGTTTTACCATCAAATAAAATTATTGTACCAACAAATAGTAATTTACTTAAACGTAGAAATTCATTTTAAGTTTAAGTTTCTGATAACAAAAACTTAATTAGTTGTAAAATAATAAATTAAAAGATTCTAATTTAATAGC
>JBATUM010000202.1:0-20656 GCA_049671145.1 Promethearchaeia archaeon
TCTTTAATGTTAGAGATTGTTTATCAAAGATATCTCATATACTTGAAATATTGAATCATTTGGATGATAAAGAAAAAATAGATGCTAAAATCTCTGAGATTAATGAGAAGATTCGATCAATGATTAAATCAGAAGGATTAAAGGTTCATATTATTAGTGGTGGTGGTGATTTATTCTCTGCGAATCAAATATACTATAAGATTTTACGCGAAATTAATGCAATAGTTACCATTAAACCTGCGGCTCCTGAGGAAAAAGTTGACATTTTAATTCCATTTGGCACTCCGTTAGTTCCTAATGTAGGTGAACTTATTTTTAATTATATGGATAGAGATATTATAAATAAAATGCTAACTTCCTCTGGTTATTGGATTAAAAAACCTGCTCATGAAGGAGATCCATTAGTAATTGCAATTGCAGGGTACACAATGTTTGATACACGACGAGAAGCTGAAAGTTTTATAGAAAAAGAAGATTTAAAGAAGTTAATAAATCTAATTTAATTATTTTTCTTATTTATTAAGATATTCTAAATTAAGGGTTGAAATAAAAAAATGACTGAAAAATTTGAAAAATTAGGATTAAATTTTGAGGATATCAAGGTTTTATTGGATTTAGAAAGAAATATTAATAAAACTTTTAACCAAGTTTATGAAATTAGTATGGATTCCTGTGGTATTGAAGTTGAAGATGGTAATATAATTGGAATGGGGTTATTTAATTGTGGATTAACAAACTTTCCAGAACAGATTTTAAAATTTAAATCACTTCAAAAGCTTAATTTAGCAGATAATAAATTAGAAACAATACCTGAATCAATATCGGTATTAAGAAATCTTAAAAAATTAAATTTAAGTATAAATAAATTAAATTCAATTCCTGAATCCATCGGAAAATTAGAATTTCTAAAAAATGTGGCATTGGAGCAAAATCAATTAGAATCATTACCCGAATCTATTGGAAATTTAAAAAATTTAAAGATTTTGAATTTGAGCGAAAACAAGTTAAAAAATCTCCCCAATAATATTGGTAATCTGATCTCTCTTAAAAAATTGAATTTAAAAGCAAATCAACTGAATCGCATTCCTGAATCAATAGGTGAACTTAATGAAATTGAATCATTAATATTGGGTAATAATAATTTATCCGAATTACCTTGGACGATGTGGAAATTGAAAAATTTAAACTTTCTTCATTTGGACAATAATTTTTGGAAAGATGAATGGGGAGAATTAGCATCTAGAGATCTGCCATCAATATTAAAATTCTGCCAACAAAAAGCAACTATAAA
This sequence comes from Promethearchaeia archaeon, assembly GCA_049671145.1. Lineage (GTDB taxonomy): Archaea > Asgardarchaeota > Lokiarchaeia > Sigyniarchaeales > SOKP01 > SOKP01. The sequence goes on from JBATUM010000202.1 coordinate 1,292, forward strand.
TATATTTCTTAGTCATGCTGTTGCTGATTTTGATTATTTTCACATAAACGATATTTCTGAATTTTTACAAAGCCAAGAAGAAATATATAGTGCTTTCTATTGTGAAACAGATTTAACAGGAAATATTGATGATTTCATGAATGAAACAGTTCCCAAATGCCAACTCTTATTGTTTTTTGCATCTAATAAATCAGTGTTCAATTCAATCGATTGTGTGCATGAGCTTGAGTTGGCACGCAAACATAGCATTCAAATTATACCAATAAAAGGTAAGGATGTAAGTTGGGGGGATCTAAGAGGGCATAATTTAGATAGATTACTTGGTCATGAATATAATGAAAATGAATTCAATGAATTTTGTGAAAATTTATATGAATATATAAAGCAATTCAAGAGTGATGTTAATTTATTTGAACCTGAAGAAGCTAAGTTTGATAAGGAAAAATTGAATGCAAAAAATGTAATTAATCATTATCTAGATTCTGAAAAATTTAATGAAATACTCAGAAAAAATTTAGATCAATTTAAAGAAATATTTCAAATGATTAGTAATAACGAAATATCTCTAGTAGAATATTTAGAAAAATTTACTCAAACGCTCGTGAAAAAATAAAAGAACGAACCTCTTATGGATTTCTAATTACTGGATCTTTACCTTTTTCCCAATTAACGGCAAACAAGAAATCTCTACTTGCTTCGCTCTTATAAATTATTGGAAAATTACCCATTACTTCAAATTTATGAGCGATTTCTTCTAAGTAATCATATTCTGGGAAGTAGTCCTGAAGAGGTGTGTCACTTTTTAACCTATTCTTAATAAGTAAAGCTTTTGCTTGTAGTGTGAAACCCTTTAATTCAAAAAAGTTTGGATTAGCTTTTTCTACTAATTTAATATAATCTTTAATTAAATTCTCATTTATATTTAACTCTTTAACAGCAGTTAATCGTACTAGACTTCTGCAAGACAATGATTCTAATAGGTCTAAACTTGTTATGATCCTATTCCAACCATTTCTTATCATTGGACGACAAATTTTTTTATATAATTTTTCGTTTGGTGCTGGCAAGGTAAGATATAATTGGCTTGGTAATGAATCTAATTGTTCTAATTTTTCAGGTAAAGTACCATTAGTGACAATAAAGGAGGTCATACCATTATTTCGGAATTCCCCTACAAGATCACTCATCATTGGATATAGTAATGGTTCACCATCAAGAGATATTGCGGCATGATTTGGATACATCGCCTCACTATGCGTTTGCATAATATCATCAGGACTAGTTAATTCTCTATTAATTAAAGTTTCAATTTCTTCCCTAGAATCTATGCAACATGAGATTTCTTCATCTATCCTGAAATTTTTTAATGTATCATCAGTTGGTTTGACAAAATTTTGATTCTTCAGGAGGTTTATAGCCCTTTCTATTTTGTTCTTACTAACATGAAGGATTTTTGAAAGTGAATTTACATTTTGTTCCGTGTTATCTTTCAGCATGAAGTGAAGCAAATCGATCATTACCTCATAATTATCAAGATATCTTCTTAAGGGTAAGTGATTCTTAACAATATCTTGTTGATGGCGGATCATCTCTTCAATTAATTCTTTGGGATCATCTGGTTTAACAATAAACTCGCTTCCAAGCCCTCCTATTTCAATATCTCTCCAACAAAAGACACATTGATGATTACAAAAAGGTAGAGATGGGGTATTCTGTAAACATCTGTGACTTTTAACACCAAAAACTCCTTTATAACAATTTCTATTATCTCTTCCCGTCATTAATCTCTGTTCAAGCCAATGACATGGTTTGATCGCAGTATGTTTGTTATTCCCTACGATCCGATATGTTGTTTTAGTGTACGTCTCAACGAATTCATTTGTAATTTTATTATCAACTATAAATCGATTACTCATCTTACAGTGCCAAATCTTTTGAACTGTTCTATTAATTTTAAATTATAGATAAATGTATTTTATCAAGATATTAAAAATTGTTCTTAAAAAATATAAGTAATCAAGTAATTAGGAGACTACTTATAATTTATAATTAAATAGGATTAAATAAGTAATACAAATAAGAATTTTTAATTAAAAAATCATATAATTCTTATAAAGTTATATATTACAGTAATGATCCTCCAATGTGGAGAATTTTGATACAATTCTTATTATCTTTAAATATTATAAGATCTAAGTTAATTCATATTCAATATTTAAATTTTTGTATAGAAAATGCTCAATAAAATTAAAAGCGAATTGCTCAATTTTGGATTAAAATTTATAAGTGTTGACGAGAAAATTATTAGAATGATTTTAGAGACTGGTTCTTCAAATATAAATGAGATAGTTATTTTACCAGCAGTAAAAATGGTTATGAAAAAATTAATAAAAAAACTTCAAAATAAAATTGTACATGGAAGAGTTTATAATGGCATATTAAATGGAATAAGGGTAAGTATTATAAGGTCTCGAATTGGATGTCCCAATATCGGCCTTGTCGTAGAATGTTTAAAACGATGTAAAACAAAAATTGTAATAAGAATAGATCTATGTGGAGGTATTCAGGACGAAACTAATGAAATTGATATAGGCACTATAATCATTCCAAAATTAGCTTATTGTGATGATGGAACTACTCCTCAATATATCCGTACATATCCCGCTTTATTAAATAAATTAGAATCTGTTAAAAATCCTTTATCTGTAATACAAAATTTACTAACCGGAAACCAAACCGTATTTATATCTAGACCAAACGAGATTTTAAAAGAGATACTGTTAAAGGAAGGTTTATCAACTTTGACTACTAATAAGATCAAGGAAGTTAATCTTTGGACCACGGATGCTTTATTCTGTGAAACATTCGAATTCATAAGAGCCATTAAAGCAGCCAACATTAATGCTATTGATATGGAATCTTCAATATTATTTTTATTGGGGGATTTATTTAACTTAAAAACCGTTTCAATTCTTTCAGTATCTGATTTACCTGGACATCCTCAATATGATTTACTTAAATCTAATGAGATACATCCTAATATGGAGAAAGGGATTGAAGATGCCATAAAAGTCGTAATAAAATCATTACCAAAAATAAAATCAGTATTGGCTTAAACTTTGTATTTAAATTATAGCTTATAATCCTTGTAAAAATTTAGAGAAGTCAGGTTCTTTAAAAATTTCATTATATTTCTTTAATAATTCAATATTTACTAAATGAATTGTTTGATTGTTTTTCTTTTTAATCGTTTTTACTAAATTTAATTCTTTCACTTTTTTAATATGATATTGAATGGTTCCGGAATAAACATCTAGATTTTCTCCAATTCTAGATATTGCAACACTCTCTTCTTTGACAAGTTCTTCCAAGATTTCAATAATTAAAGGATTGCTAAATATTACTTTATATTCATCGTAATTTTCTGGCACATCTGTTAAAAAGTAATGTAATGATTTTCCAATCTTTTTTGAACGTATAAGCTTAAATCTCTCTAAAGTCATAATATGTTTCAAAAATGGAGTCCTTGTGATGTTCAACTCATTTTCGATCTTATCATCTCTTGCGTGAATACCGGGATTTAATTTAATAAAATTTAGTATTGAGACTAATTTTTCATTATTTAAAATTTCTAATTTTGTCCTTCTTTCATTTGTAACAATCCAGTTTTTTTCTTCTAAGCCTCTTATGGCCAAAAAAATATCCTTTTTACTATATCCTTTTTTGTATGCTAATTTTGCGATACATTTCGCATATAATTTTTCAATTATTGGGTATTTTTGTAATTCTGCCTCAGTTTCAACTTCTAAATCAAAATCCGCATCATATCTTTTTAATTTTAAAATGTCTTGCGCAATTTTTAAAACATCTTCTTCAATTTCTGTTAATTCATCAACAAAAATCTGAATTTCTTTTTTTTTCCCTTTTGTTTCCTTTTTTTTTTCCAATGGAGTAAAATCTAAACGCCTAAATTTGCTATCCTGTAACACTTTTTCTTTTACAGTTCCTTTAGTTTCTCTTCTTCGTTCAAGCGACATTTTTTTCAGATATCACATTATTTTTTTAGGCATTTTTCTCTAAAAATTGGATAAAATTAATCTGTTCCTCAGCGTCCATATATTTTAATTGTTCAATAATCTTGTCATAGTACCGAGGCTCTACATTAGGAAGTTTTCTTATTCTTTCAATCAATTTACGTGGAAGTTCTTTATATAACTCTGCTAAAGCTCCAATATATTTGCCTTGTTCTTCTTCAGTTAAAAAAGCTAACTCTTTCAAAATATCTTTTTTTTCTTTTTTAGGGATTTTGAGCCCTTTTATTTGTTTTCTAATATCTTTTGAAATTAAAGCAAAAATCTTTGAGAAATACTCTTTAACAATTTTTTTGTCTTTTTCATCCTTAACTGGTAATAGTGAATCATGAAGTCTTAACTCCATTTTCTCTGATTCTTTATTCTCTACCACTGGTTTAGATTCTCCTAGTTTTTCTTGAATTTCTACTTCTTCTTCTAATTCAGGTATTTCCTCTTTCTCTTCTTCAACTTTTGCTTCTTCAATAACAATGTCTTCAGGTATTTCTTTAAGTACTTCAGGTTCTTCTTTTATTGGTATAACCTCGATTTTTTGAGGAATTGCCTTTTCAGTTGGTTCTTCTTTTTCATAATCCGTAAATTCAATTTTTTTCTCTTCTTTAGTTTCCTCTAATTTAGGAAAATCTGAAGGCCTTGCAGCCACTAAGAAAAACATGAGAATTCCTTTTAATAAAATAAAAATTCCAAGAGCGAAAAATATAGTTCCGATTATACCTAGAATAAAGGTACTAATTGCATCTCTAAAAGATAATCGTTGTTTCTCTCTTATCTTTCGTCTTCTTCTTGCATCAATGATGAGGATTATTATTGGAATTAGACAAAATCCTGCCAATATAACTGAGATTATTGTAAAAATTAACCATTCATCTAACGTGCTAATTCTTTGAGAAATGAAATCTATACCTAAAACTATAAATTTAGCATCAAAATCATTTATAGAGAATCTAAATAAAACAATAAAAGCTATAACAATTCCAGCTTTAGCTGAAAATTCATTTAATGAATTTTTTAAATTCACCCCAAAATTATAAACCTTATGCGTCTTCTGTTTAGGATTCAAAATCCTATAAATTATGATAAGAAATCCTTTAATTAAAAGTAGAACTCCTACTCCATAAATAATGCATCCCAAAATACCAAAACAGAATGCATCCAGCAATATTTCATCATATTGCTCATTCTCAATTTTTGTTGAAATATAATTAGTATCGTAAATAGCAATTAACAATCCACAAATTCCTAGTGATAATTGACTTACTAAAAAATTAATCCAATTATCTGAATAAAAAAAGATTAGAAATAAAAGACCAAAAGATATACCAGCGAATATAAGTATTGGTATATATGTAAATTTATCCAGCTTTTTAATAGCTTTATTTAATTTTGATTTACTTTCCTCAGTTATAACATATGTTGAATATTTAGGACTAGGTTTTTTTGGATATCTCACAGTCGGTTGTTTGAATTCTATTCCTTCTAAAGAAAAAGGAGTGCCGCACATCTCACAATAAACTTGAACTTTATTTTCTATAAGTTCAGATAATTCCTTTGGAAAAACATATCCGCATCCGCGACAAATATATAGCTTTTCTTTTACCATTTAATTCTCACATTTATATATTTATGATTTTATTAATTTTTTTTCATTTGTCAAAAAAAGCTGTCTTAACTTTACTTCTTAATTTATCAATAAATACAATCAATTAAAAAAAAGTTGGAGTCCAATTTTTAAGGTATACTTGGAATATTTTAAATCAATCAACATGTAAGACTTCCTTCCAGTTTATATTTTTAACAGTAGAGTGAAGATAATGGTCATCATCTACAATATTATACTCAAGATTATTAAAAAATTGTTTTGCTCTTTCTCTTGATTTATTCAAATGAACAACATCATCATTTTTCCCATGGTAAACTACAACTGGAATATCAACTGGATTCAATTTCATATTTACAAATTCATCAAAATCAAAAGATGGAGCTAATAAAATTAAGCGCTCAACTTTCTCTGGATATTGTAAAGTATATAAAGCTCCCATTAATCCTCCATAGCTAGAGCCAATTATTATCCAATTTTTCTTTTCTTCTAAGATTGTAATTAATTGAGCCATCCTTTCAAATAATAATGACTTTAAGCTCTTTTTAGGATCAAACTTCACAAAATCTGGAGTAAGAATATTTGGAAACATTTCTTTTAGATATTGAGCCTTAAAACCTTTACCAGAACTTTCAAGTCCATGAATAAAAATAATATTATACTCATCATCAGAAATTGGAATTAATTCTTCACGAAATGATTTCATTTGTTTTTTGAAACCAATATACATTAACAAAAAAAGAATCGAAAAGTAAACTGTTATAATTGTTATCGTGATAAAATAGTATTTATAAGTAAAGTTCATTAAATGAAGTCCGACTCCTATTATGAATCCTGTTATTAATCTTGAAGTTGTAGTACTCTTTCTCAACAATAATCTTTGTGTACCCCAATCTATTAATCCCGGTATTGGAACACAAATTATTCCTATTAATGCAATTTCAGGGCTTAAACGAAAATTAAATATTAAATCCAATAAATGGGTAAAAAAAATAGAAATTATTCCCCCAAGAATTATACCTGAGCATCTTGAACAAAAATATATCTTAGTTCTGCCAAATTGTAAATAAAAAGTATGATCACTCGCAGATAGTGGATGATGAGTTAAAAATAAATGATACATATGGCGTTCTTGAAAACCTAAGAATTTATCATAAATGAATAATAATAAGGGGACCAAAAAAACAGCAGAAATAAATGATTGAACTAAAAACTTCGCTCCATAATTAATTAGTATTATACTAAGATTGTGTGCTCCCGCATTTGAAATAAATTGCGATAATATTATTAATACAAATACAATTATCGATGAGATTGCTAGAATAATAATTGTAAAGAATAATTTTGTGTAATTTTGATATTTCTGTGGTTTATATTTATAATATCCACACATTAACCCATAGAGCGCTATAATAATTATCCAATTTAATTGGATTGAGGAATAAAAGGATATTTGGTACAGAAATTCACCAATAAAACCAGAGACAAATCCATGAATTGGTCCTGCTAATACAGAAAAAAAAGTAAATAGTAGTAAAGTTATTCCAAATGTAACTGAAAATTCCTCACTAAGTATAAAAAAGCTAGAAATAGAACCAAAAAGCTCTGATATAGAAAAATAGCACATAATAATAAAAATTTCAATGAGAATGTTAACAAAAATCATTCTCTTAATATTACTGTGCTCTGTAATATCACTTGCCTTCATTATTATTCTTTCTTTCAAAATAAAACCAGAATTTGTATTTCAAATTTAACATAAAAACTAACTTAATTAAAAATAATGTCTAATTCTTCAAGTAATTTTTCCTTTGTTAATTCAAACCCTTTTCGAAGTACCTTTAAAATTATGTTTTTACCAGCAAGAACTTTTAAAATGGAAGGATCTTGCTCAACAATTGAGATGCCGGCGTCATTAAAATCTAATTGTTGTATTAAGGCTTTATATGCTTTATCTTTTGTTTTAAATGTTGCTCTCGATAATTCATTATAATCTTTTACATTTACTTTTACATTCAAAAATAATACGCTTTCTTCTACTTGTGTGATAAAGCTTTTTTTAGTAACTTCTTTAAGTTTTGGATAGTTAGAGTGATTATGTCGACATTGCTTATCTGTTTGGTCATTTTTTAAATAGACTGGAAAATTTCTTTCAATAATTCTATCGAATTGTTCTTTTGAACCATCTCCATTTGTTATTAATTCTTTAGCGGAATTTAGAGTTATTTTTATTTGTTCTAGAGTTCCAATCTGTGCATCTTTATCACTCCAATATTGATAAAAAGATTTTACAATTGGCTTAACTATAGCGTTTAAAACACCTGTATCCAACTCCGAATCAATTAAATCTTTACCGTAATTAAGAGATGTTTCCATTTGTTTTTCCATCTTTTCCTCTAAAATTTTATAGTTTCTCTCTAAAGTATCCATCGTTATAACTCCAATCTATTTCATAGGTTAAATTTTCAAATTGAAAATAATTAAAGATTATAAGAATTAAAAACTATTATACAATTAATACTTTTAATGTTCACCATCATAAGTATCGTCTAATGCCTCTATAAATTCTTTTTTAGTTTCTTCAAAACCCCTTCTTAATGATTTTATGATAATTTTTTTACCAACTGGAATACTTAGGATTGTAGGATCTTCTTCAATTATACTTATTGCTTCATCTGTATAGTCCAATTGCATCATTAAGTTTTTTCGGGCGTTTTCTTTATTATTAAAAGCTAATCTGCAAAGATCACCATAATCATTAACGTTTTCTTTTACAGCTAAAAATTTAATAGCTTCTTTTACGTAATTAATAAAGGTTTTCTTCGCTATTTCAACTAATCTTTCATAATTTTTATGACTTTTTTTGCATTGATGCGTAGTTTGATCTGCTTTGAGGTATTCAGTAAAACTCTCTTCTATGATCTTATCGAAATATTCTTCTGAGCTTTGGTTAAATATTAATTCCTTTCCAGCATCTAGCGAAACTTTTATCTGTTTCAACGTGCCAGATCTTGCATCATTTTGAGTCCAATAATTATAAAATGTTTTAACTACCGGTCTAACAATAAAATTAAGTAAACCGGCATCTAATTCAGTATCAATCAATTTTCTTCCTAATTCAAAAGATTTCTCCATTTGTTCTATCATACGTGCTTCAAGAAGATGATAATTACGTTCTAGATAATTCAACGGTGAATCTCTCGAAAATAGAATTTTGTTAAAAACAACCTTTATATAATAAATATAATAGTTGAATAAAGGAAGAAATTAATTTAATAATTTATAATAATAATAATAGTTTTAAAGATTTGTTAAGTAATTTTTTTATAATTAAGTATTACGAAATTTGGAGCATTTGATTAAAATTTATGAGGTATTAAGATTCGATGCGTTATATTTTTAAAGTTTTAGTCTTAGGGAATCCTAAGTATACTCCTTTTTATGTTTCTAATGCCTTCATAGAAGATGGTGAAGATAAAGAATCATATTTTGTATGGTATAAGGAACTTAATATTTTTGAAGATGTTTGTGATTTAGAAATTGATGTTATATCTGATATGATAAATACAAATTTTGATGAGCTTTTTACTGAAATTGATGGAATCATCTACTTTTTAAATCCTTCAAGCGAAGAGGAACTGGAATTTTTTGATCTCGTACTTCCTGTAATCAATTCAATTAAGCGAGATATCCCTACAATTATTATGTATTATGACCTTGAAGGGATAATTCCTATTTCTGTAAATGAAATATTAGAAAATCTCTGGGTAAATCACCCTCAATTAGAAGCTTTTGTTAATATTCCTCCACGAGATTTCCATCAACCACTTCAATGTTTATGTTTAGCAATGATAACCGGGGATACACCATTGAATATTGAAAATGCTTGGATGCGATTTCCAATTTTTATCTTATTAGCGAATTTTTACTTTAAACATCAGCAATACTTTTATACTGCTCAAGCCGTTCGAAAGGCAGCTATGATTGCAGATATTTTTAATAAAGCAGAATTCTATGTCATAAGTGAACAGGCAGCTTTACTCTATTCTAAAATAAATTTATATTTAGAAGCTTCAAAAATCTTACAAAAAATAGATAAAAAAAAATCTGAAAATTTTAAGAAATTATATGCTGAATCTATAATATTAGAAGGAAATAAATTATTTAATAAAAAAAAATTTGATTTGGCTGCAAGACAATATTTGGCAGCAGCTCAATGGGCAGCTATAGAATTAAAGGATAGGCATTTGAGAAATGAATCCTTCAGATTAGCAATCAATTCTTGGATTTCCGCCTGTAAAGTTGAAAATGCTTTTCAAATTTTTACTGCTTTACCTCATGAGGGTGTCCTTATCGTTCTTAAGGAAATTGTTGATAAGATTATAGCTGCAGCTGAGTTCTTGGTTAAAAGCAAAAAGTATATAGAAGCAAAAGATCAATTATATAAAGCAATAACTCTCTATCAAAGGGAAGGCCTTTTTGATGATTTAGAAAAGTTTACCTATAAACAGGTAGAGGTATTAACTAAACTACTAGAAGTGCAAATTAAAAATAAGGATAATTATTCTGCAAAATATACTTATGATGAAATTGAGAACCTCTGGGAATCATATGAAGTAAAAAAGACTAACTTAGATAAACTATTGGAAGATTTAATCATATTATTCTTAAATGAATTGAATTTCGGTATGGCAACCAATTTAATGAATAAGTTAACTTCTTTATCAACAAAAAAGAAATTAACAAAATTTAGAATGAAAATTGAGGAAGAGGCTAAAGAATTAAGAAAAAAGGAGATAGAAGAGAATATACAAAAAGGTGTTAAGGTATTAGGTGAATTTATCCAAGAAGAATTACAAATAATTACAAATATTAATGAACAGATAATTAAAGAGGCAAACATATTAATTGAAAATAATGAGTTTATCAGGGCAGCTGATCGAATAAAAAATCAAGCAAATTTTCTAAAAAGTATTGGAAAAGAAGACATTCAAGATGAAATATTATCAAAATCCTTAGATGTCTTAATAATAGGTAAAAATTTCACTCAATTCTTTCCAATTTATACTGAATTATCTGATGCGATGAAAAAGAAGTATTTAATTAATAAATTCCAGCTTTACATTAAAATATTAAAAGAAATAATATTAGAGAAAGATTTTGAGGAAATTGAAGGAGTATTTGAAAATTCAAGTAAGATTTATAGAGATCAAATGCTTTATGAACAAGCTCAAGAGATTGGTGAGGAGTATATTCAAGTAATAAAAGAACAAGCAACTAAAATTGTAGAAACTGAAAATAATTTACAAGCAGTTGAAAAAGCTTTGGTTTTAATAAAGAAAGCTTCGGATATTTCTTATGCTTATTTAGAAAATACAAAAATTGATTTCAATGAATTATATAGAAAAATTACTGAAAATTATATTAACTTTGAAGATTACTCACATGCTCATGCAATTAATGATAGAATCGATAATAGTATGCTTAAAGCTGAATTACATAAAAAAATAGCAAAATTAGAAGCAGAAAAAAGTGCAGCTGGAACAGATAAAGCCAAAGAACTCTTCAAAGAAGAAGAACTAATAGAAAGATATTCGCTTATTAAAGATAAAGCCAGAGAAGCATTTCAAGACCGACAAAGAGAGCTAAGACAGCGAAAAGGCCTAAAGAGAGCCTATTTTGAACATGTTTTATATTCTTTAGATATTCAAGATTATAAAAAAGCAATTAAACAGTATGAAGAAATTGTCAAACATTTAATTAAAATCAAGCAATATAACTTAGCAGGGGTTTCATTAGCTGTACTTGCTCTTATTTTAATTAAAGAAAATAGAGTGGACGAAATTAAAACGATATTAAAAAATACTAAAAAGGAGCTTTCTAGTTTAGGTAAACTATTTTCGGAGACTTTTGCTATAACATTAATTGAGTATATTTTAGACGTCGAAAAACTCAAAGATGAAGCAAAGCTTAAGAATTCAATCGCATTTATGGAAAACTTACCTTTATTTGAACAGGAAATTGACCTTCTATACTCTTATATAGGAAAAGAATTTAAAAAAGAGGAACCATTAGAAGCCCTCTCAAAAGAATTAGATATACAAGAGTTGGAAGAAAAAATGATTCATTTGGCGAGTAATATTCAAAAAGAAAAGCAAGATATTGCAAAAAGAAAATTAATGAGAAACCAATATTGGAGACATGCTTTAGAGGATTTATCAAATAAAAAATATGAAATAGCTTCCACAAGTTATATTGATACCATTCCTCCATTAATGATAAAAAACTTTTACAAACAAGCTGCTGTAAGCTTAATAATAGGATCCTTGCTAATGATTAAAGGAAAAGATATCAATTCATCTAAGTCAATCTTTTATGATAATTTAAGTAAATTAGAAAAATACAAATCAAAAATTGAAGAGTTATCAGAGATCAAACTATTGCGAGAATTCTTTTTCGTAATGGAAAATGACTTTAAGAATTTAATAAGAATTGGTCTAGAAAACCTTATAGATAGGTTAGTCTTATTTCAACCTGAAATTGATTATCTACAAAGTTTAATTCCAGAAGAGATTATTAAAGAAGAAATAAAAGAAACTATAACAAGAAAAGATTTAGGCAGAAAAAATAAACTGTTAGTTGAAATTGAGCAAAATTTTGCTAATCTGCATCAAAAAATGGGAGATGTTAGAAGAGAAAAAGAAGATGTCTTAAGAAAGCGTACTGTTATGAGAAGGAGATATTATAAAGATATCATTACTACTTTACAGGAAGAAAATTTCAAATTAGCTGGAGAAGAATATTATAATCTAGGAATTTCAATCTCTAAAAGGAAAGATTTTAGCACAAGTTCATTATTAATTCTTTTACATGGTCTAGCCTTTATAAAAGTCAAGGAGCCTATAAAAAATATCAGATTTAACGTAAAACAATTCTTGGATTCTCTTGGATTGAATAAAAGATTAGTAGAAGATACATTTTATATACGGTGCATTCACTTTATTCTAGATGTCATTGAAAACAAATTAGATAAATTTATACCTCAAATTAATGAAATGTTAGAAATTCTGCCGCTATTTGAGGAAGAGAATAAGTTAAAAAAAATAGAATTCTAAATTACTATGAAATATTAGCATACTTCATTAAATCTTTCACTCTCATTCGTAATGTAACTTCTGTTACACGAGCTAATTTACTAATCTCTTTTTGGGTTCTATTTTCATTACACATTTTAGATCCTATATATATTGCTGCTGCAGCAATTCCTTTTGGATCCTTCCCAGCAGAATTAAAGCCGTGTGTTTTTGCATTTTCAATAATTTTCACAGCTATATTTCTGCATTGCATAGATAATTTTAATTCATCATTAAATTTGTCTACGTATCTATCAGGAGTAAAATGTTGGACTTTCAAATTTAAATTTGGTAAAACTTCCATTATAATTAATCTATAGCTTTTAATAACTTTCTTCTTTGGAATTTGGGCAACTTTAGTAATTTCTTCTACAGTTCTCGGAATTCCATGGACTCTTAAAGCACAAAATATCGAAGCCGAAAGAAGTGTATCAATACTCCTTCCCATTGTCAATTTCTTTTTTACAGTTTGTGTATAGATCCGTAGAGCATCTTCAGCCACCGTGTCAGGAATACTTAATCTTTTTTGTAGTCTTTGCAGATTTGGTAAGGCTATCCATAGATTTCTTTCATAACTAGTAGTGAGAGATCTATGAATTTTTGCTAACCTATTGAATTTTGATTTATATTTTGGGCTAAGTAACGTTCCTCTCGCATCACGACTTCCACGAATGATTGTTCTTGGCCCAATGGGACTATAAACGCGTTCATTACTTTTTCTTTTCTGAATTTCCTCTTGAGTAAATGCTCTCCGAGGAGAATCGTCAAGAATTCTACTGTATACATATCCGCAATTCAAACAGACATTGAATCCATCTTCCTCACTGATTTTAGGGGAATCACAACACTGTTCCTTATCCTCTTCAAAAAAGTTGTCTTCTTCAAATTTTGATGGCATATATAACGATTATACTGATGCGGTTATTGGAGTTTTTTATTCTTCGTATGGTATTTAAAATAAATCGCATATTTAAATGTTAATTAATTTAAATCGGTAGTGAAGATTTAAATCTTAAATTATTTAACTATTATCATAAACGATAAATAAATAATAATAAAAACTTGTCAAGATTAATAATATGTAAAAATAAAAGCAGGCAAGACAATGTCAACAGATATTTCAAATATTATTAATATTTTTTCAAAATTTCTGGACCATAAAGAGGTTAAAATAAGTAAAATAGAAACTATTGATGATATAAAACAATTACCAATTCAATCTTACAAATTTATTGATAAAACTGTTTCTGAATTTTTAAATGAAGTTTTAGATGTTTCAAATATAGAAGAAATATCAAAAATCAATAGAGAAGATCTATTTGAAGCTATTAGAAAGAAGCATATAGGAGATCAACTAGAAATAAACAAAAAAATTGAAACCCTTAAAGAATCTTATCCTGATTTAGAAAAAAACTTAAAAAAAGCTATAACAATCAGTTTAATAGTAATTAATGTAAAAGATCAAGAAGAAATTTTTGAAAAAATAGCCCAAAAAGTAATTATAATAGGTTTAGATGATGCAGGAAAAACAGCAATATTATCTAAATATGGTGGGAAATTAGGAATAACTGAATTAGCTAATCTGAAACCAACTAAAGGAGTACACCGCCAATTTATAAAAACAGATGAATCTGAACTCGATGTTTTTGTATGGGATATGGGAGGTCAAAAAATTTACCGAAATAAATATATCAAGAATCCAGAACATTACTTTCTTCAAATAGATTTACTAATTTATGTGATTGATGTCCAAAATTCAGAAAGATTTGCAGAATCATTCGAGTATTTTGAACAAATATTGCAAATTTTAGAAACTTTGGAGGAAAATCCTTTTATTGTAATTTATATACATAAGGTCGACCCAGATATAAAAAATGAACCAGAAATCTTACTAAGTGTTGAATTATTGAAAGATAATATTAATATGTTGTTGAATCAATATGGTTTTGATTATGAAGCTTACTTAACTTCCATTTATTCCTTAATTTCAAATGAACCTCAATTCTCAAAATATATTAAAGAAGTAATGAAAACCACAGATTCATTAACTAACCCTACTTTAAGGAAAGTAGAAGGTTTAGGTAAAACTTTGGAAGAAACTATGAATGCTGTAATTAGACTTTCAGAGAGTATCTCAAAGCAATTAAATGATCTTGATAGCCGATTAAGGGCAATTGAGAGTGGAGCATTTCAAGTGGCACAAAGTGGAATTCCAATTAGTATTGCTAATCCTAAACAGGCAGAAGGTCAAGCCAATCCTGCTGATTCTAGATTAAAAGTACTTGATGAGTTAAAACAATTATTTGATAAAAAACGCAAACTTAATCTTTAAAGCTCAGTAATTCAACGTTATAATGAAACTGCTTTTAGTTTTTTATATAAATCTTTTAACCTTTTATAACTTGAAATAAAAAGGATTAAACTGAAAATTCCAATACAGAGTAAAATGTACCAACTTTTCTCAAATAACCATGAATTAAGTTGATAATATTGAATCTCATAATTTATTAACTGTTCAAAAAATTTTATTAGCTCGAGAAAAAGCGGTGAAAGTAGAAATATAGATAAAAAAAATCCAATTATACCGATAAAAAATCCAGCAATAACATCGCTAGGATAATGGACGCCTAGCTGAATTCTTGAAAATGCAACAATAATAGAGAGGATTAGAAATAGTACGGTAAAGATTAAGGAACTCAATAAATACCCAAATAATAAGCCTTGTGATGTAATATTATATGCGTGCCAAGAAGGGAAGCTTCTTGAAGTAGGTTTTCTTTCAAGAACATTTAAATTTTCTAATCTTTCAAAAGGACGAGATCTTTCGAATAATCTCTTAATAGGTGCAATTGTTACCACCCCAATCAAAAACGTAATACAAATATGCGCTAATAAGTAAGGATGATACCAAATAAATAAATAATATGCCATTAGTATAAACCAAATTGTCTCTCGGCCGAAAAATGATACAATCTTTAAAAAATAAGTGAATGGTTTTCCTCCTATCCCATTATATTTCAAAATAACTTTTTGATCCCATTCATCTACGCGATGTAATAATTCTTTTGGGTCCATCTTTAATTTTTATAAAATATTAAATTTTTGAATTGAATAGATTAAATCATATGCCTTTTTGACTTTAGGGATTTGTTTAGTAAAATAATTTACTGAATGAGAATCCGATCCAACAAAAAATGTTGCACCCTCGTTTAATAAATTAATAAGTACTCCCTTAGAAGGAAATGTTCTTCCTATTGGAAATTTTGTTCCTGATAAATTATATTCAATTTGAATTTTGTTTTTTATACATATACGCCCCAATTCTAACACTCTTTCATCCGATGTATTGCTATCTTTAGTTGGTATAATATCATTCTCATTAATATAACGAAATATTGTATCTATATGGCATACATTTTTAAAAATTCTCGACTCAATCATTTTTTTATATACTTCAAAATAATCATCAATTATTTGTTTTACTGATACCTTTTTTACGAGCTCTTCTAATCTCTCTCTCGTTGTTATTGGGTATTGATGAATCCATTCATGTATTGAGCCAGCAATAAAATCTAATTCTTTACCATAATCATCCATAAATTCCATTAATGTAATTTCCCTATCAATATAATATTCAACCTCAAGTCCCCCCAGAATAAAGTCATATGTTTCTTTCAATTTATCAATTTCTTCAAGATAATCGTCGATTCCTCCATTATAAAATGGATTCAACTTATCCTTCTCTACATAATAAAGCTCAAAGTGTTCAAGAAAACACACGTTAATTTGATGCATTTCGGCAAGTTTTATATAATCCTCAAAAATAGGACCATCTTGGTCAACATCTATACTCCAATTCTTTGTATGGACATGATAATCTGTATTTTTAAACCTCATAGATGAACAAAATTAATAATTAAAGAAGAAAAATAAAAATAATGATTATTCATTCCAATGAATTTTCCTTATTAAAAAAAACTTCATAAAATAACTCTTTTTCTCCTGCCTCTGGGGGGGTTATTTTAGTATATCCACCTGTTTGAATAATTCTGACAGCGCTTTTATTTTGAATGTGTATACTACCATAAAGTCCTTTTAATCCTTTCTCTTTTGCGATAATAATTATATGTTGATAAAGAAAAGCTCCAATACCTTTCCCTCTATAATCTTCTCTTACAAGGAAACTATATTCTCCCATGTTTAATTTGGGATTTAAGTAATATGTAGCATTTCCAATCATTTTTTCTTTTCCAATTTCACCAATAAACGCTCCTATAGAAAAAATGTTGTTATAATCAATATTTACTTCAAATTGAGTTTTAGAATGAGTAAATTCTTTTTTCAATTCAAAGAATCTTAAATATCTATCTCTCTCACTTAATGAGTAATACAACCCTCTTAATAAGGGCTCATCGGTAGTTTTAACAGGACGAATTCTTATCTTTTCCTTATTAAATGTTGTATAAATAGTTTCATATTCACCTGGATAAAGGCAAATCCGCCCTTTGTCATCACAGGAAAGCATCTGATCAGAATAAATATAATTCAATTTTTTTGCCTCCTCTAGTAAAGATTGGCGGAATTTTGGATGCGCTATACAGATTAATTCAAGGATTCTTTCTCTAATCGATTTACCATGTACATATGCTACGCCCCATTCAGTTACAACATAATAAACATCCCCGCGTGATAACATTACTCCCGCGCCTTCGTCTAAATGAGGTACAATTCGTGATTTTTCACCATCTCTAGATGTTGAGGGGATAATTATAATAGGTTTACCACCTTTAGAAAATGCTGATCCTCTCATAAAATCAATTGTTTCTCCAAAACCAGAATAGAACCTGTATCCTTCTGTACCAGCATTTACTTGACCAGTAAGATCAATTTGTCGAGCAGAATTAATTGAAACCATCTTCTTGTTCATCCCGATATACCTAGGATTGCATATATAATCCGAAGGATAAAATTCAATATAAGGATTGTTATCCACAAAATTATACAATTTTCGAGTTCCTAAAGCAAAGCTGGTAATAATTTTTTCGGGGTGAAAATTCTTTTTTCTACTAGTTAAAACCCCCTCTTCTATTAAAGGAATTATATTATCTGTAATATAATGTGAATGCATACCCAAATCTTTCTTATCCCCTAAAAATTTTAATGTAGCATTAGGTAAATCACCAAAACCAACATGAATTGTTGACTTATTCTCTATTAAATTCGCTAGATTGTTGCCAATTCTTTCAGCAATCTCATCTGGTGCTTCAAAATGAAATTCTAATAATGGGCAATCATTATACACGAAATAATCTATTTCTTTCATGTGAATAAAACTGTTTCCTAAAGTACGTGGCATTTGGGGGTTAATTTCAGCAATATTTATATATGATGATTGAGCTATTGGCTTAGCAATATCTACATTAATTCCTAAAGAACAAAAACCATTAGGATCTGGAGGAGATACTTGTATAAGAGCAACATCAATATGCTTTCGGCCTGTTAAGAATAATGAGGGAATTTCACTCGCATATATTGGTGTATAATCCGCTTGCCCTTTATTAATTTCTTCACGAAGAGTCTTTCCAATGAAAAAAGCATTATGTCTAAAAAGATCTTCTGCTTTATCTTTAAAATATTTTTCAGGACCTATTGTCAGGAAATGGAGTATTTCAGTATCTATTAATTTATCCGATTGTTTAATTAATTCTGAAGTTAATGCTTGTGGCTCAGAACATGCTGTATCAATAAACACTCGATTACCAGGTATGATTTTATTAATTGCTTCTTTTGCTGTTATTTCTTTTTCTTTCCACTTTTCACGCCAATCAGGCAATTCAATTTTTTCCATTTTTACCAATATAATATTAAATAATTGATTAATACAAGGTCTACTATTGTAATAATTTATCTCTTTATACATATAATTCTTTTGATATATGTACTGAAATTTATATTTCATGTGTTTTTCAATCCATTAGATTATCAAATCCCTTGCTTCAAAATACATTTTATATGATTTATAGATAAAATGTTTAAATGCAATCTCAAATACTATTCTCATGAATAGTTCTTATCCAATGAAAAGCACGAGCTTTAAGTGGGATGAGGCTGGAAAACAAGCTTTAAAATACTTGATGAATTTATACAATCAAGATATCTAAATGTATCAATTTAATGAAAAATATAAATATGTGAAAAACCATGTCAGAAAAAGACAAAAAAATGGAAAGTATACTTACTGAAACTCGTATTTTTGATCCTGTTAAATTAAACAAAAAATTTGCAAAAACGGGTATGTCATTTGAAGAATATAAAGAACTTTATCAAGAATCTATCGAAGATATGGAAGGGTTCTGGGACAAACAAGCAAAGTCACTTGATTGGTTTAAACCATACGATAAAGTATGGGAAAAAACCGAACTCTTTCCAGGAAAGTGGTTTGTAGGTGGCAAACTTAACGTAGCTTATAACTGTTTAGATAGACATGTTATAGCTGGAAACGGAGACAAAATAGCGCTCATATGGGAAGCAGATGAACCCGGAC
>JBATUM010000203.1:0-2229 GCA_049671145.1 Promethearchaeia archaeon
TCATTAAATAAAAAATCTTTATGCTGTTGCTTTACAAAGCAACCATAAATCAGGTATTTTTAATAAAACATTTCCATCTAAAGGTGTCTTTAATTCTGAAACATTGATATCATAAGCGATGCCGTTATTTTCATAATTAAAAACATCAGGATCTATCGGTATTGAAGGGTCAATAGGACGAAATCCATATGTCATCGCAGATTCAACAGTTTCAGTCTGATTGAGAAAATCAAGAAATTCTTCAGCTACATCTCGTTGTTCAGGAGTAATCCAATTCGCGTTTAATATACAAAAAGGATGATCACTATAAATTGTTCCTTCTTCTGGGTAAACTGCAATGACTTTACCTCCAACTGAAGTACTCGAAATATCTCTTATTAAATTTTCGTAAAGAAATGCAATATTTAATGCGTCTGGGCCCCCACTTTTCATATATCGAGCTAAAAATCCCGTAGATTTTCCATACATCACTGCACTTGACTCGAATTCTCTGAGCCATTGTTGATTATTAGAATTAGTAAGATCACTCATAGTTAGGTTTTCTGAAGTCGTACCAGATGCCGCTGAAACAGCCATTATTACGCTCATATAACCAGAATTTGATAAACGTGGATCAGTATGCGCCATTTTAACATTTACACTAGGATCTAAATTAAGATCATGTAGATCAGTGAATCCTTGAATATTATGTGTTACATTAAAGGTTTCCCAGGTTGCAATTACAATAGGTGAATAAATTAATTTAACAGCAGCTTCGATATCTACAATCGGGATCACACTTCCGGTATAATCTGCCCATTTTGTGTTTAAAAAAGTCATCCAAATAGAACTTGCGGGGCTCCATATTGTGGGAAATATCTCTCCATTAAGAATACTGATAATTGAATCTGATGATCCATATGGATGCATGTCAATTTTTATTTCTTCATCTGGATGTGTATTTCTCCAATCATCCATGAAATCAGTATAAGCAATTGTCATCCAACTCGCTTTTTCAGAACTATATATTATAGTAATATGGACTACATCTTCCCTTCCAAAAATCAAGATATTAGTAAAGAGAGTTCCGATTAAAAAACCTAAAATAAATATTACGATAAATGTTCCTTTATTGTTTTTCTTAACCCTGCGTTTGCTTTTCATAACTAAAAAAAAAATAAATATTTAACTATATAAAAGATCTAATAAAATAATCAATAAGAGTAAATAGTATTCCTCCTCCAATTCCCAATATAAATATTAAAATATATAGACTTTTTCTATTCAAATAATAGTACTCCTTGTATTTGATTTCATATATCTGAAACTTTAATTAGATCTGTTGATAACCATGAAAATTGGTAAATTATATGTTATAATTTAGTCAATAGTTCATTAATATTGCGCTATATACTCTATATACTCTATATAGTAGTATATAGAGTAATATAAAGCTCATATTTGATATTATGTTTCAAAAAAGGGAGATTCAACTAAAAGTGTGTCTCTACAGAAAGAAGTAACTTGTTATGTTCTTTATTTTACTATTAATAATCAAAACAAAAAATTAATTTGCTAAATAATCTTATATGTAATTAAATTCATTTCTAATAAGAATCTCAATTAAATCTAATAATTCTTAGCTATTCAATCAATAATTTTTAGAATGATAAAAATGGAAGAAGAAATAGATGATAAAAAGATTAGTAAAATGAGCATTGATGAATTGACCCATTTATTTATGGATACCATAAACGAACAAAATTTGAAACTCATCGAAGGAATAGAATATCTTGTAGAAGAAAATTTCAAAGACTTTAAACAAAATCTAGATTATGTTATTAAAACAATTACAGAAGTCTCAATTAAAAAAAAATTCGAATCTAAAATTTTTAAGTCTAAATTAATGTTTTCAAAAGCAGATCGATTAAAATTATTTAATAAAATTAATGAGATTAAAAATATAGGGGAATTTATGGCTAATAAATTACTTCTTTATAGGGTTGTTTTCCCCGATGAGGAATTTAAACTTCAAATTCAAAATATTCTCAAATCATTGAGGATAATTTCTAATTTTTTATCAGATGCTGTTAAATTAATTGGGTCTGATCTTAGCAAAGCCCATGATGTCTGTGAAAATGTAAAAGAAGAAAGGCGAAAGATGAGGAAAGCGGAGTGGCGTCTATTAGATAAACTTTATAACTATGATATGGATTATTTATCAAGGACTTTTTTATATCTTAAAGAACT
>JBATUM010000204.1:0-15299 GCA_049671145.1 Promethearchaeia archaeon
ATTTAATGGCCCGGGTTACCGATGATGTCCGAATGTTAAATTTTTTGATGAGTCCTGCGATTTCTTTAATTTTAGAATCGTTTACCTCTTTAATTATCCCTTTATTCTTCATAATTTTTCTTTATCCTATAGAATTAGTATTAGAACCAATAATTTTCACATTTTTATTTTTAATAACTTTAAGATCATATAACCGTAAGTTATCACCTGTTACCGGTAAATTAAGGATGAATTTTGGGATGATCAATGCTACTTTAAATGAAGCCCTCTCGGGCATAGAGGTTGTAAAAGGATCCACTAAAGAACTCTACGAATTAAACAAATATTTAAACTATGCAGAGAAATATAGGGATGCGTATATAGAACAAGGGAAAATTCAAGCAAAATACCTCCCCATTCTTTATTTAGCATTAATAGTAACAATAGGATTTACTCATTCTCTGATTTTATATTTAAATGGAATAATTTCGATAGGACAAATAATTTCCTATTTAGCTTTATTAGGATTATTGAGATTTCCCACTTTTATTTCAATATTTGTATTTGCAATTATAAAGTTAGCTGGTTCAAGTGCTCAAAGACTACTTGAATTAATGAACCAAAGTTCAGAAATTAATGAAAATCCCGAGGGTATTAAGAAAGATTTAGAAGGATCAATAGTTTTTGATCAAGTTTCTTTCAAATATCCAGGAAGCGATAAATATGTTTTAAAAAATATTTCATTTGAAGTGAGCCCTGGTCAAACGGTGGCAATTGTCGGTACTACTGGTTCTGGAAAGACTACATTAACTAAATTAATATCAAGATTATATGACGTCTCAGAAGGTAAAATCCTTGTAGATAATATTGATATTCGGGATTATTCATTAAAATCCTTAAGAGACCAAATTTCATATATAGAACAAGATGTTTTTTTATTTTCATTTTCGGTATTTGATAATATAACATTTGGGAGAACAAGCGTACTTGAAGAAGTTATAAATGCTGCAAAACAAGCTCAAGCTCATGAATTCATCTCAAATTTGGCAGAAGAATATGAATCTGAGATAGGAGAGAGAGGTGTGCAGTTAAGTGGAGGTGAAAGACAAAGAATTGCTATTGCACGTGCATTTCTATCAAACCCCAGGTTACTTATTTTAGATGACTCAACATCAGCAATAGATTCTAATACAGAAGATAAAATTCAATATGCCATTAAGAATATCTTAAAAAATCGAACTACATTCTTAATTACTCCTCGTCTGAGTCAAATTCGTTGGGCTAATCTTATTATTGTTTTAAAAAATGGCGAGATTTCCGCTAAGGGATCACACGAGGAGCTTCTTAAAACTTCTGGAGAATATAGAAAAATTTTTGTTAAAAAGTTTGATCTAAATGAGGAACGCTTAATAAAGGGTGAGATATAAAATGGTTTGGGTTGGTTTGGATGCGGAAGTCTACGATAGAAAATATAAGGATCGTAGATTAATAAAAAGGATATCTTTCTACTTCTCTCCATATAAAAAATATATGGCAATTGTTGTCTTATTTCTCACAATCTCATCTCTAACAACGGCATTCGTACCATTAATCACTTCTATTGCAATTACTAATTTACAATTCAATGCAGACGCTACTTATTTCCTTTTTCTAATTTTACTTATTCTAGTTTTAAATGTATTGAGTTTTCTATTTAATTATTATCGACAGAAAAATGCAGCAAAAGCATTAGGCTATGTAGTTCTTGATTTGAGAAAAGATGCTACTAATTCGATTTTAAATCATGATCTTTCTTTTTTTGATAAAAATCCAACTGGAAAAATTGTAAGTAGAATTAATACAGATAGTCGAGAATTTGGACAAATGGTAGAACTTACTATAGAAGTTATATCTTCTATATTTGTTATGCTTATATTAATTATTCTTTTATTAACAATCAATAGTTTTCTTACATTTCTAATGTTAATTGCCATCCCACTTTTTTTTATTGTAGCATTATCTTACAGAAAGTTAGCTAGAAAAATGACTTTATTAGGGCAGCGAGCTTTAGCATCTGTAAATGCGTTTGCAAAAGAAAGCTTCTCGGGTATTCAAATTGCTAAAACATTTGGACAAGAGCAAAAACTATATGATCAATTCAATATGGTAAACATTCAATCATACAAAGTTAATTTAAAGAGAGCTTTTACTTTAAATGCCATTTTTCCTACATTAGGAATTGTTCAAGGAATTGTTTTAGCTATTTTAGTGTATTATGGTGGTAATTTCCTTATCTTTAATTCGATAAATGCTGGAGATTTTAACATGTTTTTGCAAAGTCTCAATCTGCTTTTCTTTCCTTTATTAACTATCGCATCATTTTGGCCTCAATTTCAAGCTGGACTTTCAGCAGCTGAAAGAATCTTTTCTATAATAGATACTCCTCCAGTAGTTGTGCAACGAAATAATCTTATACCTGAAAAATTAAAAGGAGAAATTGAGTTCAAAAAATTAATTTTTCAATATGAAGAGGGGAAAAAGGTTTTCGATAATTTTTCATTAAAGATAAAACCAGGAGAATCTTTAGCTATAGTAGGACATACTGGGGCTGGTAAATCAAGTCTAGCTAACCTTATAGCAAGATTTTATGAATTTCAAGGCGGTGATATAGTAGTGGACGGAATAAGTATTAGAGACTATGATCTTACTGAATATAGACGCCAAATTGGTATCATCCCCCAAATACCTTTTTTATGGGCTGATACAGTTGAAAACAATATTAATTATGGCTGTAGCTCAGCGAAATGTGAAGATGTGATCAGTGCTTTAGATAAAGCAGGTGGTTCAGAGTGGGCAAATAGCCTTCCAAATGGATTGAATACCAATGTAGGAGAAAGAGGCAGCTTACTTTCAATGGGACAGCGCCAATTAGTAGCTTTTGCCAGAGTCTTATTAGAAGACCCCTCGATTCTCATCTTGGATGAGGCAACAGCTTCAGTGGATCCCTTTACGGAAACACGGATTCAAGACGCTTTAGAAATAACTATGGAAGGTAGGACATCTATAGTTATCGCTCATCGGTTATGGACGGTACGACATGTTGATAGAATCATTGTTTTAGAAAATGGAAAAATCATCGAAGAAGGTAATCATGCAAAATTAATGAGTCAAAAGGGGTATTATGCTACCCTTTATAATACGTACTTTAGACATCAATCTCTACAATACATTGAAGAAATGGGTAAAAGATAACCTTAATATTTTAATTTTGGTGAACTAGGTAAAAATCATAATCTGAAGTTTTTTTTAATCAAGTATAGAAAATGTATTCTTAAGTAGATGTTTATAATATTTATAATGTAATTTCAAATTGAAGAGGGTGAGAAGTTATAGATTTAAGCATTTTGAATGATGTTTTAGGTCCGATTATGCATGGTCCTTCGAGTTCGCATACCGCAGCATCTTATAATATTGGGTGTTTAACCAAAATGCTATGTAAAGATAAGATTAAAGAAGTTCACATCACTTTTGATTCGAAAAGTTCTTTTGGTAGGGTCTATAAATCTCAAAACAGTGAAATTGCTTTCCTGGCCGGTTTGATTGGTTTATCTGTGGAAGCCCCCAATTTTTTTGATTCTTTAGAAATTGCCAAAAAACTGGGAATTAATCATTATTTTCAAACAAAGGATCTACCAAATGCGGATCATCCGAATTATATCCTTATAGAAATATCTCTATATAATGGAGTTTTTCTAACTTTTGTAGCTAAATCACTAGGGGGTGGTATGGTATTAATAGATAGACTCAATAATTGGAATGTTATAATCAATGGTCAATTAAATAATCTTTTAGTTGAATTTAACTCAAATTTTGAAGAGGAAATAAAGGATATTGTGCAATCAAGATTTGAATCTCCGAAAATTTCTGATATACAAAGAATTGAGCAATCATCTTTTATTCAAGTAAAAGATCCATATAGTTTTGAAGAAAATTTTATCGGATTTTTATCAAAAAATGTAGAAATAACAAATATTTGGATTACGAGTCCTATAGTCTTCCCTATACATGGAACCCCAATATTTACAAATACTTCAGAAATGTTAAAAATAGCAACAAGTAAAGGATTTGAACTTGGAGAAATAGGTCTTGAATATGAATCAACCTTACTCAATTTAGATAAAAAAATTATTATAGATGAGATTAAAAAAAGGATATCTGTAATGTTTTCTTCTGTAGAAATGGGCTTAAAAAGCAAAAATTCTTCAATGAACTTATTAGAACATTCTGCAAGTAAAATACAACAAGAAGAAATCAATGGAAATCTAGTTAATCCAGGAATAAATATAAAAAGTGCTTATAGAGCATTGGCAGCAATGGATACAGCCTCTTCTGGCGGTTTAATCTGTGCTGCACCTACAGGCGGTTCATGTGGAGTTATCGCTTCTGTTCTTTATACTCTTCACTATGATTTTAATCTCTCTATAGAAAAGATTGTTAATTGTGCACTAGTTGCTGGAGTAATAGGTTTAGTAAACGCTATGAATTCAACTTTTGCTGCTGAAATCGCAGGGTGTCAAGTTGAAATAGGAATCGCTGCTGCAATGGCTGCAGGAGCTGTTGTTGAGGCCGCCAATGGAAACCCAAATTTTGCCACAAATGCAGCAGCTATTGCTTTACAAAATACCATGGGATCAGTTTGTGATCTCGTTGCTGGATTTTGTGAAATTCCCTGCCACACAAGAAATGCTGTTGCTGCTTCAAATGCTTTTATATGCGCCGATATTATTATGGGAGGTTATATTAACCCAATCAATCTTGATGACTGTATCAAAGCCTCTTATGAGAGTGGAAAAATGTTACCTTCTCAATTACGATGTACATCATTAGGGGGTCTCGCAATAACTGAGTCAGCCAAAAAATTAGAAGAACAATACCAAGAAAAAATTTCATAATCCAAATTATTTGGATTAATAGAGAATTTTTTGTTTAAATAGATTTACAAATTATAACACCTATAAAATATTCATTAATCTCAATGAGTAGTAATGGAAAAGTTTTCAACCAAAGACTTCAATATAAACAACTTAGAAAAAAAAAAGTATCTTGAGGAATTACTACATATTATCCAATACTCCGATAATGATAGAGAGCGATTAAATAATTTAAAAAAGCTATTAAAATTCGATTTTGGGAAGTATGATGTTTTTTCGGTTTTGAAACACTTAGCATTATCAGACAGTAGTAATAATGTTCGATTCGAGGCGTTAAAAATCCTTTATACTCGTTATCCTGAAGAAAGTGCTGAATTGATAAAATATATTTTGCTCCATGACTCAAATTACAACATTCCCTTCATTGATTTAACTGAAAGAGAACGATATAACTTCAATGATTTAATCGACATCTCTATGGAGCGCCAAATAAACAAGGAAAAGATGGTAAAAGGGATAGTTGGTACACATTTAATACACATAATCTTGAAATGGAAAGATTGCAAAGATCGATTCAAACTCTTTTATGAAGTAAACTTAAATTGTTTTATTGCTTTTCACCACCAAAGCCAATTAATATATTACATTTTTAGCTCTAAATATGATCCGTTTTTCCATTTTAAATCAATAAAGTCTATTCCTATTTCACAAATTCAAGAAAAATATGAGCCAATGATTTATTTTTATGAAAAGTGTTTTGGAGATCGATTTAATTTAAGGTTCTCTATGATTGACCATATCGATTTGGAGATTAAAGGAAAAATTAACGATGAAGTATTTGATATCACTATTTATTTTACATAATCTAAAAATTAGACTTAGATAAAAAATTAATTATCACTGAGTTTTGCATCCCCCCAGAATTTTTTCTTTATATATAGATGTCAATAATTTCACCATTAATTATATTATTTCAATCATAAAGGTTTTGAAATTATATGAAAATAAATCATGAACGTTTAATTCGGCTCATTGAAGAACATAACACCTTTTTTGAAAATTTAGACTATCAAATTGGAAAAGATTATAGGTTTGAAAAAAAAACTCCAATATTTAAGAATATTTTGCAAGATAACGTATGGTTTGAATTGCAGCGAAAAAACGCTTTTAGCTTGATTTTTGGTTTGTATTTGATGATTTATTTTAGCATGGGGATTTTACCTGCAAATATAGACGATTTATTATTAAACCTTCAAGGTACAACTTCATTCGGTATTGGATTATTAATTACGATGAACTTACTTACTAGTATTGTAAGTATCCTGTTTTTTGGATATTATACTAATTACCTTGCTAAGAAAATCACCAGAAAAAATCTATTTATATTTACCAATTTTATCTGGATAATATCCTATGGATTGCTCAGCATCTCGTTAAATTTTGCAATGTTTTTTATATTTCTTATTATTAGTGCTATAGGAACTGGAGCTTTTTTACCAATAGGGTTTTCAATGATCGGTGATCTCTACAGCCCTAAAGAAAGAGGCACGAAATTTGGTATAATGCAGTTTGGATATCTTCTGGGAAATGGAGTTGGAATTATTATTGGAGGAATTACAGGGTGGAGGGTGGGATTTATGCTAGGGGCTATTATAGGAATAGTTGTGCTAAGTGCATATTTTATTCATGGTATTGATTCTGACCATGGAATTGTAGAAACTGATCTGAAAGGAACTACTGCCTATAACTATAAAATCACTGGCAAAGATGTACTCGATCTTTTTAAAATTAAATCAGTCTCAGCTATTTTAATTTCAGTGTTTTGTTCTGGTCTTGCTATTTTTACATTGGGGAACTGGGCGATATTTTATCTCACTATTAAAGTAAATAATGAAGCATGGGCTACTTTTCTTTATATCTTCGCTGGTCTAGGATCGCTTCCAGGAGCAATTATTGGCGGAAAACTAGGGGATAAATATCATCATCTTTTCCATAATAGAGGTCGTATGTTCGTATCCTTTTTGGGGCTTCTCATTGGAATCTCCTTTCTCATAGGATTTTATATCCATCCTTTTCTACTTTTGGGGATTATTGGGTATTTCTTTACATATTTTGCCGTAGGAAATCAGTTTGCTATCTATACCGAAGTATGTATCCCAAGACTTAGGAGCACGGTCAACGGGTTAAATAGCTTAATGTTAAACTTAGGTGGCATCATCGGAAATTTAGTGTTGTCCACCCTCATTCAAAATAACATTGCTATGCTTAATATTTACATAATAATAGTATTATTATTTTGGTTATTAGGCTCATTTATGTGGATTATATTATATTTTTATTATCCATATGAATCAGAACGAGTGAAAATAAAAGCATTACCCTACGCTAAAGTGTTACTACCAAATAAAGATATGGTAGATAAGTTTCTCACCGAAATTTAAAACTAAAAGTATGTTAAATATTCATTCAATAAATATTATTCAATTTTCCTGGAATATTTTTTATTTTCATTAGTTTAAAATATCATAAAACAAATTGAAGAGATGGGAGACTTAAGGTCTGAATCTGCTAAATTATTAAATAATCAAAAATTTCTAAATCAATATATTATTAAGATTTAATTTTTTCCTGATTAATTTGAAATCGAAATTTAATTTGAGAATGATAAAAATAAATCTCAAAAAATGGAAAAATAAAGCGGTAATTGCTGAAATTCTAGGGTGTGTTTTACTTGTCGTTTTATTATTTATAGCAATGTTATTTTACACTGGAGGAAACTATAAAGATCCTATTGTTTCTGGATATTCATTTTGGGAAAATATTGTAAGTGATTTAGGAAGAACAATTGGTTATTCAGGAATTCCTAATACTGTTTCAATAATATTATTTTCAATTGCCTTAGTGTTATACGCGATTTTATTTATTCCTTTTTATTTAATATTCTCTGAATTATTCCAAAATGGGGAATTGAAGATAAAAATGGCTAAAATAGGTTCAATTCTCGGAATTATTGCATCATTATCAATAATTGGAATTGTATTTACTCCAATCGATCTTTTGGATATAGCTCATTTGATTTTAGCTTCTATAGCATATCTCTCTCTCTCACTTAACGGTGTTTTTTACACTATAGCACTCTATTTAAATAAAGATTTCCCAAGAATTTATTCAATAATCTTTTTAACATATGTACTAGTCTTTTTCATAGCTCTCTCAACTTTAGTGATAGGAATAATAATTATTGAATATGATATCGTAGTTATTGCCCAAAAGATAGTACATATTGCTTCAATAATTAGTTTTATATTTTTAGGTTATGGAGTATGGAAATTAGACATATCTAAAATAAAAAACAATCCTTAAGCTATTATCCAATCTTTCTCGAAATTCTTGATAAAGGATGTCCTTTTGCCTTTATCTCTAATTCATTAAACCAGCCAAAAGGAGGTCTGAGAACAGTGTATCTCTCTTTAAAAAGATCTTCTAATTCTTTTAGAGTCTTTAAACTAAATTCTGGACTACTTAAATCACCAAAAAGATGAGCAAATGATAAGAGTACAATATTGGATACTTTAATCTGCTTTATTATTTTTTCAATTTCTATTACCGCTTTCACCAAAAGTTGGGGATTAGTCTCATCTTTTTTCTCTATGCTAATAAAAAGTAAGATAAGATTGTCTAGACTGTTTTCTTTATTTAAATCTGTTAAATCCTCGAAAACTTGTGACCGACTTCTTTTTAAAGCTTTATACCTAAAACGTTCACAGTGGAAAGATAAAAACCTCATAATATCAAAAAATGAGATATTACTTAATAAAATAGAACTAATTTAACAAAAGAAGATAGTGTATAATTTTATTCTTTTAACTATAAACAAGTGATCCGTCTATTATTAGGTTTCTTTTGTTAAGCCATAAAATAATTTGTCAAGATGTATTGGTTCAATTTTTTCTTTCCATAAAGGTTCATTTTGTTTAATCCATTCAATATATTTAGATTTATCCAATTGATTAACTTCATCTGGAAAAATATCTCTTAATCTTGATATAATATTTTGAATAACATCTAAAGAAAAAGTCTGATTGCCTTTAAGAGCTTCAAACAGCTGTTCCGATGCATGCATTCGTTTATATGGGATGAATAATCTTATCATAGTTTTTATGATTTTATCAAAAGTTTGTTCTTTTGATGTTATATCAAAATTTAAGGAAGAAATTGAAATAAATCTATTGATCTGAGCAATTTTTTGATTATCTATAAACATTTCATTAGTACAAAAGTCTATACAACGATTGCATAAATAACACTCACCTTTATTACTGTATTCAAATCCTTCTAATGTAGGGCAAATTTTTTCGCAAATTCCACATTCAATGCAAGCAGTGGTTCTTCTTATTTTCAATGGACTTATCCTGCCTAATAAGCAAGCTAAAGCCCCGAATGGGCAAAAATATCGACAGTAGGGACGATACATGAAAATGCTAACAAAAATGATGATTATCATTAAAATAAATGCCATTATTATTACAAAATTTAAGGGTGTCCAAAATATTAGAAATCCGTTAATAGGATTCATAAATAATGTTGCCTCCAATCCCCATATTATTGATAAAATGGCATAAATTCCAAAAAATATCCAACGTAAAATATTTTTTCTTTTCTTAGATTTTCGGTTATAATCTAATTTTGGTTTAAACCGTATCATAGAAGCTAGCTCTTGGATTGTTCCTAGAGGACAAACATATCCACAAAAAATTCTTCCAAAAACTAAAGTTAATCCCAAAAATATTAAAATTCTTACAAGTAACAATAACCAAAGATTAGGAACTACAATGTCAGCAAAAATTTGTTGAAATACTAATACAACATTAGGCACACCACCTAAAATTATCCCTCCAAAAATAAATGAAGTTGATAAAAGGATAACTTTTAAATTATTGTTTAATTTTTGCTTGCGTATTAAAATTGCCGAAATTAGGCCAACTGAAATTAAAATTATGAATGATAAGACTACTAAAATTTTAATATTATAATGAGGAAAATATAATTCATTAATTGTTTGGTTAATCAAATGAACCCACAATTTACATTATCTTATTTAAATAAAATTATAGAATTTAATTCATAAACCAATTAAAATCTAATTAAATTTATAGAATTAATAAAAAGATAAATTTAACTCTTTAATAAAACGGTTATAGACGAGTTATATACCGATCTCTTTCCCATTCACTTACGACCAAACGATATTTATCATATTCCTCAAGTTTCGCGTAATAATAGTTCTTAAACGCAAGTTCGCCAAATACTTCTTTCATAAATTTCGATTCTTTAAATTCATCTAAAGCCCGTCGTAAACTTCCTGGTAATGCTATAATTCCCTCCTTTTCCATTTCTTTTGAAGTTAAATGATATACATTTCTATCAGTAGGTTCATATAATTCAATATCATTAGATAATACTCCATCTAATCCAGCCGAAAGCAGTACTGCAAATTGGAGGTATGGATTTCCTGCTGGATCAGGACATCTTATCTCACATCTTGCGGCATTAGGTCTTCCATGAAAGTCTGGTACCCTAATTAACGGCGATCTATTCCTAAATCCCCACGCAAGGTAGACAGGTGCCTCATATCCCGGAACAAGTCTTTTGTATGAATTTGGCCAGCTACTTAAAACCGCGCACATGGAAATTGCATGTTTCAATTGACCAGCAATCCATTTTTTCATTAATAATGAAATATTATCTCTGTCATTCTCATCATAAAACAAATTATCTCCATTCTTCCAGAGAGATTGATGGACATGCATTCCTGAACCGTTTATTCCCTCAAATGGTTTAGGCATGAATGTTCCTATTAAGTTATGTTGCGCAGAAACTGTTTTAACTATTGCTTTAATTGTAATTGTATTATCTGCGGTATTTACTGCCTCATCATATCTAAAATCTATCTCATGTTGCCCAAATGCAACTTCATGGTGAACACATTCCACTGAAATTCCCATTGCATCACAATATTCTGCGATTCTATATCTTATCATTTCACTAATATCATAAGGATCATAATCAAAATAGCCTCTCATATCCGATGGCTTAACTGCTTGCTCGGTATCTGGAGTTAATATAAAGAATTCCATTTCTGGAGCACAAAAGTAACTATAGCCTAACTCTTTAGCCTTTTTAACAGCTCGCTGTAAAATTCCGCGCGGGTCACCCTCATAACGCTCTCCATCTGGTTTGTAAATATCACAAATCACTCGCGCAACCTTATTCTGCTTCCTCCAAGGTAACAGATAAAAAGTACTTGGATCAGGAAGCGCAACCTTATCACTCTCCTCAATCGCACCATAACCGGTAATCGAACTTCCATCAAAATTCTCTCCCAGTTCAAAAATTTCTTCAATCCTTTTCGCATTAATTTCAAACGATTTAATAATTCCATGAATATCTGTGAATTGTAGATAAATAAATTTAATGTCCTCTTCCTTTATTCTTTCAATAACTTTATCACACTTTTCTTTCCGTTTTGGATCATTTTTCTCAATCATTTTATCTCAATATCCTTATATCAATAATTTTTTTTCCTAATAATCTATTAAAATGTTCTTAATAATTCATTCATAAATTAACAATGAATCACTTTTTCTTGCAATAAATTCCATAATATCATCAATTAATTCAGGGACAACTGCGATTTTTGATTCTGCAAATGATTTCTCAATAATTGACCTAAATCTCGTAGCTGATTCAGTGTTCCATTCATAATATCTCGTAGGTGTTATTCGCAAATCAAATGGTTCACTTGTTATCTCTATATATGCCTTAGGGTGCCTTTTTATCGCAAAAATAAATTTATCATCATTCAAGAAAGCGGCACAATTCCATTTATGTGTGTAATCTCCCTTATACTTATTCTCCTCTACAGATTTTGCTAACCCACTAAACTCTAAATAACTCTCACACTTTTTACATATCTTACTCTCGTAAGAATATTCCGTACCACAAATTGGACACTTTAACATATCTTATTTTACCTTTTCTATAATACACTTAATGATCTAATTCTATAATAAATGGGGTAAATACCATTTTTTTTATTTTTAAATATAAAATGTGATCAGAACTATAAAAATTTTCTGATTAACTATCATTGATTGTTAATAATTAAAAAAAAAGTAGCGATCTATATGATCATAGATCATATGATCTAATTAATAACACTAACTTGTTCACTTGTTCACTATCACAAATAACTTGTACACTATCACAAATTTTTAAAAAAATCTAGTTTCGCTAACATCAATTAATGGACTCCCATTCATTAATCAGTTATCTTTGAGATGAATATATTAAATACTTAAAAATCAAAATTCGAAAACGAAAATGTCAAATATAGGTGTTAGAAAAGAATTCCATGATTTTGGGAAACATATTCAAGTTGTTGCAATTTTAACGATTGTAAGCATTGCCACGGGAATAGCTGGTTTTATAGCAATGATTTTTATTTTTATTGCAATGGGAAGTCTTAAAAGGGCAAATTATACCTTAAATAACTCATTATTACATGAATTTCGCTCAAAATACATCAAGGGTTTTATATCAAGAATATGTGGTATGGTCGTCTTGATTATCGGAGGAGTTAACCTTGCTCTATTTTTCTTTATCCCAACCTCGTTACCTATCTATATCTCGCTCTCTGTTCCTATAATTCTTATGATATCCGGTATAGTGTTTATATATGTAGGCGTGGCAGCTGAAATGAAAGCGTGGAAAAATCTAAAAATATTTTTTGAGAATAACCTTAAGATGTTTCCAGCTAATATATCTGAAGAGGCAATTAATGGGTGCAATAAACTAAAAACAGGTACACTCTTAAGTTCATTATGGTTTTTAATCGTTCCGGCAATCATTGGATTTATCTATCAAGTGAAAGGCTATTTTATGCTCGCAACATTAAACAAATTGTCGACTAATGACGCTCCAGAATCTACAGAACTGCAAACTGCCTTACCTAAACCTCAACCAGTAAACAACCTTGAACAAAAAATCAATTTTTGCCCAAATTGTGGAGCCAAATTATCTGTGTTAGGAAATTTTTGTGCTTTATGCGGTTCAGAAATTAGCTAAATTTTTTTTTTAAATTTTTTACTTTTTTTTTCTTTCAATATCTCTTAAAAGATTGATTTTTATATATTTGCGTCAAAATAAAAAATTCATTAAACATAGAAATTATAATTTAGAATAAATTTATATGCTATTACCCTAATTTACACCATAAATTAGTAATTAAAAAGTTAAAAAAAGAAATCAATGGAGAAATAAATATGGGTAAAGCACTTGGTATTGTAGCTTTAATTTTCGGCGTGATTGGAATAGTGAGTTCTTTGATCTCACTCTTTCCAACACCATTTATAATCTTATGGTATGTTCCACTTGCAACTTCAATCATAGGGATAATATGTGGGGGTATTGGAATTAAAAAGGACGATTCACCTGGCTTGGCAATAACAGGATTAGTTCTTGGCTCTGTAGGACTTATATTATGGATAATATTTTTTATCATTTTCAACCTTTTCGGCATTTGAGTTCTTCATAGAAAATATTTTTTAAATGAAATTTTTTGAAGAAATCAGAATGAAATATAATCGAAAGAATTTACTGAATTTATTTACGGAAATCCTGCTTTAGGCACATCAACTTCCACATATTCAATCTGACCTTTTTCTCTTATATGATGACTTGTTGATGAAGCAATAAATAAGGTTGTTAAATTTGGACCCCCTAACATGCATGCATAGGCTTTATTCTTTATTTCTACAATATTAGTTATCAATCCACCCTCAAGGACTCTTACTACTCTATGCTGTCCTGGAGCAGCAACCCATATTGCGTCTTCTTCATCAAGACAAATTCCGTCGGGGGGAATTGATTTTAAATCAGCCCATAATCTCCGGTTGATAAGGGTTCCATCGTTTTTAATATCAAAAGCAGTTAATCGAGCTGAAAGGGTTTCTGCGATAATAATTGTTTTACCATCGGGTTTAATAACCATGCCGTTTGGAAATGACATATTTTCAGCGACAATTTTAGCTTCTCTCTCAGGAGTGACCATAATAATCGCTGCAGGAATAAATGGTTGATTGTTAATATAATCAAATCCAAAATTTCCAATATATGCGCATCCCTTTTTACCAACAACCATATCGTTTAAATGATAAGTTGCTAATCTACCTAAATCAGCAAATTCTTTTAAAGCTCCTGATTCGAGTTCAAGTAATTTTCGGTCCTCCATAGAAACCACTAATAATCTTCCATTGGGCAACCATCCTAAACCAGATGGTCTTTTTGGTACTTCAAGTATTGTTTCTATCTCTCCTTTTATATTAACGGATATCACCTTACGATCCTCCATATCGGAAAACCATAATCTGTCATCATGCCATCTCGGGGCTTCTGGAAATTTTAAATCTTTTAACAAGACGTTTGTAGTTAATTTATTCATAATTGTTACTTTTTCTAAGAATTATTTAAATATTTTATCTTGAAGTTTAGAATTTTTGCTTTAAATAGGGAGATTAAAGGTGTAAATTTTCTTTTAAATAGATTGATAATTTGATACAGGCAATAATGAATTACATTTTTTTGATGATTATAAATTGAAAAGCATTAATGATTTAGTATTTGAATGTCTAAAACCTAAGCTAGAATACATCTGCGATAAAATTCAGGATAGTTTAGAGAATATTACGGATGATAAAAAAGAACATCAGTCTGATAATATTGAGTCCTATGCTAAAGTAATACATGAAATGCTGAAATATATTGAAGGTAAGGATCATAAATTAGTAAAGTCTTCTAATGAACCATTAAGACCATTGAAGAGCTATACTAAAATCTTGCACTAGAGACAAGAAAAAATATAAAAAAATAAAAAAGATTTTTAGAACTTTGTGCCACAATAAGAGCAAAACTCTGCAGCTTCTTTAACTTTAGCAGTACCACAGGTGGGGCAATACTTTACTTGTCCCTCTGAGGTTCCACTTTGTTCTCCTGTCGCTACTTCAGCATGAATCATTTCACCTGTAGAGGATGAAAACTTTCCTCGTATAAGGCCTTTGGCTTTCAGGTCTAAAACAATTCCTTGGACATCTTTCAGAGAAATTCCTGTTTTTTTGCTAATTTCTTCTATAGTTGCTGTAGGATGGTCAGCATATTCATATAATACAGCATTCCTTAATTTGCTTCTATTAGCCCACATAGCAATTTGGCCTATTATAATAGCTAGAGCAATCCCTAACCAGACAATTCCAAACCAATGAAATCCCTCACCTGATAGGGGTCTTATTAATACATCATTTATACCCCAATAAATAAAAATTCCTGCGATAATTAGAGCGCATATACTTATTC
>JBATUM010000205.1:0-1712 GCA_049671145.1 Promethearchaeia archaeon
TTTCACCATCTTCTAATTCGATTTTATTATATAAAGCCATAATACCTGCTTCAACCCAATTTTTTGTGCTACTTTCTTTACCAGAATTGGATATCAATCCAGCAAGATCGATTGCCCCTCTTATAGAACTGCCTCGCCGAATTGACGTAAGCTCTCGCGTCATTTGAACTATATTTTGGCAAATCTTTGCTACTTTATCACTGTTTGAATCGTAAAGGTTTGCTTCTTTTTTTATAATTAAAATTTCTTCTTCAGGATTTTGGTAATCTAATTTAATCCATATAAATCTATCTTTTAAAGCCTCTCCTAAAACAGTCACACCTACATGAGCAGAAGGATTCTGTGTTGCCACAACAAAGAAATCTTGGTGGGCTTTAACCGTTTTTAATTTAGGAATTTCTAAAATTCCTTCATCCAAAGCAGTTAATAAAGAATTTTGAGTGCTTTCTGGCATTCTATTTATTTCATTAATGAATAGACACCCTCCATTAAGCATAGCAGAAGCAAGTGGTCCAAATTGATAAGAATCTTCCATATAGCCCTTTGCTATTACTAGTGGAGGATCCCAATACCCGACTAGATTATGTGATAAAGTCTCTTCATTACAATCAACTCTATAAAATCCAGAATCGAAAAATGAAGAAATTGCCCGTGCAACGGTTGTTTTTCCGACCCCAACTTCTCCTTCGATTAAAATATGTTTTCCAACAGATCGAGCTAATATTATTTTTTTTAACTCTTCGGTTCTTCCAATAATCGCATATTTTTGTTGAATTTCTTCAACAGTTGCCATGGTCTTGACCATAATTTTAGTAATATTTTATTTCTAAAAAATTAAACTACTGAAATCTTAAGCTGAAAATAATAAAATAGGTTTAGGTTTGATTCAAAAGTTCTTAAAAGAGGTTTAAGTATATTTGATATAAGGAAGGGAATTGCGGTATTGGAAGGAGTTTAAATAAATATAGTATCATCAATACAAACCAAAAAGTACAAAAACAAATAAAAACAATATCCAATAATTTGTATTTGATTTCTGTTATATTAGTTCTTTTTTTATATAAACCAAAGCAACGATTTTCCATTGAAATCGATGTAGTATGCCCTTTTCTAAGGATTGATACTAATGTAGACACTAATCGTTCAAAAATTAATCGGTAAGCTTTTTTAATACTGTTAGCTTTTTCCAAACCAAAACCCCGTGCTCTTTGAGCTAAGGCTATAGTTTTTGCTTCATATTCAATTGAAGGAATGTATCTAATACCTACCATAAAGGAAAAGCAATATTTATATGGTATTTTCAGCCTCATTAGGGAATAGACAAAATCCTTTGCCGAAGTAGTATTTGTATAAATAATTGTAGAAGTATAGAGAGTTAATACAATCAAGGACGCTCTAAACGCATAATATAGAGCCAATCTTCTTATTGGTAAGAAAGATAAATTAAATAAATAGAATAGAACTGTCTCTTGTTCACTCGGGACTGCATTAAAAAATATGTTTAGGATAACGCTGAAAAGAAGGACAATCAGAATATATCTTGTTTTTCGGAATAAATTCTTTAAAGAAATCCCACTTAACAGAGCCAAAATAATACTAATGAGTAAAATAATAGATAAGAAAATTAGACTTTTAATTAAAAATGTGATTATTGTCAGAAAAAATAGAAAGAGAATCTTTGAAATTGGATTAAGCTTATGAAGGAATGATTC
>JBATUM010000206.1:0-3824 GCA_049671145.1 Promethearchaeia archaeon
TGGAACAACTGCATTATCCCAAGAATTTCTTAACGAATTTGAAAATTTGGTGAAGAATAATCGTGTTCCTTCAGTAATTTCTCCAAATATGGCGACAGGTGTAAATGTTTTATTCAAAATGGCATCAACTTTAACAAATTATTTAGCTGATTGGGATATAGAAGTAATAGAAAGTCACCATAACCGAAAACGGGATAACTACAGTGGTACTTCATTAAAAATACTTGATACCATTTGTGAAGCGTTAGGAGTCAAAAAAGAGGAAGTAACTAAATATGGAAGATCATTGGTTAAAAATTTAAGAAAAAAAGGTGCTAAAAATGAGATTGGTATTCATTGTATACGTGCTGGCGATATAGTAGGAGAACATAAAATTTTATATGCTGGTCCTGGTGAGTATATCGAACTAAAGCATACTGCAATAAATAGAAAATGTTTCGCAACAGGAGCGATACAAGCAATTAAATTCATAGCACGGGCTGAGGAAGCTAAAATTTATAGCACAAGTGAAGTATTAAGATTGTGAAGATAACTTCATGAATCGATTTCATTATAAAGAGAGATAAAATTATAAAATTTTTCAGAGCAGATCAGTTTTTTCATCAATCTGAATAGCTAGATTTCATAACGCCAACTCTTCATCTAAATAATTAAAGGGTATCCTGTCCTTAATCATTCCTTATTTTATAATTCTATCTCATAATAATAAAGGATGATGCGAATTTTAATTTTTTTCTTAAGAAATAAGACATTTAAATATTATTTTAAGTGATCTGGGACAACTTGGTTTCTTAATAAGTCGTTAAAGGTTTCAGCTTCCCGAATTTTAAAAATACGGCCATCACTAATTAAAATTTCAGCCGAACGAGGTCTAGAATTATAATTACTGCTCATGACATAACCATATGCTCCAGTATCAAGAATGGCAAGATAATCACCTTCTATTAATTTTGTTAATTCTCTTTCTTTACCGAGAATATCACCAGATTCACAAATTGGCCCCACTATGTCATATTTTAATATTTTATCTTTTTCATTTTTATTACATTTCATAATATGATGATAAGATCCATACATAGTGGGCCGAATCAAAGTATTAAATCCCGCATCTACTCCAGCAAATAACTTATATCCATTATCTTTAATTGTATTTATCTGAGTTATTAATATACATGATTCAGCAACTAAAAACCTTCCCGGTTCTATTTTAAAAACTGGTTCCCCTAAATTTTCAATATTTATTAATTTTTTAAATGGTTTTACTACAATCTCTTTATATATTTCAAGATCTAAAGGTTCTTCATTAGGGCGATAAGGTATTCCTAAACCTCCTCCAAAATCTATAAATTCAAAATGAATTTTTAAGGAGCTTGCTAATTTCTTGATTATTGAAAAATACTTCTCAGCTGCTTTTTCAAAATTATATGGATTATTAATTCCAGAACCAATATGTTGATGAACGCCAAATCTTTCAAAACCAAAATCTTTTGCTTTTTTGTATGCTTCTATAGCTTGATGTTCTAAAATTCCGAATTTAACTTCCCTTCCAGCAGTGATGTCATGAACATGATGTCCTGCTCCAAACTCAGGATTTATTCTAAATGAGATAATTTTTTTTTCTTTCCCTAATTTTTCATAGATTTTTATTAATCGTTTCAATTGACTAATACTATCTAAATTTATTATAATATCATTCTTAACAGAAAATTCAAAATCGTCGTCAGTAAACATATTGCCAGTATATATGATTCTTTCTGGCGCAATTCCTGCCTTAAAACAAGTATAAATTTCACCTTGAGAAGTACAATCAAAAAGAGCACCCTCTGTATTTAAAATTTTTAATATGGAAATGTTTGAGTTCGCTTTAACTGCATAATGTATATGATTTTTCTTATATTCTGAATTGAGAACTTTTTTTAGAGTTCTATATTTTCCTCGAATTATTTCCTCACTTATAACAAAAATAGGAGTACCATATTTTTTCGAAATTTCTATTGTGTTTACATCATTAAAAATTAGATTTCCATCTCGATATTCTAAGCCCTTATAATTTAACCAATCTATGCTTTCCATCAAAACCATCTAATTACTTTTCTAAATAAATTTAATATATTAAAATTCAATTTTATCAATAAATCCCTTAAAAACTTTAACAATTGGACCTTCCATAAAGACTTTCTTGCCATTAAAAGTAATAATTAAATCACCTCCATCATTATGAACTATAATAGGTACATTTTTTTCAAATAATCCCAATATCGTACCTGCCACTACAGCAGCACATGTTCCAGTACCACATGAAAGAGTAATACCTATTCCTCTTTCAAAAACTCTTAATCTTGCTTCTCTCTTTGAAATAATTTTTACAAATTCAACATTCGTTTTATTCGGGAAATGTTCATTAGATTCTAGAGCAGCACCATATTTATTTAAATCATTATCGCTAATAACATTTTGAGTAAAAATAACTGCATGCGGATTTCCCATAGAAACAGCTGTGAAATTAAATATTTTATCTAAAATTACGATTTGCTCATTTACACATCTATCAACAATATCATCTAATTCGACCGGAATACTTTCACAATCTAATATTGGAGAACCCATATCCACCTTAACAGATATTACTTTATTACCTTCTACCTTTAATTTATTAATGATTATACCCTTAGGCGTTTCAATTTTTATATCTTCATTTTTTACAATATCATTTTCATAAATATACTTTGAAAAACATCTAATACCATTACCACACATCTCCGCTTCTGAACCATCTGGATTAAACATCCTCATTCTTATATCTGCTTTTTCTGAATCGCATACAAATAATAAGCCATCGGCTCCAACGGAAAAATGAGGTTGACATAATAATTTAGCTAAATCAGCTTTCTTGTCATCAGGTATTTTCCATTTGAGGTTATTTATAACAACATAATCATTTCCGAGTCCATGCTGTTTTTCAAAATTTAAATTTTCAAGAATCATTTTTATTCATTTATGATGAATAATTTCAACTTTTGTATGTCTTACTTCAAATAATAATAAGATTAAAGCTTCACTGAAAAAAATTTCTCTTTTGAATTATCATTAAAATAGTATCTGAAAAACCTAAATAAAGCTTCATATTATTTTATAATATTCAATTTGAAATATCTTTAATATTACCATTATGAAAAAGAAAATTCTTATTTTACCATTATTAGCTCTTTTATTGTTTATTTGGGTGCCTTCAGTACAAGGATATGAATACTCTGATAATATTAATGAAGGTATTTCCGTTTATTATCTAACAGCTCTGGATGTGGGAGAAAGTATTGAAGTAAATGTAACTCACTTGGGGGATGGTAATTTTACTATTTTCCTTTTTGATGAACGGCCTTTAGAGTCATATGTTAATTTCGATAAAACCCTTAACAAAGAAATCTTTAACATCGCTATTAATTATAGTTTAGACGAAAACCCATATCTATTTTACAATGCTTCCGAATCTAAAATTTACTATTTCCAGCTTATTTTGCTTGATACTGGTCCAGATACATTTTTTATTTATAGCGATAAGGAATTAGCTCGATATTATCTCCCTATAATTCCAGGGTTTCATTTGTTTTTATTGATTCTTTTAATTCCTTTAATTTCTGGATTATTAGCGCTCAAAAATATGAAGAAGATTCAGGAAAAATGAATTTTTTTGTATGAGCAAGTATTTCCAATAGGATTAGCTATTTACTTTAAAAAAAAAATGTTTCTCTTAAAATCTTCTGGAAAAAATTAATAATTTTCTAAAACCTAAATAAGAAGAAATTTAGCTTTCTACACTCTGAATG
>JBATUM010000207.1:0-35813 GCA_049671145.1 Promethearchaeia archaeon
TATGAAAAATCATCTCTAACTTCTACAAAAATAACTTTGTTTGGAGATGTTAAATTTACTTTTAACTCCAAATTCGAAAAAGTATCAAGAATAGTTTTTCCAACAATTTTTGCAACGTCCATAGAAGTGTAATCATGTTTCCCAGACCTTTTAACTCGTATGGCAAATGTATCATCTTTTTTCAATATATATCTACCTACTTCAATAGCTCT
The DNA here is from genome assembly GCA_049671145.1 of Promethearchaeia archaeon. Taxonomy (GTDB): domain Archaea; phylum Asgardarchaeota; class Lokiarchaeia; order Sigyniarchaeales; family SOKP01; genus SOKP01. The sequence continues at coordinate 213 of JBATUM010000207.1, forward strand.
TTCACATATATTATCTAGTCGATTCGATGTTCTTAAGGCAGGACTAACTGAATAAATTCCAAAAACATTTTTTAATAGTTCTAGTGCTCTAGATATATCATCATTTTTGAAGAAAAAGAGAACACGAGAAGAATCCTTACTTAACTGATATTTATGAAAGGGGATATTTCTCTTTTTTAACATTTTTCTAATGTTATTTATTAAAATTTTTAGCATTCGTATCTTTACTTTCTGGGATTTTAGCCAAATCTCTCCATAACGAATGAGAATCAAGTTATATTGTTTTAGAATATATGAATTTTCCATATTATGATAATAAATTTCTACTAATCTTTATAAATTCTGATTTGAGAAATACCTGACATCAACGAATTTCAAATTATAACTGAAATATAGTAATTTCCTATAAGTTTTATTTCTCCAGTTCTTAAATTGTGTTGTTTCAATACAACTAAGCCTTTTTCAAAGATTTCTATTTCAATAAAAACAGGATCAAAACGTTTAGAACCAATATTCCCTCCATTTGAAAATACTGTATTCTCAATTTTAACATTAAATGATATACTTGGAGAACTATTTAAAACTAAATCTATTTGAGAGCGCGCAAATTGAGATAAAACATCTCCCGAATCTATCAATTCAGTCCTCCAAACACTCAATGGAGTAGGAATTAAGGTATGGAAACAACAAACTCCAAAAATTTTCTCATGGCTTAAAGAGAGTACTTTCTCAATAAATTTATTTAATCGTTTTCGTCCAATAAAGCCATCTGTAGAATCGATTCTAGTTGAATTAAGCCCCTGAAAATATAATTTATCATTTTCATACAGTGGATCAAATTCACCAATATATTGACTCCAATGTTCCCATGCTGGAGGTATTGAATCAGTATATCCTGGAACAACTAAATATGGGTGGTTTAATTGATTTAATTTTCCTTTTGCAATTTTAAATTCTTCCTTATAGCTATTTTGAGTTAAATTTCCAGTGTGAATTACTAAATCGACATCAGTAAGTTTATTTATGTTTTCAATAGCTTTATCAAAAACAGTTGGTTTCTCTTGAGAAGTTTCTGAAACTAATGAATTTGATAATTGCACAAACCTACATTTAGGTTTTTTACTTTTCTTAAGCTCTAATGGAACATAATAATTAATCTCCCGAAAAATTTCTTTTTTAGAATTTGAATCTAAGACAGGTATTATCTTAAAACGAATATTATTTTCTTCTATGTCAATAACAGAATAAGAAAATAAATCGCGATATCTTGTTTTGTTACAACAGAAAGTTCCCGCATTAAATATTAATAAATCTTTTTCGCTACTACTAACGGTATATAAATTAGCAATATGGCGATGACCATTTAAAACTAAATCTGCTTTTGCATCTAATAACATTTTAAGCATATCTCCTGAATCATCTATAGCTGATCTTTCTTTTCCTGTATGGGGTATAGGGATAAGCTGGTGGTGAAAACAGACAATTTTAAATTTATCTTCCCTTTCTGGCGCTACTAATCTTTTCCGAACTGCTTCTCGAATATTATGATGGATTATGCCACCTGGTAGATCTGGTTTCGTGCTATCTATTCCGATGACATAAATTTCTTCATCTTCATACTCATAATGCCTTCTACCAATCATTTCCTCGAATAATAAATATCCAACATTAAGACTATCATGGTTTCCAATTATACGCATAAAAGGGGCGTCTGATATAGGTTTAAACTTCTTGAATTGTTCCATAGCGTATTCGTACTCTAATAAAGTCCCTGTATGGGTTATATCACCTAAATGAAGGAAAAGAGATACATCTTTAATTTTATTAATTTGTTCAATTCCTATATTATACGCATGAAGGTTAAACGCTCCCTCCCAACGGGTTATATGAGTGTCGGAAACGATTACAAGTCTTTTCTTTTTATTAACCTTCTCTGAACTTTCCACCTTTAAACTTTTTTCTGTTATCATTATTATTCATTTGTTCTTCAATTTTGCAGGATGTCCCGAATAAATTAAATTTTCTTCTAAAACATCATCGTAATTAGTATAAGAATGCGCTGATAATTTAGCATTCTTTTTAATTAATGTACCAGGTAAGAGCACACATTTGGCTCCAATTAGCACATCATCTTCAACTACGATTTTCTTAAGAATAAAATGGTCTTGTTCAATTCCAAAAGTAATCATTGTTGAATTCATACCAATTATTACGTTTTTACCGATAGATACAAATTCAGATGATATCCAACTGTTATCACATATAACTTTTTTCCCAATTTTCACTCCAAAAAATCTGAGCGTAAATCTATTCTTAAACCAAGGAAACGGATTCGTTGCTGCTATATATAATGGCCACTTTTTAATGATATTTCTTATGTTCCAATAAAGATAATCTTTATCTTTTATATCTCTCTTAAATAAACCTTCTTTTGGATAATGTAATAAATTAACTAATCTCAAAAAAAGACTGGAAAATAAAATGGCACTAAATTGAAGCAAGTAGATTAAAAGTAAGAAATTGATTGGTAATAATAGGAAAAAAATTAAAAATAGCCCATTTCCCCAAATATAAACAAAATAATAGTATTCATAAATAGAACAAGGAAAGAAACTTGCGATAATTATTAGAATATATAAGATTAAATATTTATTTCTAATCCTCTCATCAATTGGAGTTGGGGAGTCCCCTTTCAGACTAGCAGGTTGGAACATTAATTAATCCTCCTCCTTATTTATCTCCTTTTTTATTTTTTCAGCTTTCTCCCGAGATTCTTCCAAGCTTTGAATTGGTAGTTTAAATTTTACAGGAGTACCAACGTGAATTAAATCACTTTCTAATTCCTGTCCTATCCACGTATAACTATTTACGCCAAGGACAGCTCTATCTTGCATAATTGTCCCTGGAGCTACTATAGTATGTGGACCTACAACACACGCCTCTCCTATTTTTACTCTTTTAATAACTATTTTATCATGATAGATAAGGTGTGAAAAAATGCATATATTTAAAGAAGTCATAGTAAAGTTCCCTATTTCAACAAATATTGGATCTACATACCCTTCATATAATACTACATTCTTTCCTACCTTAATACCAAATAATCGATAAAAAACAATGTCCATCCAAGGTAAAGGTAAAGCTCTAGCTAACCATAATGGAAAGTAAGCAGTCCAAAATCTTCTATGCGTATACCTCCATTGTTTACTCCCTCTTTCAAAAATACCTTCTTGAGGTGGCGATAACTTATTTAATATTTTAAAAATTCCTGCTGAAAATACAATAACCGTAAAGGTAACCAGAAATATATTTCCATATATATTTAAAGGAACTAATAACCAGTAATACCAAGCCGGTGTAGGATCAAGCGAATAAAACTCAGATCCCGTTAGGATGTAGTAAAGACTATTAAGAAACCAGAGATTTACTAAAATTAAAACAATCCCCCCTATAAATAATTGCACAATAATAATCAATGTAAATGGGGTTTTATACACCCCTGAACTTGATAAGAATTCAATTTCAGTATTAGTTTTGGACCCCTCTTCCATTTTTATCACTTAGTTTCTACAAGGATAGTCAATAATATTATAGTTACTACAAGATAAATAATATTTTACATTACACTTATATTAAGTTCATAACTTTTCCATATACTATAATTTAAATATATAATACCTCATAAAAGAAATAAATAAAAAATAGATACTTTATATAATACTTAAAGTCTAAAAAATAATATAGTAAAAAAAATTCAAAATTTAAGATTTGGTGAATTAGATTGACGATCGATTGGCAAAAAGCTGAGGAGCATCCAGAAAAAAGCCAGAAGGTTGAAGGACGCTTCTTATTGGATTTAAGAGCAAAAGTCAATGATTTAGAAAAACAATTAAGTGAAAATAAAAGTGATTTAAGCCGTACTCAAACTGAACTCAATTCAACTAAAGCTGCTCTTGAAAAGACTGTTAATGAGCTTAATACGACTAAAGAGACATTAGATAATACAAAATCTGAATTGAATGAGACAAAAACAGCATTAGATGATGAAAAAACTCTCAGTAAAGAAAAAGATAATACCATCAGCAATTTAACCTCTGAAAAAGAAAATTTAGATTCTGATCTTAGTAATGCCAACTCTAAAGTAGGTGAGTTGGAAGAAAAAATATCTGAATTAGATTCTGCTAACTCTAGAATTGCTGAACTAGAAAGTCAATTGACTGAGGCTCAAAATAGTGGTGCATCAACTCAAGAACAGATTAGCACATTAACATCGGAAGTTCAGGAATTAAATTCTAAACTTACAGCACTTCAAGAAGAAAATAATAATTTAAACGGACAATTAAGCGAATTAAACAATTTATTACTACAGAAAGATGGTAAAATTCAAAATCTTTCAAGTGGTTTGGAAGAAAAAGATAAATTAGTTCAAGCTCAAACTGCTCATATAGAAGAAGTCGAAGATGAACTTCAAGAATTGAAACCACCTGAAATTGGTGCGGGAGGATTTGCTAGCGAGGAAAGGATTACTTGTCCGATGTGCGGAGCTGTTGGCGGTAATATTAAAACTGTAGAAGATAAATCAAAAGTATTATCCTATGTAGGCCACATTCCTATGTATGCTAAGAAACACGTTTGTAAAAAGTGTGGCTACGAATTTTAAGCAGAACTGAAATTTTTTTTAATTATTTATTTTTAATATTTACTTTTTAGGAAGTTATTCCGAAGAAATAGGCTTTTTGGTTTTTCTATTCTTAATAAAACATTAATTCACTTCTTATTTTTCTTAAGAAAATAAAATAAATATAATAAGAACAAATGTCACTATTATTTCAAAGTAAGTTTTAGTAGACTGTATTAATTAAAGGAGAAAAAGCAATTTGGTGATTATTTTTGCCCCGCAAAGTTAGTTTAATGGAGCTTGATGATTTGGAAAAACAGCTAAGAGAACATAAAAGTGAATTAAGCCTTACTCAAGCCGATCTCAATTCAACTAAGGATTCTCTTGAAAAGAATGTTAAAGAGCTTAATACAACTAAAGAGACATTAGATAATACAAAATCTGAGTTGAATGAGATAAAAACAGCACTGGATGATGAAAAAGCGCTCAGTAAAGAAAAAGATGATACCATCAGCAATTTGACCTCTGAAAAAGAAAGTTTAGAATCTGATCTTACTAAAGCCAACTCTAAAGTAAGTGATCTGGAAGAAAAATTATCTAAAGTAGAACCTGAATTAGAATCTGCTAAAGAAAGAATTTCTGATTTAGAAACTCAATTGACTGAGGCTCAAAATAGTTTAGCATCGAGTCAAGATCAAGTTAGCAATTTAACTTCAGAAATTCAAGATGTTCAAGAATTAAATTCTAAGCTTAAAGAACTTCAAGAAGAAAATAATAATTTAAACGGACAAATAAGCGAATTAAATAATCAAATTCAGGAGTATTCAAAAAGTTTGGAAGAAAAAGATAAATTAGTTCAAGCTCAAATTGCTCATATAGAAGAAGTTGAAGGTGAACTTCTAGAGTTGAAACCACCTGAAATTGGTGCGGGAGGATTTGTTAGCGAGGAAAGGATCACCTGCCCGACGTGTGGCGCTGTCGGCGGGAGAATTAAGGTTATTGAAGATAAGTCAAAGATTCTATCCTACGTGAGCCACATTCCTATGTATGCAAAGAAGCACCTTTGTAAAAAATGTGGTTACGAATTCTGAAAAGATTTTTATCCTTTTTTTTTTTAAATTTTACTCGGTTTACTATATAAATTTAAATCATTAAATTATCTTATTTTCGTGCTTAATTAAAGCACAATATTAAGAAAAAAATAGTTTTATCCTTAAATCTTTATTAGCATTAAAATTTATTAATACAATCATGGATAATAAGAAAAAATATATTGGTTCATTAACCCAAAAGGAATTACTCAAATTATATGCGAAACATGTTAATGGTCCAAAAGTTCGATTTTTCAAAGCTGCTGGTTTAGGAGTAATCCCTGGTGAAAGAAAAGGTATTATGCTTAAAACTTTAGCAGGATCAAAGCAAACGGATCCTCCATTAGAAATGTATAATTGTCGTTCTTCAGGAGGCGTTTTTAATCTGGGGCATTGTAATCCAACGATAGTTAGAACTCTTAAAGAAGCCTTAGATGCGGGATTAGATCTTGGTGATCACCAATTATTATCAGAACAGAGGGCTCTTTTAGGTAAAAAAATGGCGGAATTATTACCCGGAGATATAAGTAAAACTACATTTGGGGTAAGTGGAGGTGAAGCAATAGATTGTGCTATAAAGTTTTCGAGAGCATATACAAAAAGAAAAGAATGTATTTCTACTATAGGAGGGTATCATGGTCATACTGGATTTGCTTTAGCTACTGGAGATCCCAGTTTCAGAGATAATTTTTTATGGAGTTTCCCTGAATTTAAACAAGTCCCTTTTGGAGATGCAGAAGCTATGAGAAATGCTGTAGGAGAAAATACTGCCTGCGTTATATTCGAGACAATTCCAGCAACAGCTGGTGTCTTAATTGCATCAAAAGGTTACTTTTCAGAAGTGAGAGAAATTTGCAATGAAACAGGTGCTATGATGATTATTGATGAAGTTCAAGCTGGTCTTGGGAGAACTGGCCATATGTGGGCCATTTATGGAGGGATATATCCAGATGAAAAGGTGGTTCCTGATTTTATGGTTTTAAGTAAGGGAATGAGTGCGGGGATCTATCCCTTATCTACTTGTAGTTATAAACCATTCATAGAAAAAGCCGTATTCAAGGATGACCCTTTCATTCATATTTCTACGACTGGAGGTGCTGAGTTAGGTTGCATTGTTACACTAAAAATGTTAGAAATTCAATCAGATCCAAAATTTTTAGATCATGTAAAAAAAATGGGAACAATTTTTGGTGAAGGTCTTGAGAAAATCAAACAGGAGTATTCTGATTTAATTAAAGAAGTTAGAGGAAGAGGTCTGATGTGGGGTGTTGAATTCTATCAAGAAGAAGATAGTCTATTAGCGATGATTTCTATCATAAAAGAAGGTGTATTATTGAACTATTGTGGAAATAAAAAAGATACATTAATAATTATGCCCCCATTAATAGTAGAGAAGGTTGATTTAGAAGAAATTCTAATGAGAATTAGTAAAGGGGTCTCTACGTTAAATAAGTTAAAGAAATGATAGAAATTTGAAGGGGTAAATTATTAGCTTTACTTTTTTAAGAAATTAATCTTTTAAAAAGCTATAAAGCTAATTAATCTTTAATCAAGATTTAATTTTTTAATATTTTGTACGAAATAATCGACTAATTTTTCCATATAAATGTGCCCTCTGTTAATGTCTGATCGAGTTGGATCGCCTATAACACCAATCTTAGATAAAGCTGGCATCCCTTTTTCAAAGAGAATTTTATTTGTATCTGAACTTACAGCTCCAATATAACCAGGTTCAAGGCGATCTTTCATAACTTGGCTTTCTGCAATAGATAACATCTGTGATGTTTCAATTTCTCCAGCATGACCTCCTGCTTCTTCTTTGCTTATACCGAATCTTTGAGCAATTTCCCATAATACCTTCCAGAAACTCATCAGATCTGCGTATCCAATTACTTTTATGGTTGGATACTTTGATTGTATCTCGTTTATCGCTTCTTGTGTTGGTTTAAAATTTCCACCATGGCTAGATATAAAAATAATTGTTTTAAAACCATGTATAAAAAGACTATCAACATAATCGAATAATATTGCTTTCAAAGTCTCTTTCTTCAAAGAAATCGTTCCTGGAAAGGATAAATGATAGTCTGAACAACCTATTCTAATTGTTTGAGCTTGCAATGCATTTCCCAACTTTGATGCTACTCTGTTTGCTAAGATATCAGCGATTATAGCATCTGTATGAGTAGGAAGGTGTGGACCATGTTGTTCTGTAGATCCAATTCCAATAACCACTGTCGTAAATCCTTTCTGGGTCGCTTTAGATATATCAAACCAATTCATATCCTCCATGCGGATATTTTTCATCTTTAAACTTCCTTTTTTAGATCTCTCTCTTTTTGGATTATTTTTATAAAAAAAATTAAAAATAACTTACATTTTTGATTTTTTTTCTTGATGGATTTTTTCTCGTTGTTCTTTTACCTGCTTTAATTTCTCACCATCTAAAGGATAAAAGAATATCGCTATAATTGCAATCACTAAAGCTATTGCGGGATAAATAAACATTAAGCTACGCAATTCAAATTCTGGGATATACAGCGTGGTAAATTTCCCCCAATCCGCGATTAAAAATACTGGTCCGATAATAAGGAATACAAAAACAGTAGCAAATCGTTGGAAGAAAATATTCACACCATAATAACCACCTTCTCTACGTGTTCCCGTCTTTACCTCGTCCTCATCAACAATATCTGCTATGATTATGTCGATGATATATAAAGAACCCGATATGCCAATCCCTATCAAGAAAAATACAATAAACGCAATTACTTCTAAAAACGGCATGCTTGAATTAAGGAAAAATAATGGAACAAGGGTAATAATCCAGATACTCATTGATATAAGCCATGATTTTCTTGGACCTAATCTTTGAACCAATGGTTTCCATAAAAGGGTCATAAAGATTGCTGCTGATAAGAATGTTGCACCCAATAATAAAGAAATCATTAATGGGTTTTCAAACCCTAAAATAAATTCACCATATAAAGGGACTATCACAGGTAGCATCCCATATACAAACCAATTTGCGATTTCTGCAGGGATATATCTCATAAAGCTTTTACTTTTAACACAAAATTTAAGCGTATTAATAAAGTTTGGCGCATTTTTATAATCCTCGCGGAATTCGACCCTTTCTTTTGGAGAGAATTTTATAAAAAGCAATCCCGGTATTATAACCACAATTGCGACAATTATTCCATAAAGAGGATATTCTCCTGGTTGTGGACTTGTATAACTTGAAATAAATAGCCCAGGCATAATAAAAGCGGCAATTAATCCAAAAATTGCAAATAACTGCCTAACATTATTACCTTTGGTTCTTTCTTCCTCAGTAAGAAAAATTTCAGGGTATAAAGAAGTATAATTAATGTCATACATAGTAAAAAATAGTTCAAAAACAATGATAATAACAAGAAAGTATATATAATTCACGATAATATCGGTTAATCCCCAACTAGCTGGTGGTGTGAATAACAAGAACAATATTAATGCAATAGGGAACAGAGAAACCATTATCCAAGGAAAGCGACGCCCATATTTGGTATGAGTTCTATCTGAAAGATGTCCAATAAATGTATCATTGAAGCTATTCCAAATTGACCATATAATAAAACCAAGAGATATCCAAAAAATTTCGATTCCAACGACAGCAAAATAAAATGTGAATGTAAGAAATATAAATGCTTGATAAGATGCAATATCTGATAATTGTCCAATTCCGTATGCAGCTGCCCGTTTATATGAGAATTTTTTCCGTTCTAATTTCGAATTATCATTAACCATAAAATTTCACAATAATTTTTTTATAGGATGATATTATTTCTCTTATCTCTTAATAAATTTTTTATTATTATTTAAGATATTAAACAACAAATATTATAGAATAAGATTAAACACAAAGAAATCTTGAATTGTAATGATCTCTAATCAATTTCGGTGGTTAAAATGGATTTAGAAAAATTATTTAAACCTAAATCAATGGCAGTCGTTGGTATTTCAAAAAAAAATCCGTTAAGTCCTGGAAGAATAGTCTTATTAAAAAATGAATTCGAAATGAATGTAAAAGTTTATGGAATCTATCCAACTGGAGGAGATATAGAGGGAGTTCAATTATATGAAAAGTTAGATAAATTGCCTCAAATTCCTGATCTGCTTGTAGTCGCCGTAGGACCCGATGATACTTTAGGATACATTCAAAATTGCGCTGATCTAGATATTCCTGCGGCTGTTATAATAGGTGGAGGTTTTGCAGAAATTGGAATAAAAGGTAAAAAAAGACAAGATAAATTAGAAAAAATTGCATTTAATAATGATATTGCGGTGCTTGGTCCTAATTGTCTTGGTGTGTATGCTCCTCCATTGGTTGATACAATATTCTTACCTACAGAACGTATTACACGTCCACCAAAAGGCTCCGTGGCATTAATAAGCCAGAGTGGGGGTGTGTTAGTTGATCAATTCTTTGTGAAGTTTAATGAGAGAAATATAGGTGTTTCCACTGCAGTTTCGATTGGGAATCGAGCTGTTGTTGATGAAGTTATGTTACTTGATTATTTTAGTAAGGTTGATCCTGATACGTCTAATATCGCGTTTTATTTAGAAGGCTTCAAAGAGGGTAAGGCAAGGGAATTTTTAAGACTTGCAAGGGAATCTGAAGATACGGTTATTGTATTTTTTGGAGGAAAAACACGGGAAGGAAAAGTAGCTACACTTTCTCATACAGCTAGTTTAGCCGGGGATTTCAAGATTATGTATTCCGCTTTAAGACAGAATATGGTTATTTTGCCGCATTCAGAGAGAGAATTATTAACTTCACTGAAAGTCTATGATGTTCTTTCTCATCGAAAAAATCCTTTCGGTGATAACGTTATCACCTATGGTAATGTTGCAATCGTTTCAGTATCTGGTGGTCATGGAGTACTTGCAGCAGATATGTTAAGAACATACGGGTTAAACCGTGTTGATTTTACTAAGGAGGAGAAAAATCAAATGAAAGGATTGATGAATCCTGTAGCACGAGAAATCGCATCATTCAATAATCCAATAGATTTAACCGGATCTGTTTTAGATACTGATATTGAAAATATAATAAGATATTTATCTGATATTGAAAGAATAGAGTGCATTATCCTCCTATTACTACCCTATCCACCAAATATATCCTTCCAAATCGGGAGGAGAATCGCAAATATTATATCAACAAAGAGAAAACCCGTTGTTTGTTTTGTTCCCTATGTACCAAAATATTCCTTGATAATTGAATCATTAGAATTAGCTTACATCCCAGTTTTTCATTCCATAAAAGAGGCGGTTCAAGCTGTTTCTGCCCTAAAACAACGTACAAGAATTGATAGCGTTAAGAAAGGAAATGTTTATTGGGACTGAATTTTCTATTTTTTTTATTAGAATAACATTTAGTAATTTAACTGTATTATGATAAACAATTTCATAAAATTATTTTTAAATAATTAGTCAAAAAAGGTAAGCTATTATGAATGAAAAAATTGGGTGGATAGGTACAGGTGTTATGGGAAAGTCAATGTGTATGCATATTTTAAAAGCGGGATATGAAATATTTGTGTATAATCGGACAAAGGAAAAAGCAAGAGAATTGATTAAGGCAGGTGCTAAGTGGTGTTCTAGTCCTAAAGAAGTAGCTAAACAATGTGATATTATTTTCACAATTGTAGGATTCCCCCAAGATGTAGAGGAAGTATATCTTGGTGAAAATGGGATTTTAGCTGGCATTGAAAAGGGGGCAATACTTGTAGATATGACAACTTCAGAGCCCACATTAGCTCAAAGAATCTATGAAAAAGCAAGGGAATTAGCTGTCTCTTCTATAGATGCTCCTGTATCAGGTGGGGATGTTGGAGCTCGTGAAGGCACTCTAGCAATTATGGCAGGTGGAGATAATGAGACTTATGATAAAGTTTTACCCTTTTTCAAATTGATGGGAAAAAATATCGCATATATGGGTAAAGCAGGAGCAGGACAGCATACTAAAATGAGCAATCAAATTCTTATTGCTTCAACCATGATAGGTGTAGTTGAATCTTTACTATACGCTTATAAAGCTGGAAATGATTTAAGTGAAGTAATTAATGTAATCGGAAAAGGAGCTGCTGGATGTTGGTCAATCAACAATTTGGGCCCAAGAATTGTGGATGGTAATTTTGATCCGGGATTTTATATAAAGCATTTTATCAAAGATATGGGGATAGCGCTACAAGAAGCCAAACAAATGAATTTATCTTTGCCAGGGCTAGCCCTTGCTTATCAATTTTATATTTCAGCTACAGCTATGGGATTAGAGAACCTCGGAACTCAAGGTCTTTATAAGGTATTTGTTAAAATGAATGGAATAAAGTTATAACTAATAATTTTTCTCCATCTTAAGAAACATTAATTACCTTTTCAATTTGTTTAATTGATTTTAACACAAAATTTTTATCTTTTATAATAAGTTTAATAGCATTCTGCGGACATACATCGACACACCGCCCACATCCACGACATTCTGCACTAATTTCTGCGCGGTTATTTTTAATGTGGATTGCATCGACAAAACATATATTTTTTAAACAAGTACCACAGCCAATACAGGCATCTGTCACTTTTACTTCTACTCCCGGCATTTTCTGTATTTTTGAGCCGATCTTTGGTGCTAAAACGGGTGAAACTCTCCATAAACAACAACAAGGGTCACAATTACAAATTGAAAGTAGTTTATAACCTGGATTTACCCCTAACCATTGTTTATCCAATAAATTCCGCCCTATCATATGAACTAACCCTGCTTCTCTGCATCTTTTTATATGCTCAAGAGCTTCTTCTTTTTTTACTAGCCTACCTAATTGAGGATTAATTCCTAAGACAGCCTCTCCTAAGAATAAACAGCCTAAATCACGGGGATAATCTTCACATTGCATAGATTCCCTACAAATACAAAAATTCATTATCCAATGGTATTTAGATTTATTAATAAAATGGTCTAAGATTTGAGATGGGAGAACTATGTCTGATTGCTTTTCAATCTCTTTATTTATAGCAATAACCTTATCTAAGGGTAAATAAATAATATCATCTCCCTTGAATAATAAAAAATCAAATATTTTACCAAGAATAGGAATCCTAGTTAATTTAGCTATCAATTTTATATTAGGAAAGGCTTTCTTTAATAATTCAACGAACCATAAAGGACGAGTCATTAATTGCTTAACCTGATCTTTAAATAATAATTATAAAAAAAAATTGAAAATCTAAATTAAGTTTATTGTATTTAATTAAAAGAGGAAAATGATATCACAAGATAATTTTATATAGGTTAGAAATGTAAATTTTATTTATTTATATAGGATTAAAAAAAACATGAAAATCAATATTGACCTTTTAAGAGAGTTAGAACAAACTATTGACACATTTCATCCAGAAACAGGAAAAATCCCCATAAAAATGTTAGGTTTTGGAGAAATCAGTCTAGTTTTTGAAATTTTAGATGATTCTGAACATTTAGCTTATAAAAGAATTCCAATATTTGATAATGAGCAACAAGTAAAACGCCATATATGGGCTTATAGAGAATATAATAAACTCCTTAAAGAAAGAGTTGGTTTAAACCTTCCGGATTATGATGTTGCGTGGTTTAAAGATCAGGAAGGAGAAATTCAGTTTTATTGTGTTCAAGAGAAAATCAACTCAGAATCCGTTGGGAATAGAGTTATCCATGTTTTAAAGAATGAAGAAATCAAAACTTTAGTGCTTTTAGTCATGAGAGAGTTAAAAAAGGTATGGGTGTTTAGTAAGAAAAATAAAGTTCTAGATTTAGGTCTTGATGGGCAAATTTCTAACTTTGCTATAATTGACTATGACCCGAACAACCCAAAAGTGAATTTAGATACTAAGTTATACTATTTAGATACGAGCACTCCAATGTTAAGAGTTAATGGGATAGAAGCAATGGAAGCGGTACTTTTTTTAAAAAGTGCTCCCTCATTTTTGAGATGGCTACTAAAAGCCCTTTTCCTTGAAGAAACAGTTGGAAGATACTATGAATGGAGAAAAGTTACTATAGATCTTATTGCAAACTTCTTTAAAGAACAAAGATCTGAATTAATACCTGGTTTAATTAGACTGATAAATAAATTTTTTAGAGAAGAAGCTCCTGAATTCGAAATAGAGTCTATAACCTTTGAAGAAGTTCAGAAATATTACAAAAGTGATAAGAATATTTGGGTTATCTTCCAAGGTGTAAGGAGATTTGATCGATATCTTAAAACAAAAGTATTTAAGAAAAAATATGAATTCTATCTTCCAGAGAAAATAAAAAGATGAGGTTTTTACTCCTTTTCATTTAAAACTTAAACTGGTGATGAATATGGGTTTTAAACCAAAAGTATACTTCACTTCAAATGTCTTTACTCCTTCTGAAATTGGTTCTAACTATAAGATTAATCAAAAAATTAGAGATAATATAAAAAAATTGTGGGAAATGCTAAGTACTATTGCTGAATTAAAAATTTTTAACGGTAGATTTCAAACAGAAGCGGAATTTCAAAGGAATATTGAAGAATTTAACCCTGATATAATAGGATGTCATCTAAGTCATAAAATCTCTGCAAATATTTTAGAGAAATCCAAAATTCTTGCTATATGTACCTCAACTGTAGGGTATAACCACATCCAAAAAACACAAGATGATGATATTCTTATCACACACACTCCTGGTGTACTTTATGAGGCTGTTGCGGATTATACCATAGCATTAATTATGGCAAGTCTAAGAAATTTAATTGAACTCCAAAATCATGTTTGGAATGGAAACTGGTCTACTAATAATAAATGGGATATTGATCAAAATTTATCTTCAGTAATTTCTAATAAAATTCTTGGCATTGTTGGTCTGGGAGAAATAGGAAAAGAAATCGTAAAAAGGTTGTATCCTTGGGGTGTAAAGATTTTATACTATGATATTATTCGGATGAAAGAATTTGAGAAGATATACCCTAATATTGGATTTAAAGATAAAATAGAAGAAATCTTTCAAGAATCAGATATAATAAGTCTCCATATTCCATTGAACAAATTTACTGAAAAAATTATAAATAGAGATTTATTGAAATTGATGAAAAAAAATGCTCTTCTAGTAAATACTGCTCGCGGGCTTGTACTTGATTTCAATGCTTTACTGGATCTTTTAGAAAAAAAGGAAATCCAAATAAATCTCGCACTTGACGTCTTTCCCATCGAACCAATTGACATTGAAACACTCAAAAGGTTAAATAAAATTAAAAAAATCCAACCAGAAATAAGAATATTGCTATTGCCACATAATGCGAGCGCAGACGCTAATACTAGAGGAAAAATGGTCGTTATGTTTTTAATGAACATTATTAAAATAATAAAATCAAAATCGTTAGAGGATCTTAGAGAAATACATTTAATTCCAGAACAAAAAAGTGAAATATCTAAGAAAAATTGGAGAATATATAATTATTGGAAAAATTGAATTTTTATGATTCGCGCATTTATTGCCATAGAATTAAAAGATGAAGGCACAGTTGAAAAAATTGTATCATTTTCTTCAAGGTTAAAACAAAATCAGCCAAAAATTAAACTTGTGGAACCGATAAATCTTCATATTACGGTAAAATTCTTAGGAAATATTTCTGAATCTATAGCACCAAAAATCTATAAAATTTTAAAAGAAGATATAAATGAATCGATCTTCCAAGGAAAAACACTTGATTTTAAATTGAAGGGTGTTGGCCAATTTAATAGATATTCAGTATTTTGGATAAAACTTATTGGTGATATACCATTCTTACAAACTGTTAAAGAGAAAGTCGAAAAATTGTTATATGAGAAATTAGACATTAAATATGATAAAAGAAAAGAATTCAAAGCGCATTTAACGATTGGAAGGTTAAAATCCAAAAGTATTAACTACAAAAATTATAATATATTTAAAAAATTAATTCAAGAAAACAAGAATTTAGAGTTCGGCACTTTTAAAATAAATGAAGTCAAATTAAAAAAGTCAGTTTTAACTCCAAAAGGTCCAACATATTCTGATTTGGTTTACTAAATGTCAATATATCCTATTAAAGCAATTGTTTGGGATTTGGATGGAACATTAATTCATTTTAAAATCGATTTTATAAAAGCTAGAAAAGAAGCAATTAAAATTTTTCAAAAAAACGGAGTTCCTGAAAATTTACTTTCTCTAAAAACTAAAACATTGGATAATGCTAAAATTGCTAGGAACTTTTTTGAACAAATGGGAATTTCAGAAAGTAAAATAAATGAAATAATGCACGACGCAAATTCAGCTATAGCTAAAGTAGAGTATGAAGCAGCTATAAATCCGACTATGGTGAAGGACATTGATAAAGTGTTAGAATTTGCTAAGAATCATGATCTTAAACAAGCAATTTTTACATATAATACTCAAGAAAATGCCCGAGTTTCTCTAGCAAACATTAAACTCTTACATTATTTTGAATTAATCGTAGGTCGGGATAATATAAAAAACCCTAAACCGCATCCAGATCATTTAATGCTAATATGTGATAAATTCTCAGTAAAAACTCAAGAAATAGTAGTTATTGGAGATATGGGAAGAGATATCGAAGCCGCACTAAATGTTGGGGCACATTCAATCCTAATATATACTAAATTATCAGAATTTTTTAAATCAAATGCCTACAAAAAAGCAGATCTTATAGTTAAACCAAAAGAAATTCCGTTTAAATTAATAGGGGCACTTAAAAAATTATTGGAGATAAATAAATAAAATTATAAATAGAATTTATACTATTAATGACATAAATCTAATTTAATAATAGAATTTCATTATAAAAAAAGGGTTTAATTTTTAAAATGGGAAGAATAGAGTTTGACCTTGATGTCCTTAAACCGCACCAACCTGACAATTTTGACTTAGCAAAAGCTTTAGAAGAGATCCCTGGAGTAAAATTTGTCCAAATAAAAGTTGACGAAATTGACCAGAAGACAACCTCTGTTTTTATTACTGTAAAAGGAACTGATGAACTTTCGCTGGATACTCTTAAAGAGGCTTTAGAAAATATGAACTGTGCTCTACATAGTGTAGATAGAGTCCAAATTGATAAAAGAATCTAATATATTTTATCCTTTTTTAATATAAATTAATCATTCCAAAAATGACTCAACAAACAGCTCCAAAAATATTTAAGGTAATAGAAGAAGATGGAGAAATTGACGATGAATTAGATTATGCTTTAATGAATTATTTAATACAAAACAGAGGTCCAGGATATACTGCTTGTCAACCTAAACTTGTTGAGTTAGAAAATGGTAAAAAAGCGATAAAGATGGGTGTTGATAATACTTTTATTGATAAAAATAATAAAATAATGGGCTTAGGTATAGTAGGAAATTTAATTATTGACTATGATAATTTACAAGTCCTCTATTGTACTCCAAGCGAAGAACTTGAGCAAAATGTTGAAAAATTAAAAAAAGCGGGGGTTCAACCGCAAGCTAGACCTAAAGGAAAATATTAAATCTTGGAAAAATTAATATTTACTTTCTTTAATAGAAAAAATTTATTTTTAATCACATTCTAAACAATACAAGGAAAATGAAGAAAATTGAAGATAGTAAAATCAAACATTTAATTAGAGAATATTTAATTCAAGAGGGCTTATTAAGGCAAAATTTACCTGATAGTGAGAAAAAACTTGAATTTGGATTTCAATTCGTTTTTCCCCCTGGACCTGTTAGCCAGAATATGTTTGTTTTAAAGCCAAAACAAAAAAATTTAATAGTTATATCATGTCGAATTCAAATATCACCTCAACATGTTACTGCTTTAAATTCTTTAAAGGATAATAAAAAAATGCAATTTTTTGTAGATTTACGAAAGTTTTTCTTACTCAAAGATATCTTCTTTAGAATAGATATTAATAATTATAGATATGAGATAAGTGATCAAATTTTTCTTAAAAAAGGGAGTATTTCAAAGAATTCTTTTTTTAAAAGTGTTCGTAAAGTTTTTACCTGTGCGGCATATTCAAGCATGGTCTTAAATGATTATTGTTCCACTAAAATAAAACCAGGAGAGTTCCCAAAAGCTAAGGATTTTGAATCTGATTTTTCTTTATACTCGTAATCAGTAATCCTATTAACGGTGAATTGCTATTTTTGAAAAATGGTTGCTTGCTTTAGGAAAACTTGATTATGTTCAAGGAAAAGCAAGACCAGATGTAAAATGTATATTATGTTCTGTAAGAGATAATGATGAGAGAGTAGTCTCATTAAAAATATATCATGATAATATACTTTTCATTTCTTTAAACCTCTATCCTTATAATCCTGGCCACCTTTTGATTGTTCCAAATACGCATCTCACTAAATTTACAGATCTTACTAGAGAGGAATTAATCCATATATCAAGAACAATACAAGGAGTACAAATGCTTTTGGATGATCTATATAATCCAAAAGGGTATAATATTGGGATAAATCAAGGAAAAATTGCAGGTGGTAGTATAGAACATATCCATATCCATATTGTCCCTAGATATAGTTCTGAATTAGGGTATATTGATATTGTAGGTAAAACTAGAGTCGTACCGGAAAGTTTAGATTCAGTAAAAAAGAAATTAGAAAAAAATATTGAGAAATTTCTAAATAAAGATTTCTATGAAAATTTTTAAATAAAAAAAGAAAAATTAAAAAAAAATCTATAAGTTTTAAAATTTAACTCAATTATCGAGTAGCGTTTCTTATATCTGCAGCCGTGACTCTTTTTCGCTTGTCTGCTTTACAGATTTTTAGAGCATTCTTAGTCGCTTCTGCAGCCTCCTTTTCCAAGAAGCCAATTAACTTATCTAAAGCTTCGGCAGCAACTAAATCAGCACCCTCTTTTTTCATCAATCGTCTGATAGGTGCTTTTGCAATGTAAGTTTCTCCCTTCTTGGCTTTAGGTGCAGGTTTCTTTTTTGCCATAATTTTCTTCCTCCACTTTTTTTTTATTATATTCTTGTTTTTTTTTGATTGATAATTAATATTAACTACTCATTTCTATTATATAAATATTATGTTTCGAAATGATACTTTAAGGAAATTTCATCAATAGAATTTTTTAGATCTGAAATGTGCTAAATATACTTAGACCGACAAAATACCACTATTAAAATAAATTTTTAATTTTTATTAAATAGCAAATAAATTTTTTTTGAATTCAATTATTTACTAGATATTAATTTCAACAAGAGATATTAAGTATATAATAGAAAAGATCATCTAAGATGAAATTTTGAAGTTAGTGAAAAAATGAAAAATTGCAATATTTGAATATGTGGTGGTTTTTTTTATACACACTAATTAAATTAGTTGAAATACAACTATTATTGATAAAATTAGAGTTATAGGATTCTATATAAAATTTTCCTAATTTATAGCTCAACAAAAGGTAGATTTAAAAAAATCACATCAAATTATATTTCTAGCTTCTCAATTTAAGAGAACTTTAATATTATAATAGTTTATAGAAAAAATATTTAAAAATTATTATGATCTAAGAATATTTGAGATTATTTGAAAAAGATCCGTACTTTTTTCTAAATATAAAAATTAAAATATAAAATGTTTAATAAGATATTTAAAACAATATAAAGTAATTTGAAAGGAGAATTGACGCTTAGTCAAAATATCGAGGAACTTGAAGAATCTGAGATTGAAGACGCCCTTCAAACTCTCGGGTTTACTAAAAACGATTCAAAGGTACTACTTACTCTCGCTAAATATAAAATACTTAGTCCAGCAGATATTGCAAAATTTTCGGGAGTAGATCGTGCTAGAGTCTATGATAGTCTTAATAGGTTAATCGAAAAGGGACACATTCAGAAAGAACCTGTAAAACGTGGTGCAAATTATCAAATTATCCCCATTGAAAAAATATTTAAATCAATCCGAGAGGAATATAAAAGAAAAATAAAGGAAACTCTAATTATCGAAAAAGCGATAAGTGAGTTAGAGATCGAATCAGATGAATTTGAACCTCGAGTATGGGCTATAGGTAATAGAGAAAAAATAAGAAAAAAGATTAAAGAACTTATTGAAATATCAAAAAATCGAATTTATTTCATCATAACTCCCGATTTACTAATGGAAGAATTAGGAGGATATGAATGGATACTCAAACTGTTATGGAATAAAAAATTCTCCTCAAATACTCAGATAATTATTGCGTTAAAATATTTTGAAGCTCTTAAAGAAGAAATTAAAAAGTTATTGAAAATATCCGTAAAAATTCATTCAATAGAGGGTGATAGTGTAATACCCTTTGGATTATTAATTGTTGATAATGATTTTCTCCTTACAACTTTGGATCAAGTAAGTGAAGCCCCAGAGTATACATCAGGTCTATGGTTAGAAAATGGGCATCAAAAACAGATCATGGGCTATGAGCACCTTTTTAAACATTTTATAACCTCAGAATGTAAAGAGATCAAATTAACGACTAAAAAAGGGGCACTGTAAGCATAAAATTCTAAAAATACATTTTAAAATATGGATAATATAAAAAAAAATATATATAAAACCAATATTAATCTATTAACCAATTCTTTGCAGAAATTGGGAATTAGAAAAATCTAGGGTGATAGGAATAAGCTATCGAGGAAAAGCATTGATGGTTGGCTCTCCTAATGTTGGGAAAACTAGTCTTCTAGCTCGGTATGTGGATAATAAATTCAGTGAAGAATACCATCAAACTATAGGAGCAAATTTTTTGATAAAAGAAATTGACTTAAAGGAGATTATTGATAAAATTAATATAAGTAAGCCGGAATTAAAGAAAGATATTAAAGATAAAGGGTTTAAGTTATGCTTTCATCTAGGAAATAATAATCTAAGAGGTAAAAACCCATGTCCTACAGAGGAAAAGTAATTCTATGTGGCAATCCCAAAGTTGGAAAAACAAGCCTATTAGCGCGATATGTGGATAATCAATTTAGTGAAGAATACCATCAGACAATAGGAGCAAACTTTTTGATTAAAGAGATTGATTTAACTAATATTGTTGACAGAATTAACATAATGAACCCTAAATTAAGAGCAGATATTAAAGAAAAAGGATTTAAGCTTTATTTCTGGGATATTGGCGGACAAAAACAATCCTTATTCGCAAATGAGTATTACTTTGTTCAAGCAGTTGGAGCTATGGTCGTTTTTAGTTTAAGTTCTTATGATACATTTAAAGATCTCGATTTTTGGATTTCTAAATTAAAAGAATTAAGTGGAGTAGTACCATATATCCTTGTTGGCAATAAGACAGATTTGAGAAGAGAAGTTGATAAAGCTATGGCTGAAAAAAAGGCAAAAGAATTAGGAGTTGAATATTACGAGACTTCTGCAAAATTAAACAAAAATGTTGATATGGCTTTTGAGAGTCTATCAATTCAAATTTTGAATAATTTAAAATAATTTCTTATTATCCTTATTTGTAACTAAAATTAAATTTAGCTGAATATTTAAATTTTAAATATTAAAGTTCAATGAGTTTTCTATAATTCCTATAGCTCCATTATCAAGGACAAAATCTCGTCTCAGAGATTGCTTTTCCAAAGAGCAACTTAAAGATTTAACCCTTGCTATGTTTAAAGATTTAGCTACAAAACTGGAAAAGATTGATATTTTTGATCAAATAATTGTATATTGCAACAGTTCGGAAATATTAGAACTCGCGAATGAATATGGATTAATAGCTATTAAAGAAGAATTAACTACCCCTAGAAAAAATTTTGATGCTGTAATCAGAGATCTTAACCAAATAGCTATTTCAAAGTTTAACGCTAAAGAAACTATATTTATCTTTTTAGATACAATTTTGATTTCAATAAATAATTTTTATGAAATTTATTCCCTTATAAAGGATCATCAATTAGTTGTATGTCCTGCTATACATTCCGCAGGAATTTCAGTTCTTGGGAGAAACCCACCTGATATAATACCCACTTTCTTTTCAGAACCAGATACTCCTTCACTTCTGGCTCTATTAAATAAAGCAAATGATTTAAATTTAAAAATAGCAGTTTATGATTCGTTTCGTGCTGGTTTTGATATAGATATTAAACAAGATTTAGTTTTAGCATATGAATATTTAAAAATCCTTAATTTAACAAACACAGAAACCTTCCAATTCTTAAACCGAAATTTAAAGATTTCTTTACTTAAAAGGAATTTAAAAGATAATAGAGATTTTGAATTGAGGGAGTTAGAATTATAGTTACTTAAAAAGAGAAGGTAATATTTATCTTTATATCTTCATTTAATATTTCTTTTACTAATTTCTGGAACTCTTCTCTTTCATTCTTTAGTGCAGCTAAATATCTCAGATAATCCTTATTCTTTCTATCTAGGTCATTTTGAATATGCTCTAATCTCACAGAATTTGTTGAAATTTGATTTTTAACATCTTCTAAATCTTCAGATAATCCTGCTTCTTTTACCTTTTCTTCGATTAACTTAGTATCTTGCTTTAATTCATTTAATTCCTCAATAAAGTCAAAAATCTTTTTCTCTTCGAAAATAAAATTAATTTGTTCAACTGTTTTTTCCTTTGTATCAGTCTTTAGATCTAACTTATTCTCTTCTAAAACATGGCGCAATTGGACTAATAAATTTGAAAAATTTGGTAAATCTTGTCTTTCATCACGAAGAGTTTTTATTGGATCTTTAAGGAAATTTTTTAAGAAATTCATATTAAGATTTGATATATGAAAAGCTTCTTTTTCTAATTCATGTTTCAACTTTTTTAATGCTTTTTTAAAACCTAATTGATCATTGATTTCCATTCTTAATTTGAATCGTTTCTCTTTTTTTTTTTCTAAATCTGCAAATAATGTATTTTTTTCTAGCTCCATTAATTTATTACTTAATTCTTCCTGATGGTTTCTATACTCTTCGAAATGTTTTTCAAATTCTTCTAAATCTGCTTTTGCGTGTTCAATATTTTCTCGTAAACTAAAAAGTTTCGGTAATTTTTTAAGCAAATATTCAGCATCTCTAAGATCCTCATATTTTTTTCTTAAGAATTGATCCAATACTGCTTGTTTTTTTTGAATTTTACGTGTGATATAATTAAGTTCTTTTATTTCAGGTTGTACTTCTTTTTGAAACTTAGGTAATGCTTTTCTTGCGATTTCATTTATGCTAGTAAATAACTTTTTAACTGAATTTAATAAATTCATGATGTTATCGTAGTTTAATTCTTCTTCTGGAATTTCTACCTCATCAATTTCTTTCCTGATACGATCAGAGAAAAAATGTAAGGATTTCAAAGCTTTTTCTTCTATTTTTCCCTCTCCCGCCTCTAAAAAATGATCCATACAAACTTTAATTTCTATTAAACCGTCTCTTATTTCTGATATAAGT
Source organism: Promethearchaeia archaeon (assembly GCA_049671145.1). Classification (GTDB taxonomy): domain Archaea; phylum Asgardarchaeota; class Lokiarchaeia; order Sigyniarchaeales; family SOKP01; genus SOKP01. Next base: position 23,346 of record JBATUM010000207.1, read on the forward strand.
TTCTGAACCGCCTTTTTTACTTTTACAAATTGAGAGTCTAATCGACTCTTATAAAAATCTTCAAATTCCTCTAATGCTACTTCAATCATTTTATATCTATTTTTTTCTAGATTCAATTAATTTTTTATTATTCATATATTTCTGTAAAACTCTGGGAATTCTTACAGAATGATCTTCATTTTGATAGTTCTCTAATAAACAGCAAATTGTACGTTCCGTGGCGATTGCTGTGGAATTTAATGTGTGTACAATCTGCTTCTTATCTTGAGTACCAACTTTTCCCATTCTAATTTTTAATTTTCTTGCTTGATAATCAAGACAATTACTGCAAGAAACTAATTCTCGATATGCCTGCGAACTTGGAAACCATCCCTCAAGGTCGTATTTCTTAGCAGCATTATCATTTAACTCTCCTGAAGCTAAATTAACAATTCTATAAGGAATTTCTAATTCTTTGAAGATTTCTTCTGTGTTAGCTAATAATTCCTCATGAAATATCCAAGAATTATCAGGTTTACAGAATATATACTGTTCTACTTTTTCAAACTGATGAACTCTAAATATTCCTAGAGTATCTTTACCGTGAGATCCTGCTTCTCGTCTAAAACACGTAGAAGTTCCAGCATACTTAATTGGTAAATTCTCAGGTTCGATTATTTCGTTAAAATGATAAGCTGCTATAGTTTGTTCTGCTGTGGCAATCATATAGAGATCTTCATCTTGAATTTTATACAATTGTTCTTCAAAATCTGCCAATTCCGCAGCTGCTTTTATTACATCGTATTTAATAAAAAACGGGGGCCATATGGGAATATAACCCTTGGAAATTAATTTCTCTAAAGCATATCTCAATAATGCGAAATTTAATAATACTATATCACCTTTTAAATAATAAAATCTCGAACCAACTACTTCAGCTGCTTTCTTTGTATCTGCTCCATCAATTTCAGAGATTAAATCAACATGAGATAATGGGTTAAACTTAAATTTAGGTATATCTCCCACAATTCTCACAATCTCATTGTTTTCTTCAGTTTCTCCAATTGGAACGGACTGATGCAAAATATTTCCAACAATATATCGAAACTTTTCTCTTTGTTCTAAATACTCTACCTTATTTTTTTCTAACTCATCAATTCTTTCCTTAATTCTTATTGAGTTTATTTTAGCTTCTTCAAATTTATTAACTTCCTCGGATTTCTTAAATTTGCCAATCTGAATTGAGATTTCATTTCTTTGCCTATTTAATTCTTGAAGCTCTTTTAATACTTCTCTCCATTTTTTATCATACTCTAATACTTTTCTCGCATTAGATGGGTCTTTAAACCTTTTTTCTTCTGAATCAATTACCTTTTCCAAATCATTTCGATATAATTCGATGTCGAGCAAATAAAATTCCCTCTAAATTTTATTCATGCTGAATCCTTTCAGCTATTGTTGAGCGAAGAAGAGCCGTTTTTATTTTTATTTTATCATAACCCACTTTATCAATAATTCTCATTATTTTTATTCTTCTAGCTTTACCTTTCAAGCCTTCCTCAAGCATAAATTGCTTAGCAAATTCCTCTTTCTTATTCTCTTCTAACTCAGACATTATTTAAAAATATTCTCGGTAATAAAAAAATTTAATCAGAATTTTTACTTTCGTAAAGGGCCCAATTTCTTTATTTCATTAGTAAATTCTGTAATTAACTCAGCAAATCTCTTTCCTTCGGAAGCACTTACCCATTCTAACCTAATGCGTTTTTCATTAACGCCTAACTGCTTTATTATTATGTTATATAACCTTTCAAAACGGTCTCTTGTATATTCATTTCCAGAGATGTAATGGCAATCACCAATATGACATCCACTAATAAGAACACCATCAGCACGGTTTTTTAAAGCTTTTAAGACAAAAGCAGGATCCACTCTTCCGGAACACATAACTCTTATTATTCTAACATTTGGTGGATACTGGAATCGTGAAACTCCTGCTAAATCTGCCCCAGCATAACTACACCAATTACAGCAAAAGACCAAAATATAGGGCTCAAAATCTACCTTCTCAACTTTTGATACTACTTTTGTCATTTTATAATTCCTCTAATGATTTCGTTTTCTCTAGTAGATATGAATCTATCATTACACCGATTTGGTCAAAATCATAATGCTTTACAGATATTGCTCCGACTGGACAGGTAGCAGCGCAAGTACCACAACCTTTACATAAAGCCGAATTGATATATGATTGCTTTATATTCAAATTCAAATCTTCAAATTCCATTGTAGTATCCAAAAGTTCAATAGCATTATAAGGACAGGTCTCTACACATTTTCCACAACCAATACATTTATCTGGATTAACTTCAGAGATTAAGCCGGAAGTTTTAATCTGTTTTGCGCTTAAAAATCGACAAGCTCTACCAGCTGCTCCATTTGCCTGTGAAATTGAATCTTGAATATTCTTCGGCCATTGAGCGCATCCACACAAGAAAATACCGTCAGTTGCAAAATCTAAAGGTCTTAATTTAACATGTGCTTCTAAGAAAAAACCATTTTTGTCTATTGGTACTTTTAACATTTTTGCTAATTCTTCTAAGTTATCTGCTGGAATCATTGGGGTCGATAATATTATTAAATCGGTCTGAAATTCTATTTCTTCTTGAAGATTTGTGTCAAAAACCTTTATTTCGTAATTTTCTTTGGCTCCCTTTTTTCTAGTAATTTCTGGTATATTAGTTAAATCATATCTCAAAAAAATTGCATCTTTTCTTCTTTCACGATAATAATCTTCGAGCTCCTTCTTAGCCATTTGCAAATCTCTATATAATACAGTAATTTCAAGTTCAGGTTTGATTTCTTTAAGTATATTAATATTCTTAATTGCTGTTGCACAACAAACATTTGAGCAATAGGTAATCCCTTCTTTTTGTCTTGAATTCGCACACAAAATGGTAGTTATTCGATTTATATTTTTTAACCATGAAGCATTTTGATCTTTTAGCTTTTGTTCTAGTTCTAGTTGAGTTATTACATTTTGATTTTTAGCATTATATTGGAACAAATCATCTGGTTTTAATTCTATACCTCCAGTAGCAACAATTATCGTACCAACTTGAAAATCGTTAATTACTTTTTCTTTATCGCTTACAGCAATATCAAAATTTCCAATATAACCCTTAATATTCTCAACTTTGGATTCTAAGAAAATTTTAATATTTTTATTCTTTTTTACATTGTCAATTATTTTATTTAGAAAAATTGATCCTTTTTCTTGAATTGGAAATAGAATGTTAAGATGATTTAGAATACCTCCTAATTTGTTCTCTTTTTCTACGAGGTATGTTTCAAATCCTTTTTTTGCGATATTTAGTGCGGCACTCATTCCTGCAACCCCTCCCCCAATGACTAATGCTGAGGGAATAATATTAAGTGTTTCTTCTCTTTGTGGCTTTAGAAGTCTCGCTTTCGCTACAGCCATTTTTACAAGGTCTATAGATTTTTCGGTAGCTGCTTCTTTCTCTGTCATATGAACCCAAGAACATTGATCTCGAATATTAACCATTTCAAAAAGATATTTGTTTAATCCTGCCTCTTGACAAGTAACCTGAAACAAGGTTTCATGTGTTCTCGGAGTACACGAAGCTACAATAAACCTATTTAAATCATTTTCTTTAATAACTTCCTTTATTCTTTCCTGAGAATCACTGGAACATGAATATAAATTTGCTTCACAGTGAACTACATTTGGTAATTTTTTAATTTCTTCAACAACGTCTGGAACATCTACATATTTTCCTATATTAATCCCACAATGACAAATTAAAACTCCAATTCTCGGTTCTTCAGAAGCTTTAACTTCCTTTTCTGGTTCCTCAAACTCTTTTTCTTTGATCTGGGTAAATTTAACTGAATTTAATAATGTTGCAACTTGTGATGCTACACCACTCGCATCTGCTACAGTCTCAGGTATATCCATTGGTCCTTGACAGAAACCGCATAAAAATATACCATCTTTACTAGATTGTAATTTATTAAAGTAAGAACGCTCCTTGAAAAAATTATATTGATCACGTTCAATCCCTAAGGTCTCTGCTAATTCGTTTGTCCCTCTTGATGGCACTAACGGTGATGCTAATACTACTAAATTCGCTTTAAAATCTTTAAATTCTCCAGTTTTTAAATCCTCATAATGTATAAGTAAATCATTAGTTTCAGGATCTTCTCTAATTTGACTGATCTTGGTTTGGTAGTATTTCACTCCATATTCTTGTTGAGCCCGCTGAGTGAATTCATAAAAATTTTTACCATAAGCTCTAATATCGTGTCTAAACACATAGCATTGTGATTTCTCGGAATGTTCTTTTGTTATAATTGCTTCTTTTGCTGTATACGTACAACATACACTTGAACAATATGGCACACCCTCATGTAAATCTCTTGAACCAGCACATTGAATAAAAGCAATTTTTTCCGGTTCTTCATGATCACTTGGTCTTAAGACATGTCCCCCAAAAGGTCCTGAAGCACATAAAATTCTCTCGTATTCAAGAGCACTCACTACATTTTCATATTGGTACCCCCATCTTAAAGATAATTTTTCAGCAGGCATCTCAAAACCAGTTGCTACTACAATAGCTCCTACATTGAGTTGAATTTCTTCAGGCTTTTGTTCATAATCAATTGCTTCAGCTTCACATACTTTTTCACAAACTCCACATACTCCTTTTGTTAATTTCAAACACAAGTTGGGATCAATTAAATAGACAGGAGGAACTGCTTGAGGGAAGGGTATATAAATAGATTTTCTTTTACCTAGATTCATATCAAATATGTTTGGAACTTCAATTTTAGGGCATTTTGTAGCACAATCTCCACACCCCTTGCATTTAGTCTCATCTACATATCGTGGTTTTTTCAGAATGACAGCAGAAAAATTTCCAGGTTCTCCAGAAACTTTTTTTACTTCATGATAAGTTAATAATTCAATATTGGGATTTCTAAAAACCTCGACCATTTTAGGTGCGAGAATACATAAACTGCAATCATTTGTAGGGAATGTCTTATCAAGTTGAGCCATCCGCCCTCCAATTGAAGGTGTTCTTTCAACTAAATAAACTTTATAACCTAATTCGGTCAAATCTAAAGAACATTGGATACCAGCAATTCCTCCACCAATTACTAATACAGATCCTTCCATTATGATTTAACTTCTCCATTATTTTTTGAATCAATAACATGAATTAAATTTACCAAAAACTCAGAAAAATCTTTAATTTCTATGGAAGATAAATCATCATAATCCTTTTGGAGGCATGAGAGGTGCATTATACATTTTGGACATGATGTTACTAAAGTTGTACCTGCTTCTTTAGCTTCTAAAAGACGGCTATATCTTAGAGCTTTGGAACGAGTATTACAATTCATCCATGAACTAACACCACAACATAATGCATTCTCTTTATTGTGTATCATTTCTTTGAAAGAATAACCTATTCCCTCCAAAATGTTAAAAATTTCCCTTAATTTTTTTAAAAGGGTATTAGATTTTGGTAAAAATCTGCTCAGCCTGCAAGGATCGTGATAAGTAAACTGAATATTAATATCGCTCTCATCTGGAGCTTTTAACTCCACCTTACCTTGTTTTAACTTTTCATATACGTATTCGATTATATGTTTCACTTCAAATTTTTTATCAAAATCTTCAAATAGTTTTGGATACTCCACTTTAAAAGTCCTATAACCTTCTGCGCAAGATGTAATAATTGTTGAAACACCTGACTTTTCAAACAAGTTATAATTTTTCTTTGCTAGTTTGATAAAAGCCTCAAAATTCCCTAATCCCCAATATAAGTCGTGTCCACAACAAACTTCATCTTTGAGAACAACAATTGGACGGTTTTCAATTTGACACAATATTTTAAGTGAGCTTATAGGAATTGGATCTACTTCTTGGAATTCAAATTTAAAATATGGTATGCAACCTACGAAATATAAAATATCCCCTTTATCTGAAATTTTACATTCTTTTGGGACCCAATCAAGATTTTTTTTCGGTTGGATATAAGGCTCGCTTAATATTTCTGAAACAGTAGTATAAATACCTCTATGCGCGATATATTGCTCAGGATTTTGTTTATAATCATTTTTCATTTTATATTTTGCATTTCTTACAATATCAGCAAAATTTATATCTTCGGGGCAATTCTGAAGGCAACTATTGCATGTTAAGCAATCCCATAAGACCCCACTACTTATTACTTTATCTTCAGATCCTTCTAAAATTCGTTGAATAATTACGCTAGGTACAAAACTTTGAACTTTGCTTAGTTGACATACACCGCTACAACGAACACATTGATAACATTTACTCAATAGTTTTCTTAAATTTGGTTCGTAAATCTTGTCGAGATATAACTCTGAATCCTCTATGGATTGCTCAGAATTATCTTTTTCATTGATTTCTGTTATAAGCTTCACTAAAATATTATTATTTTTACTTTATATTATATTGAATCACTTTAAATAAGAAAAAAAGGGAATGAATTTATTTTTTCTGATGAACATTTAAAAACTAATAGTAAAAGTTATAGCTTTAGGAATTTTTCTTATTTAACGTTGGAATTATATGGTCTAATCAGAAAGAATAAATTATTTCCTTTTTTTACTTAATCATTATATCTAATTAATCGTTAATTTTAAGACCAAATAAATCAAGGTGAAAGATTACTAGGGTGACATAAATGTCTGATAATCAGACCATTGTTAGATTAGGCGTTTATGTATGCAGGTGAGGAGTAAATATTGGAGCTACGGTAGATTGTGATGCTGTGAAAGAAGCTGTTGAACATCTCCCAAATGTCGTAATAACTAGAGTAAATGACTTTACTTGTAGTGATCCTGGACAGAAAATCATCAAAAATGATATTCTAGAATTAGATTTAAATCGTATTGTTGTTGCCGCGTGTACTCCAAAAATTCATGAACCCACTTATCGTGCTGTCTTAATTGAAGCTGGTTTAAGCCCTTATTATTTTCAGATGGTTAATTTACGTGAACATTGTTCATTTGTACATGGAGATGATAAGAGAGGTGCCACCGAAAAGGCTATAAGACTAGTTATAGCAGGAATAAACCGTGCTCGTGAGCTAGAGAGCATTCCCCGGAAAGTGATACCAGTAGAAAGAGCAGCTTTAGTAATTGGTGCTGGAATTGCTGGAATGAATGCTGCATTAGATTTAGCGAACCAAGGAATAAATGTTTATCTAGTTGAAAAAGAACCTACTATTGGTGGAAAAATGGCACAATTAGATAGGATTTATCCAACTGATGATTGTGGAATATGAGTACTTGCTCCAATAATGGTTAATGCTTCGAAACAACCAAATATAAATTTATATACATATAGCGATATTATCGAATTTAGTGGAATTCCTGGTAATTATAGAGTTAGAATAAGAAAAAATCCTCGTTATATTGACGAAAGTAAGTGTACTGGTTGTGGATTATGCACAACCAAATGTCCTATAAAAGTACCCGATGAATTTAATAGAGGGATCGGCGATAGGGGTGCAGTTTACATACCATTCCCTCAAGCTGTACCAAAATATGCTGTAATTGACAAGTCTGTTTGTATTGACTGCAAAAACTGCGAGAGCGTCTGCCCAGCCGAAGCAGTTGATTTTGATCAAGAACCACAATATGTTGATATAAATGTGGGAGCTATAATAATCGCTACAGGTTATGATGAATACCCAATTATCGAAACTAATGAGTATAACTATGGATTATATCCTGATGTAATTACTCAAATAGAACTTGAACGGATGTTAAGTCCTATTGGTCCAACTGATGGTCATGTTTATAGAATTTCTAATGGAGAAATCCCAAATACGGTTGTAATGATTCAATGTGTTGGTTCAAGATCAGTAAAAGAACTCCCCTATTGTTCTGGAGTGTGTTGTAGTGTGGCTCTTAAAAATGCGCAGTTATTAAAGCAAGAGTATCCTGACATGGATGTTGTCTTGTTTTACATTGATATTAGGACGACAGATAAAGGAAACGAGGAATATTATAGAAGAATAAGAGATACGGGGATTAGAATGATTCGAGGAAAAGTCGGAGAAGTATTGGAAGACCCTGAAACGAAACAGTTAAAAATTCGGGCATTTTCATCGTTAACAGGTGATATCATCAAACTTAACGCTGATTTAGTTGTATTGTCTACAGGTATGATCCCTTCAAAAGGTACTATTGAAATTATAGATGTAATGGGTTTAGCTAAAGGCCCAAATGGATTTTTAACAGAAGTTCATGGATGTCTAAGTCCTCAAGAAACGAATAGTATGGGGATATATATTTGTGGAACTGCAGCTGGACCAAAAAACATACCTTATTCAGTATCAACAGCTTTAGCGGCAGCAAGTAAGGCTGCTACTCTGCTATCACACGATACTATAAATCAAGAATTATTGATTGCAGAAGTGAAAGAAGAGCTTTGTATGGGATGCCATAGATGTGAAAAATTGTGTTATTATGAAGCAATAAAAGTAGGTGAAAACAATATTGCAACTGTAGATGAGTTGAAATGTAAAGGTTGTGGCGTGTGTGCAACATCGTGTCCCGCGAGAGCCATTGACCTAAAATACTATAGAGACAAACAATTCATCGAAGAAATTAAAGGAATCAGTAGTAGCGAAATTGAATCCATCCAAGAAGCACCAAAAATTGAGGAAGAGTAAATATTTTAGAGGTTAATTCATATGGTTGATTCAGAAAATAAGAATTTTAGAAAAATTATTGCCTTTGGATGCGATAAATGAGGTTATTCTGCTGCGGACTTAACTGGAACTACGAGAAAAACATATTCAACTGATTTTCACTTAATTCGAGTTAGATGTACAGGAAGAATTGGTATTCATTTAATTATGGAATGTTTTCTAAATGGGGCTGATGGAGTAGCAATTATATCATGAAAAGAAGGAGAATGTGAATATGGTAGTGGTAACCTTAATACTTATGAGCATATTAAGTTCTTGAGACGGTTATTTAAACATCTGGGGATTTCAGAAAACCGAATTCAGCAATATTTCTGTTCAGCAGCAGAGGTAGAAAAATTCATCCAATCAGTAGAAGACATAACAACCAAAATTTATGAACTCCCACCCATACCTAAACAAAAACTTAATCCGAAGTAGGATGATCCTGCCAAAAAAATTATAGTTGGGAGGAGACTAACTCATAGCATGAGCTTTCGGAATTAAAAATTAGATTAATTACTAAAATTAAAAAGATGGAATTAAAAGGAAATATTTCATGGAATTTTTTAAAGGTTATAGCAGATACTTTAGATTCATATAGGATACGTCTCTTAATAGATGCAAAAAATGATATTATTAGTTCTGAAATTTATGATGAAGAACAATATTATCAAATACTTCTTCAAATGATTGATGTAGAAAGAATGAAATATTCCCTATTTAACTATTTAAATACCGAAGAAAATCACAATTTTAAATCAATAAAACAATACTCTAAAGAAAATTCAATCGATATTAAAAAAACTCTAAGCTTTTTAGAGTTATTGAGAAATGAGGGGCTAATCAAGGTAGAATATATTTATAATAATATTGATACTACTGAAGGAAAATCTAGCGATTCAACCATTAAGGATTTATCAATTAGGAGTTCACAACTAATACCTTCTGAAGTCAAATCTATTTATGAACCAGTTAAAGTTGTTTATGAGACTAACAATTGTTCTGGGTGTGGATTATGTGCTGGTATCTGTCCAGTTAATTGTATAAATATCTATAATGGGTTTGGAAAACTTGAGGAAGATAAATGTATAAGATGTGGATTATGTTATTATTTCTGCCCAAGGACCTACTTACCTATAACATTATTAAATATGACTCAAAAAAGCGCTTCTAAAATAGAAAATTTTCCTAAAATAGGTTATTATCAAGAGGTATATGCGGCTAGAACTAAAATTAAGGAAATCTCTGAAGTATGTCAGGATGGTGGAATTTCAAGTACGTGTCTCTATTTTTTGTTTGAACAAAATGAAATAGATATTGCATTAGGAGCAAAAATGAGTCGAACTCCGTGGCGACCAGAACCTATTTTAATTAAAAATAAAGAGGATATATTGAAAACTGCTGGAACAAAATATGTAAATAATCCTACCCTCAGCTTGTTAAATGACTTGAATAAAAATTCCAGCAAATTGGCTGTTGTTGGAGTTCCTTGCATGATGCAAGCTTTATTGAAATCAGAAATTTATAATATCGGAATTCCCTCATTAAATCAAGTAAAATACAGAATCGGTATTTTCTGCATGGAATCATTTTCTTATGAATCCCTATTAAAAATCTGCGAAACTTTAAATGTAGATATTAACAATATCCGGAAAACTGACATTAATAAAGGCAAATTTTTTGTCTATACTCATGAGGGAGAAGAATTATCAATTCCAATTAAAGAAATATCACATTTAGCAAGAGAAGATTGTGAGATTTGCTTTGATTTAACTTCTGAGTCGGCTGATATATCAATTGGTTCAATTGGAGCTCCTTCAGGTTGGAATACCGTTATAATACGAACATCAAAAGGAAAACAATTATTTGATGGATTAGTAAAAAATGATTTGATCGAATATAAAAATATTGAAGAAATTCAACCTGGATTACCAATGGTTGAAAAAATTGCCAATTCAAAGAGAAATAAATGCTCTAAACATATCGCTAAAAAAGAAGGCGAAAACAAGAGAACTCCTATTTATTAAAAATATATGACATATGAAATTATCTCGAAATCTTCCTTCTTCAATTCTAAACCATAAAATTAATATTAAATTTCACATTAAAAAGTATATCATTAATATTTACTAGGAATTAAAATGAGTTTCATATCTCCAATTAGACCCAAAAACTTTCGTGAAAAAGTATTTTTCAGAAAACTAAGGTCTCAAATTGATGGTAACGCAAAAGTTGAACATGGTTTGACTCAAATAAGGGGAATTGGAAAAAGGTTAGCTCAAGCAATAGTTAAGATTGCTGAAATTAACCCTCATTCGAGAATCGGTGCTCTCCCCGAAAAAGACATAAATAGACTTGAAGAAATTATATTAAGTCCTGTCGAGAATGGCGTTCCTTCTTGGATGGTTAATCGAAAAAAAGATTTAAGAACTGGTGAAAATATCCATCTCATTGGGAATAAACTAGAATTAGAAGTGAAAAAAGACATAGATCGCATGAAAAAAATTAAAAGTTATAAAGGCGTTCGACACCACCTAAGACTAAAAGTAAGAGGACAAAGAACTAAGAGCACAGGACGGCATGGATTAGTCGTTGGAGTTATACGTAGAAAGAAAGGACAAAGGTAAGGTGATAACAATAGGAGATCCACGACGGTTAAAAAAAAAATTTCGAAAGCCAAAACATCCCTATAATAAAGAAAGAATTCTAGAAGAACTTGAATTTTTGGGAAAATACGGTCTTAGAAATAAACGAGAATTCTGGAAAATGCGAACAATGATTGGAAATTGGAGAAAACTCGCACGTGAATCCAGAACATTAACACAAGAACAAGCTATTGAAGCTCAACAAGAATTACTTAAAAAATTGAATAGATTAGGGATACTAGGCCAAGAAGCAGAATTCGAAGATATTCTCCTATTAACTGTAGAAGATATCCTAAAACGACGATTACAAACACTAGTTTTTGAAAAAGGACTTGCTACTACTGTGTATGAAGCCAGACAAAAAATTGTACATAAACATATAGCCATCGGAGAGAAATTAATTAATTCTCCCTCGTATATCGTAAAACGAGATGAAGAAGACTTAATCCGATTCGCTGCAAGTAGCCCTTTCACCCAAATTAAAGAATAATAAAGGTGTATTAAGAATTGAGTAAAACGCAAGAAAAAATGAAATGGGCAATGATCCATATCTTTTCATCATATAACAATACCATCGTCACCGCAACCGACCTAAGCGGAGCTGAAACCTTCGCAAAATGCACTGGTGGAATGGTAGTCAAAGCTGACCGCGACGAATCAAATCCTTACGCCGCAATGCAATGCGGGTTCAGGGTCGCCAATGAACTCCGAGATAAAGGTATTAGGGGCGTTCACATCAAAGTACGGGCCCCTGGAGGAAATAAAGCGCAAACCCCCGGACCAGGAGCTCAAGCATGCATCCGTGCCCTCGCGCGCTCTGGTCTACAAGTCGGCAGAATCGAAGAAGTTACACCGCGCTCGCATGACCACTGCCGCAGAAAAGGTGGGCATCGTGGGCGTAGAGTTTAATTCTCCTCATCCCATCTGCCAATCTGGCAGAGCTATTTATTCTTATCCTTATTAATCTTGCTTAAAAACCTTTTAGCAAACTTTTCTTTTTGTTCATAATAATAATTAATATAATCATGCTGTCTTCTATCTTCTTCACTTCCTTGTGGGTGATACCAGATACGATCTTCATC
>JBATUM010000208.1:0-8258 GCA_049671145.1 Promethearchaeia archaeon
GCCATATCTAGTTCCTTTACCAGCACATAAAATGATAGGTATTACATTTTTTTCTTTATTTTTCTTTTGTGGTAACAATTGGATTTCCATCCATATCTATTATAATTGTATGTTCTTGCTGGGCTACAGGGGCACCAGTTCTTTCAATTAATATTGGATAATGATCAAGAATCTTCTTACGTAAAAATTTATCAATTATTCCTTTAATTTCCTTTTTTATAAAACCGTTTTTCTCTAGTAATCGGGGTGAAAATGGAAGTCGATTAGTTATATTTTCAATTTTTTTCATTAGGTCTAGATCTTTATATGAGAGTCCTTTTTTAACCTTCTTAACAAAGCGATAAATGTAGGCTTGTGTTCCATTTACAACTTTACCAACTCCTGAGGTGGTAAAGGGTTCACACGCATAAGCATCACCCAGTTTTAAAACTTGATTATGACTAGTATCTTTAAAATTTGGTATAAATGGACCAGCATGCAGATTATATCTTTTTAATTCATGACCTCCTAGATTAGTAATTGGTTTTAAACCATAATTAATAATTTTTTTAGCAATTACTTCTCCTAACTCATATAATTTAGTTCCTGGTTTGAAAATAGCAATTGCGGCTTCAAGACCATCATTTGCAGCATCAATATAATTTTGAAGGGTTTTATCATTATTAATATTGAAAGTAATGGCACTATCTGCGATATATCCTTTATAATGAGCCCCAAAATCAATTTTTAATAATCCTTTATCCGGTACAATTGTTCCATCATCAATAGAAGGGCTATAATGAGCAGCAATCTTGTCCAAGGAAATATTTATCGGAAAAGCTAATTCGCATCCTTGGTTAAATATCTCATCTTCACATTTATTTGCAATTTCTAAAAATAATACTCCTGGTTTAATAATCTTTTTAGCCAATTTTTTTGCAAAAATTACAGCTTTACCGGCTTTTTTATATGATTCTATCCATTCTTCAGTCATAATTATAAAAGATTTTATTATTATGGTGTTAATCTATCAGGTGTTCTAGGATACATAACAGATTCTCTGATATCGTCCACGCCACATAAAAATGTGATCCAGCGTGCTATACCTAATCCAAATCCTGCATGAGGTGGCATACCAAAAGCAAAAGCATTAAGATGAGATTCAAATGAAATGGGATTCAATCCTTTTTTTTCAAGTGCTTCAATAAGTTTTTCTTTGTTATGTACTCGGGTTCCACCTGAAGTTAATTCAAGCCAACCCATTTGTAAATCGAATGATTCACTATATTTTGGATCTTTTGATGGTTGAATGTAAAATGGTTTTATAGCCATTGGCCAATGGGTAATATAGTAATACCCGGTGATTTCCTCTCCTAATTTACGGTAAGCTTCTGTAGAAATATCTTCACCCCATTCTACGTTAATTTTAAATTTTTTATTTATTAAATCGAGGATTTCATCATAACTATATCTTGGAAGCGGTATTTCTGGAACGATAGTCTTATTTTCCATTTTTAGAATTTTTAAAGCTGAAATTTTGCTTTCTCTTATATTCACAATGACATTGTGGACTAAATCTTCTAAGATCTTGAGGACTTCATTCATATCTGCAAAAGCTATTTCTAGATCTAATGTAAAAATCTCACATAAGTGTCTTTTAGTACGGCTTTTTTCTGCCCTAAAACACGGACTTATTTCGAATACTCTTTCATATACTCCACTGAGCTGTTCTTTATAAAGCTGAGATGATTGTGTTAAAAATGCCTCTTTATCAAAGTACATGATAGGGAATAATTCTGTACCACCTTCAGTAGCCGATCCAATTATTTTTGGAGTTGTAATCTCTGTAAAATCTCTTTCTAATAAAAAATTTCTAATTGATTTTAAAACCTCTGCTCTGATTTCGAAGATCGCTTGATTTCTTAAAGATCTTAAATCTAAAGCCCTATTATTTAACCGTAGATCTAATTCAGAATTAGTTTCTCCAGTCATATCAATGGGAAGTTTTTCAGGAGTTTTGTTTAATATTTTTATTTCCGATGGAATAATCTCGATTCCTCCAGGAGCTTTATCAAATCTCTTTACCTTTCCTTTTACCATTATACAATATTGATAACCCAACTTAGCCTTATCGAAAATATCATCAGAAACTACTCCTTTTTTTAAAGTTATTTGCCGTTCTCCATACTTATCTTGAAGATTAACAAATTTCAAACCACCAAGATCTCTGAAATTTCTCACCCACCCTCCAAGGATTACCTCTTTATCTATCAATTCTTGAGTTATATCTTTGGTATAATGAGATTTTCTCCAATCTTCTAATTCATCAAGTGCCATATTTTTAATTTTTATGATTATTATTACCTAAATTAAAATTTGAAAAGGAAATTAACAATAAATTTTTTGCTATCTTATAAAGGATTAATCATGCCAAATCTAATTTGGAGTGGAAAAAAAGATCAAGATAATTCCTCAAGATTAAAATTCAAAAATGGAGAACTTTTACAAAATAGCACGCAGAATCTAGGAGTTTTGTTTGAAAAATACCAACACGAAACAATAGACAATAAACCCGAGAAATATTGGCAAAATCTTCTTATTTGGGGCGAAAATAAAGATATTATAAATTTAATATTAAAGGATTTTTCGGGTAAAATCAATCTTATTTATATTGACCCTCCATTTGCAACTGGGGGAAATTTTAATTATAAAATCCATATTGGAGAAAATAATTTTAGTGAATCTGCAAAAGCATATTCAGATACTTGGAAAGAAGGTTTAGAGGCCTATTTATCTTTTTTGTATGAGCGCTTGATGTTAATGAAACATTTACTTTCTGAAAATGGAAGTATTTATGTTCATTTAGATTGGCATGTTAGTCATTACGTAAAGATTATTTTGGATGAAATATTTGGTAGTGAAAATTTTAGAAATGAAATAATATGGTCATATCCAGCAGCTTCAGTTCAAACAAGAAGATTTTTCATCAGATCTTATGATGTAATCTTATTCTATACAAAATCTAATGATTATATTTTTAATGATGACCCAAATATCTATATGGAGTACTCAAATCGAGTAAAAAATGCCTTAAAGAAAGATAATCATGGAATATTTTATTATCGGGGAGGAAGCCATAATGGAAAAAAATTATCTCGTAAAGTCTATGTTAAGGAAGAAGGTGGAATTTTTCCCAGAGATGTTTGGAATGATATACCTTATATTAGGGCTAATACAATGGAATATCAGGGTTTTTCAACTCAGAAACCAGAAAGACTATTAAAACGTATTATTTTAGCCTCTTCAAATGAAAGGGATCTTATAGCAGATTTCTTTTGTGGAAGCGGTACCAGCCTTATTGTTGCTGAGAAACTTAATAGACGTTGGATAGGGTGTGATTTAGCAAAACATGCAATTCATATCAGTAGGAAAAGAATTCTAGATATTTCTAATAGCAATAATCTTTTTAATTGGAAAGAAACTTATGATCATTCTTTTCAACCATTTAAAGTTATCAACATGAATTCAGACTTTACTACTATTAATATTCCAGAAAATTTTCTAAAGACAGAAGGTCTAATTATTAATAATAACGAACCTCCTAGTTTTGTAGCAAATATTTGTAAAAATGGAAAAAAAGTCTGGATTGAATTAAAGAATTATAAAGTACCTTATATAAATCTTATAAATGATAAGATTAAAGCCAATATCGTCTCTTTTCATGACTTGATTGATTATTGGGCCATAGATTTTAATCATAAAGATAATTGCTTTAATAATGTATGGTTTTCATATAAGACACATAAAAATCGGAAAATAGAATTAATTTCTACACCTTATTATTATAAAGAATCGAATAAATACAATATTCAAGTGAAAGTTATTAACATTTTTGGACAAGAGAGTAGTCAAAAATATCTCATTAAAATTAATTAATTATTTGATGAGTTCTCTTAATAACATTGTAGCATAGGAACCTTTTTGGAGTGAAAATTCTAGTTTCAATTTAAATTTGTCTCGAAATATATCATCCTTCGTAAATTCTAATACTTTTAAACCAAAAGGTTTGACAATAATAGCTCTAAAAGCTCCTTTAAATTCATGATCTCGCAGTAGATCACTATCAAAAATGGCTTTATTAATCCGTTCCTCCCAAAATATTTCTTCAATTAAATTTTTCACTAATGGAAACTCATCTAAATCCGTATCATAACCGATTAGAGGGAATACTATGGAAGCACGTTTTACTTTTAAAGCTTCTCTTAAATATTTATCATAATTTCCTCCGTACTTATAAATAATTTGTGTACACTGTCCATCAACATCATCTAAAATACTAATTACATCACCATGTATCGGTTTAAATAAGGGGAATCCTTTTATAATCCTCAAGGTTAACATTCTATTAAATAAATAAGATTGAAAAGAGCTAAGTAATAACTTTTTTAGATAATAGGGTAACTGATATATAGCCCCTTTGTAATCACCTGGATTTTCAATTAGGTATTTAATCATCATCTTTTCATAATTTAAACTATTGGGAAATTCGTTGTAGGCTTTTTCAAGATCACCGGTTTTTCTTAATTCATTACGGATTTTTTGAGATCGTATTGATTCTGTAGTGTATAAATTGATAACAAATTCATCAAAAGCTTGCTTATATTTGCCTTCTAATATAAACCTTCCAATAAGATGCGAATTTGGTCTAAAGGTACCGAATCTTTGAAGCCCAAAATAGTTAGGAAATCCTTGATTTTGAAGAATTTTAAAAATTTTATTAATTTTTATTAATGTATTTTTGAGTTTTTCAATATTTCTAATTGTAATTACAAAATGATTACCCCAATTACTTCCTAACTTTACAGATTTTCGTGAAGGGTAGATGTTTCTTATGAAAATATCTTTTAATTTTAATTTTCTCAGCTTCTCAATATAATTTCCTCTTATTGATATTTTTTGCACACTAATTGAACATTTGTCTTTTAAACCTGAATAATAAATTGAATTTACAGGAATATTTAGAGCATCACCTATGCGCCTAATTGCCTCAAATGTTTCTTTATTTATTTTAATCAGATTAAAGGTCGTGAATCGATCTTTTGATTCTATAGAGAAAGACGAACTAGGATTATCTTCTTTAAGTTCAAGTGTATGCCGCCCTTTGATAATTTCTTTTACGATAAAATCTTTAAAATCATGTTTATAAAGCCCTCCTACTCCTCTTACTTTAGAAGAAGAATAAATATCAATGCTTACAAATCTCTCAAGTTGTTTTTCCTCGTTGGCAATAATAATTAGTTTTTTTTTACCACTTTTATCCAAAGTATGTAGCCTTCACATTTTTTTATAACAATTTTAGACTTCCAGTGATATCATCAATATCTTTTGATCTTGCTGGACCAATACCTAAAGCTGTTGTAGTACCGGAAGGTAGTTGGGTTAACCCAGCATCTTTTACTAAAAAGTATGGGATTTCTTTTTTATCAAGTTTATTTAAAATTTCATTTAAATTTATTAGATTATCAACCTTAAGTACTACTTTTTTTTGTCCTGAGTTTATCCAATGTTTCCAAACAGGTTTATTTTTTCTCCTAACTAAATCTGCTGCTGAAACTGAAGCATGGCACGATTGAGCACACTTTTTACCAGTGCCCATTTTTAAATCCGTTCTTATTAAGATAACTTGCTTATATTCTTCCACGGTTATTAAACCCATCAGTTTTTAAGAAACTAGATTAATTACTCAAATTCTATCCGAGTTACTTTCCCAATTAATTCTAATACTAAATCTTCTAATTCTTCTTTAGTAAATAAGATTTCTTCTTTATCTTGAAATCCAATAACAGCCTTAAATTCTATATCTCCAGTAGCTAAGAAGATCTCATTTAAGGAAATTAATTTACTTGGAGCAATTAAAGCTTCCAATACTGGTCTTGGCTTATTTGTTTTTTCAACAAAAATCAATTCCTGTATTTCATATGTTTCTTTTATCCAATTAATCAAATCTTGGGTGATTCTGAGCTTATCTTTTCTTCCTAGTACCAGTATTACTACATCTTCAAAATCTATAGCTTTATAAAAAGAAATATCTTTCAAAAAGTTAAACTTTTCTTGTTCTTCCAGTGTTAACAAGCTTTTTGCTAAATCTAACTCAAACTCAGTCAGTTCACCAGTATTTAGCTTTTGTTCACAACTATTGCATAAAAAGCCTGAAATTACACATGTTTGACACGCTGGAAGATTTTTCATTATTTAAACTTAATTTTCTATTATTTAAACAATAAATTTCTCTTATAATTCAATAACATCACACTTTATAGTATTTAGAAGTCTATTTGCTGTATTAGGATCAGTTTGGAATGTGTACAGGTATTTCTTTGTTCTGAGCTTAAGTTTTACAACATCCTTAATCCTTTTTACTCTACAATGAATCGCGAATTCGGCCAATTCTAAAAATTTATTTTCATCGAAAATTTCCTTAGGCATGATATATCATCCGATATTTAAAATGCTTTGAATTCTAATTAATTATAAAATTTTAATTTTTTCATTCAGATACAAAAATTTTAATTCTTTTTACAATTCTTCCATACATCTTTATCTTGTTAATTAAAGATAACTGAATTAAAGCATTTATTTTTCTAAACAAATAAAAAAGGAAACAGAGGAAATCGCATTGGCGCCTATTGATGACCCTTTTAAAAGAAGAATAGCCAGATATCATTTATTAGAAAAAAGTGTATGTAGACGATGTGGTGCACTCAATCCAATTAGAGCCAGGAAATGTCGTCGTTGTAGAGGAAAGGATCTTAGGCTAAAAAGAAGAGAACTAACAAAATAGAGCTTTTTCCTAATTTTAACAAAATAAGATTTAATTTTTTATACCTTGAGCTTCTTTTTCTCTTATAATAAATTTTCGTAAACTTTTTTAATTTTATGAGAGAGAACTGGAGAAAAAAATTAAAACTTTAAATATTAATTTATTAATTTAATTCTTAATTGAATTAAAGAAAACCAATTAATTTATAGAAGAAATCGATGAGATTTTTCATATAAATATTATAAGGATATGTCATCTTATAAGATGAAAATTATTTTAGTAGGTGCTGCAGCAGTAGGAAAAACTAGTCTTATATATCGTTTTGTAAAGAATATGTTCAAACCAAACTACAAGATAACAGTTGGGGTAGATACTTCTACTAAGGAAGTAGAATTCAATCCTGGTGAAATTGCAACCGTTTCAATCTGGGATATTGGTGGTCAACAAAGGTTTGAATTTATTCGCCATACATTCTATAAGGGAGCAGCAGGGGGACTCATACTGGTTGATTTAACACGAAAGCAAACATTTGAGGTAGCTAAACAATGGTTAGATGAAATCCGTCAGTACTGTGGAAATATCCCTTTTATAATAATTGGTAGTAAAATTGATTTACTTAAAGAATTCGAATCAATTGATTTTCGAAAAGAATTAGAGACATATGCAGAAAAGGAAGGAAGCGTTTATATAGAAACATCATCTAAAACGGGTATAAATGTTGAACCAGCTTTTATTGAATTAACTAAAGCTATTATAGAATCTAGGAATGAAGAGATAAAAGATGATAATTATTTTTATTCTTCTGACGATTACGAAGACCAAAAAAGTTCTTTAGAGCATCATTACAATCAATTACATGAAAATGAACAGCTAGACATACTTCTCAAAAATAAGGATCTAATAGATTTAAAAGTAGAGGAGATAATAAAATCTTCCCCTCATGGTAATGACTTTCGATTTTTGATAGCTGGGAATGAGGAATCACAGAAACCTTTTTTATTAGATATATTGAACGTTGAAGGAATAGTGTGGCCGCCCAACGCTCTTACTATTTTATACAATTCAGCGAGTTTTCAGATGCAATTTGGAAACAAATTTTATAATTTTCAAATTTTATTCTTAAGTAATGTAAAAAAATTGAATGAAAATCAAAGCCTGTTCTTAACCGCGTGTAAAAAATCTGATGGAGTTATATTCTTTTATAACCCAAATGATAAAGAAGAATTCAAAAATACTGCTAATACTTGTATACAATTACGAGAAGAATTTCCCGATCTAGAAATCATTTTGACCACAGGATCCGAAGATATTGATTCCCCATATGAACAATTAGAGGAGCTAAAAAAATATAAGATAAACAACTATGATGATTTTGAATCTTTACTTTCTTGGCTAATAATGAACGTCTTGAGAAGAAATAAGGAGATTAAAAAAAAAAGAGAATTCTTGAAGTCAGAAC
>JBATUM010000209.1:0-34425 GCA_049671145.1 Promethearchaeia archaeon
GTGTTGGGAAAGAGCTCTTTTGTAATCAGGAAATCCTAAATCTGCATTTGTAACTCCATATTTCAAGTTTCTACAAGGATTCCTAACAATAGCATATTCAAACATAAAATCTTACTATTTAATTAACTATTAGTTGAAAACCAATACTTCTTTATAAACACGTATACAATTTTCAATCTTCAATCTTATCCAAATAGAGAAAAATCAACTGATTGGAAATTTTAGATCCATATAAATTTAATAAACCACTTTAATATTCGTCATGTTCAAAGTAGGTTTCATAGGTACAGGGGTAATTTTTGATTTAAATATCCTCGGATATTTAGATAATAATGAAATAGAAATTGTCTCATTATGCAATAGAACAATAGAAAAAGCAAAGAATAAAATTAGTAAATTTAATTTAGGGAAAGATATTAATCTATACTCGGATTATAGGGAAATGTTAAAAAAAGAAGAATTAGATATTGTTGAAATTCTTCTTCCTCATCATTTACATGCTGAAGCGACAATCTCAGCCGCTAAAAGCGGTGTTAAAGGTATTTCTGTCCAAAAACCCATGGCATTGACTCTAGAAGAAGCGGATTCTATGATTGAAACATGTAAAGAATTTGGATCGATATTATCCATTTATGAGAATTTTATTTTTGCTCCGCATATTAGAAAAGCAAAGGAATTAATCGATCAAGATTATATTGGAGATCCCTCATCTATACGAATTAAAATTGCGATGGGCGCAAAAGGAGGTTGGAAACCGCCAGAAAGTGCTGAAATTTGGAGAAAAAATCCTAAAAAGGTTGGTGGGGCTCAAAAAGGATCTCCAGTCTTACTTGATAATGGATGGCATGCGTTTGTTCTTGCCCATTGGTTGTTTAATGAAGAGATTGAGAAAGTGTTTGCATGGACAGATACATATCAAGGTAGGGATGCTCCCGCATATGTTATGTTTAAATATAAACAGAACAGAGAGCACATTGTCCCTCAATATGGTCATATGGAATTCTCTTTAATGCCAGACTTGACAATTCCCTCAAAGTATTATCCAACTGACGAATTTATTGAAATAATAGCAAGCAGAGGAATCTTGCGTATTAATCAAGGAACTTCAATAGGAAACATTATGACCGATTCAGAAATTTTTCCTCCTATTAGCATAATTAGAGATGGTAAAGTAGAAACTTATAGAGATTTTGATAATGATTGGAAATTTAGTTTTATAAATGCAACTCACAATTTTATAGAAGCAGTAAAGGGTAATAGAAAACCAATTTTATCAGGAGAATATGCAAAAAAGATTTTAAAATTTAACCTAGCTGCTATCAAATCAACAGAATTAGGAAAAGAAATTTCACTTGATGGTATGTAATCCACTTTTATTGTTTTAACAATTATTCCTCATATTCATATTGATATTTGAATTTTTGATGTTTCAATCCTTCTCTAATAGCTTTACGCAAGTCTCTGCTTTTCATCCTATTATATTTCGCTAAGCCACTAGCATCTAGATTTGCAGGCTGCTCTACAATACACTCCCTATTTTGTTCATTTTCTATAGTGATCTCCTCCCAATAAATTGGACGTTTTTGTTGTTGAGAAATATAGGGCATTTTGGCAAAAATACATAGATTTTTCCCTTCTTCCCCTGTATAAATAGGTTTTCCTCCATTCTTAATGACGTTAATAAAATGTTCAGTAGAATTAATAAATGAATACCTCCAGTCTCTCGGTAAATCTTTTCCAAATGATTTCACCTCTCCATCCACATATACAACTACAGGTGGAAACTGTGGACTTCTAGAAATATAATTTCCTCCTGAAGTGCACTGATTCAACCACATTATACCTTTAGTTCCCGAAATTTCAATATATTCGTCGCAATCATAATAATTACTAGGATAATACACATTTGGAGCTAATGTGAACTGCATTGAGCCAAATTTTGGAGGCTTGTCTGAATTTTTACTAGGATATTTCCAAAAAATATAGCTCGGAGAATCCATGACTCCTGTAAAGTAATCTATCCAACCATAAACTTTCTCGACGCGTCCTTCTCCCATTAGCCAAAGTGCCATAGAAAATTTGTGTATTCCGTCATCATAAACCCAAGGACCGCCTCCACAAGTATCTAGTTTAACTCTCCATATAAGAGAATTTAAACCTCGTGGCATACCAGGACCACCCGTTCCAATACTGTTTATTCTAAAGTTAAGTAATTCTCCAATAATTCCTTGATCAAGAAGTTCTTTGGCTTTAAGGAAAACAGGATAAAACCTAAAATTCTCAAATAACTTTAATTTTACTTTTTCTTGTTTACAAACTTGGATCATTTTCTCGCAATCTGTAATGGTATGTGCCAAAGGTTTTTGTACTGTAATTCCTGTAACTCCTGCCCGAGCACAATATTCTGTCATTGGAAAATGAAGATGGTGAGGTGTTAAAATTTCTACAATATCTAGATCCTCATGATCTATCATTTTTTTATAATCTTTATATATTTTAACAGTTCTTAAACCCCATCGTTCTAATTTTTCTCCAGCTCTTTTAATATCAGTATCACAAACAGCAATAAGCTCAGTATCTTGAGACCTTAAGTATCCTAATACATTTAAATTAGCAATATCTCCACATCCAATTATACCTACTCTTAGCATAATCCTATAAGAAGAATTAATATTGATATTTTATCAAATTCTATTAAAATTATAAAGTTTTATATAAATCTCAATTCATACAGCAGTTCTTATATTTTTTACCACTTCCACACGGACAAGGTTTATTTCTCCCAATTTTTTTTGTTTGACCTGATAATGGAGTGCTTAAAGTTTTAGATTTCATTACTTCTTTTGCTATTGATTTAAAATATGGTAATGAGTATGTATAAAACTTTTTCCAGCCTTTACATAATACACTTAATATATTTCTTTTTTGAATGGCCTCCGGTCGGAATTTCTGACAATCTCCATGACACAAATATAGATAAGAACAAGAATTACAAACTTTATTCCAATTGGCTTTTTGTTTCCCAAATTGATGATATTTATGAGAGTTTAATAAATCTTCCCAAGTTTTATTTAAAATATTCCCAAGTAATAAATCATTTCTTACAAAAAAATCACAAGGATACACACTACCGTCATATTCGATAAGAAAATACTGGCAACAATCATCTCCCATATGACAAACATTATATCTTTTATTAATTAAGTAGTCTAGAATAGAATCAAACAAACGAATGGATATGTTATTGATATCCTCTTTAAACCATTCGTCAAATATCTCACAGAGAAATCTACCCCACTCCTCTCCAGTTATTGAATATGGTAAAAGTTTATTATCATCATCAAATTCAACACACGGGATATATTGATGAAAGAAAAAATTATTTTTTTTTAAATACTGATATATTTCTCTTCCTTTATTTACTGTTAAATTATTAACTAAAGTTAGAATATTAAATTCAACATTATTTTTCCTTAAACGATCTATTCCACGCATAACTAACGAGTGAGTAGCTTTTTGACCTATAGTTTTTCTGTAATAATCATGTAAATCAGCTGGACCATCTAAGCTAACTCCGAGAAGGAATTTATATTCCCCAAAAAATTTTGCAAATTCGTCAGTAATTTGCGTTCCATTAGTTTGAAGTCCATTACTTATAGTAGCACCTCGAGGTGCATATTTAATTTGAAGCTCAACAACCTTTTTAAAAAAATTCGAACCCATAAGTGTCGGTTCTCCACCTTGCCAACCAAAAACATAACGGCCATTTTGATTAGTTTTCATATAAGTAGCAACTAGATGTTCAAGAACTTCTTCTGGCATACGTGGTGTTGACCCAAAATCATTTAAATGATCGATATAAAAACAATAATCGCATCTTAAATTACAATCGGCAGAGGCAGGTTTAATCAATAATGAAAATGGTCTCATAATTCTGTTTGAATTTTTTCTTTTAACATGTGATAACAGATTTTGACTGATAAAAAATTAATTTTTATAATAAAAAACGAAAAAAATTATTCTATACTTATATATTCAACTTGAGCTTGTAATCTAATATCTCTTGACGAACTTCCTATTAAAACATTAAATAGACCCTTTTCAGTTCTCCAAGAATTAATACTTTCATCGAAAAACGCAAAATCTTCTTCACTTAATTCAAATTTTAAGGTACTTTTCTCATTGGGTTTTAAATTCACTTTCTTAAAACCCTTTAACTCTTTAATTGGGCGTTCTACACTGGATTCGATATCTTGAATATATAGTTGGACAATTTCTGCCCCATAATAGCCACCAGAATTTATAATATCTATAGAAATATTTATTCTTTCCCCCTTTGTAAATTTGAATTTATCTATTTTAAGATTTTCATAATTAAATTCAGTATAAGATAATCCATAGCCAAACGGAAAAAGAGGTTCTATATTATAATTATCAAAATAACGATATCCCACAAAAATTCCTTCTTCATAATATACCTTATCATTACCGGGGTAAGTTTTTGACGATTTATGGGCTGGGGAATCGGTAAGTCTTTTTGGAAAACTAACAGGTAATTTACCAGAAGGATTTACATCACCAAAAATGATATTTGCTATAGCATGCCCACCTTCCATTCCGGGATACCATGCCTCTACTAGTACTGGGACTTTATCAATCCAATCTTCCATTCCTATTGGCCCTCCATTGATCAAAATTACTATCGTATTAGAATTTTGATTCACAACCTTATTTATTAATCTTATTTGATCTTCTGGTAAATTAAACCATTTTCTATCAACAAATTCAGAATCCATTCCTCGATCATGGTTAAAACCAGCCACTATAATAGCAACATCCGCATCTGCCGGAGAATTATTTATTTCAACTTTTTCCTTACACATCTCTTTAATTCCTTGGAGTGGAGTGATTTCATAAGGGCACTGTATTCCTGAACTACCACCACCATATGCCATTTTCTTATCAACATTAGGACCAAGTACTGCTATTGTTTTAAGTTTGCCTAAGTTGAGAGGAAGTAAATTATTATCATTTTTAAGAAGAACTATTCCTTCCTCAGCTATTTTTCGCGCAATAATTTGATGTTCTCTAGAATTTCGACTTCCTGAAGGCAATGAATCTTCATTATCAAACAACCCCGTAAAAAACATAACCCGTAACAATCTCTTTAAATTGCTATTGATAGTTTTTTCGTTAAATTTACCGCCAGTTAATGCATCCTTGAGCCTCTTTCTTCTGTATCTACGAGCTATTGGCATTTCAAGTGTTAAACCCGCATTAACGCAATCTTCTGTCTTATTAATATACGTTGTAGCTTCCCAATCAGAAACAACAAAACCAAGAAAACCCCAATTTTCCATCAATCTTTCTCTTAGAAGTTCCTTATTTTCACTCCCATATATCCCATTTATTTTGTTATAACAAGACATGATTGACCATACTTTTCCTTCCTTCACAACCGCTTTAAATGCCGGAAGGTAAATTTCTTGGAGTGCTCTTTCACTGATTTCCGAACTAACTCTTAGTCTATTAGTTTCTTGATTATTACATATGTAATGTTTTGCACAAGCAGCAATCTTCTGACTTTGAATCCCCTTTACAACAGGTATCGCCATCTTAATATTCAAAAAGGGGTCTTCTGTTTGATATTCAAAATTTCTCCCACATAGGGGTGTTCTAATGATATTAATTCCAGGACCTAGAAGCATATGATAGCCAATATCTCTTACTTCTTCTGCTAAAGCTATACCAAACTTACGTGATAACTCAGGATTCCAAGTAGCAGATCTACAAATTGCTGTTGGAAAATATGTTCCTAATTTACCAATTGAACTATCAAAAGCGATACCATGAGGCCCATCAGTCATTTTAAAAGGCTTAATCCCCAAACTGTTAATTTTCCTTGTTTCAAATCCACGAGTTCCTGAACAGAGTTTAAATTTCTCTTCAATGGTTAATCTTTGCAATAAATCATCTACTCTCTCTTCTAAATCAAGATTAGAGTTCATAAAAGGAAGTTTTTTCAATTCTTCCTCTGAAATCTCTTCAACCATTAATATTTCCTCGAAAAGTTATAATTCTTCAAAATATTTCAAAGAAATTAATATTTATTGAAGAAAAGAAATAATTTGGAATTAAAAAGATATATTTATCGGTTAAATTGGTAAAATTTAATAGTTATTGTATTGATTTCTCCCTTTATTAGTTAGGTTTTTATTCTCATCATAATTGTAACACTTAATATTATAGTTAGTGGGATTTTATTTTTAAAAAATAAAATTTTCTCTGGCATAATTAAAATAATAACTAAAAATCTCCTTGATTTCAATGGATTACTTATTCGATTTACTAATTGTATTAATAACTTATCTCTATATATTTGCTACTATTCTTATACCTGTTCAATTAAAAAAAAGAGAAAAAATTTCAAAATTTCAAGCTCGAAAGGCAGTACACTTATTTGCTGGATTTTCTGTATTTTCAAGTCCTTATTTTAATTGGAAATGGTGGCCAGTTATAATTGCAGGTACTCTTACCGTTTTGGTACTATTAAGTTCAAAAAAATCTAAAATTAAACAATTAAAAGAATTATACGATTCAATTGGAGAAGAAGCAGAAGAAAAAGTGGGCTATCTTCAAGGACCATTTCATTATTGTCTATCTATTTTAATTTTAATAACGTTTTTCGTTATTTTTGCCCCTGATCAGCTTTATTTCCCAATTGCAGGGATAATGTTAATGATAATTTCTGATACCCTTGCTTCTATAATAGGAAAAAGATTTGGAAAGATAAAAATAAAAATACCATGGATAAATTCTACCAGAACTTTAGAAGGCTCTTTAACCTTTTTTGTAACTGGTTTCATCATATGCTTTATTGGTTTTACGGTATTAGGGGTTACAAATCCAATAACTCAAGTACATCTTTCAGTCGAATCTGCTTTAATATTATCATTAATTACTAGTGCATTAGCAACTATAATTGAACTTTTTTCTCCAAGTACCTGGGATGACTTGACAGTACCAGTCTTAACAACTTTAATCATATTTCTATTAACTTTAATATAATTCTAATTATTCTTTTTATTTCATATAACCCAAATAACAAATATTTGAATATAATGGAGCCAATCAAAAAATCTTTTGATATAATCGTTATAGGATCTGGAACTGGAGGTACTACCGCAGCTAGGTTTGCTGCTAAACAAGGATTAGATGTATGCCTCCTTGATAGAAAGGAAAAAAATAAAATCGGAGATAAGATATGCGGGGATGCTGTAGGGACTGAAATATTTGAATTCCTTAAAATAAATGCTCCAAAAGGAGAAGAACTTTCTTGTCATATCAAGGGAGCTAAATTGTATTCACCTAATTTAAAAAAATGTATTGATCTAATGGATCCAAAACAAGCAGGATACATTGTAAATAGATTAGAATTTGGACAAAGACTTTTAAATAAAGCAATAGATGAAGGCGTAGCGCAATTTCTCGATAATACAATGGCTTTAGATCTATTGTATAAACGAGATACTGTATCTGGTGTAAAGATTAAGTTAAAAAGTGGAGAAAAGACAGAATTAAAAGCTAAAATTGTAATCGATGCATCTGGTTTTTATTCTCCTTTAAGAAAAAAAATAAACAGCGAATTAATCGAAAAAACAATTTCTCGTGAAGATACTATTTTATGCTTCAGAGAAATTGTTAAATTTTCACCTCAAAATCTTCAAGTTCAAGATCCAGAGTACATTTCAATCATCTTAGATCAAGAAAAAGCTCCTGGTGGTTATATCTGGTATTTTCCTAAAAATGAATCTTCTGTAAATATAGGATTAGGTACCTTTCCTGAATATAAAAGTGAAATAAAAGAGTATTATAAGAAAAATGTTTTCAATCAATTCATTTTAACATCGAATTATAATATACTCTCTTCTGGAGGAGGTCTAGTGCCTGTGAGAAGGCCGCTTTGGTCTTGCACAGCTAATGGGATAATGCTTATAGGAGATGCTGCTTGCCAAGTTAATCCATTGCATGGTGGGGGTATAGATTCCTCAATGAGGGGTGGTTTTTTTGCTGCAGAAACTGCTATAAACGCCATTGAAAATGGAGATCTCACTATTAACTCTCTATGGAATTATAATCATAAGGTTATGACTAGCTTTGGAGCAGAATTTGCTGCATTAGATTTGCTTAGAATGACTTTACAAGTTATGACTAATGCTGAATTAAATTTTGGGTTAGAGAAAGATCTACTAAGTGGAGAAGAGATATTAGAAATCTCATCAACTGGAGGATTAAATTTATCATTTCTAAATATGGTGAATAAAGCGATCAAAGGCATCGCTCAACCTAATTTATTGTTAGATTTAAATTATTTAAGAATTAGAATGAAAGAAATTTCAAAGTTGTATAAGAACTTTCCTAAAAATATTATTGAATTTGAAGAATGGAAAAATAAAGTAATTCAAGTTTATGATAAAATTAGAAAAATGTTAATAAATACTAAAAAAGTAAATTAATTATTAATAAGTGAATTATATGACTGATATTTTGACAAGTAAATATTTAGAGATGAGCACCTATGAATACCTTATAAATAAAATCAATAAAGAAGGTGCTTTACATTTTTCTTTAATTGATCCTGATCCAGTTAAACAACCTCCGAAAAAGGCATCTAAAATGGCAGAATGTGCACGCGAAGCCGGTACTGATGTTATCCTCATTGGAGGAAGTACTGTTTTTGATCAGCGTTTTGTTGATGATACTATTCTCGCAATAAAAGAAAAAGTAGATATACCAGTGATTATATTTCCCGGGGGAATAAGTAATATCTCTAAAGAAGCAGATGCTATGTTGTTTATGTCTCTTCTAAATTCTGAGGATCCAAATAATATTATTGGAAGCCAAGCACTTGCTTCCTATACAATTAAAGTATTAAATATAGAACCTATTTCAACTGCTTATTTAATAATTGAACCTGGAGGAACTGCTGGGTGGATTGGCAGAGCCAAATTACTTCCAAGAGATAAACCAAAGTTAACAGCAGCTTACGCCTTAGCAGCAGAAATGATAGGTTTTAAATTATTATATTTAGAAGCAGGTTCTGGAAGTGAAAGAATACCTGTAGAAACTATTAGTCTCTGTTCTAATATGTTAAATATTCCTATCATAGCGGGAGGAGGAGTTACTACTAAAGATGTTGCTAGAGATTTTGTTGAAGCAGGAGCAGGTATCATAGTAATGGGTACATATTTAGAAAACCATATTTTAAAAGATAATGGTTCTTCATTAAAACCTATAATCGATGAGATTAAGGATACAGGTAAAAACTGTAAAAAGAGCTACCCATTAAAATAGAGTTTAAGAAGGTTATACTTGGAATGAAAATCAAGGATATAATTGAAATACTCCGCCCAATAAATGACATTATGGGTAGTTTAACGGTTATAATTGGTATTTTAAATACAAGAACAAGCATTTCAGCTTATCTTGTTATAATAAATATAATTCTTGGAGTTATAACTTACTTTTTTATTGCGGGCTCAGGGATGGTTATTAATGATATTTATGATCTTGAAATAGATAAAATCAATCGTCCAGAAAGACCAATTCCAAGCGGAAGAATTACTAAACAACAAGCAAAAATAATTTTTTTCGCAACTTATGGATTTGGTGTAGGATTATCCGTTTTTCATAGTTTTTTCTTTAAGATAGGATTCCTGAATATCGTCCTTGCTGTATTCTTTGGGTTTATAGGATGGGTTTACGCTAAATGGGGAAAGAAAAGTGGCTTTCTTGGTAATATTATTGTTAGTATTTCTTTCTCTATAGGACTAATTTATGGAGCTATATTAAATAATTCAATTATTCCCCCTTATATTTATTTCTTCTTTTTAACTTCATTTTTTCTACTCCTATCACGCGAAATTATAAAGGGATGTGAAGATATTGAAGGAGATAAAGAGCAAAACGTTAAAACATTGGCAATTAGAATTGGTGTTAAAAAATCTACAATAATTGCTCTGATTTTTTCACTTATTGCAATATTGTTTTTTATTCTACCATATTTTACTCCAATCATTAATCCTTTTTTGTTTTTGATTTCAATGTTTTTTGGATTACTTGATGTGGGATATGCTGTAATATTAATGATCTCTTCTAAATTAACTAAAGAGAGCTTCAAAAAAATTAGTTTACTTCTAAAAATTGGGGCATTTTTAGGGTTAATAGCTTTCTTGCTTGCTAGTATAAAGATTACCTAATGGGAGTTAATATTTGTAAAATTTCATTAAACTTGTTGTTTTTTATGAAATTTTTCAAGCTTTCTTTTTTACTAGGCGTTAAACTCTTATATGGGAAGGTTTCAATTAATTTCCTCGTTTGAGTCAAACCTAAATACTTTCTTGTATAATCTGCGTTCGAATACTTATAAGTAGTAAGAAATTCACTATCCAGATGTTCTCTAAATAATTCTAAAATAAAATTAAAATAATCCTTAATTAAAATCTGATCTTCTAATGAAAGTTGTGGCTCCAAAAATATTTGAATTGGATGAGTTCGGTATGTATTTCCAGATACCAGAATTCCATTAACATTAAAATCAGATTTAATAATTCCTAAACCAATTCTCCCATAATATGAACCTGTATCAACAGTCCTTATATATAATATGTTTGATTCTAATTTTTGTTTCAGTTTTTCATTAATTTTAAGCTTTAACTTTTTATACTTATTATTGATGTATTGATTAGCATCAATTACATCAATTTCGCTACTCCCTAAATTCTCTAACACTTCATCCTTTAAGAAATAATACTTCACTTTTAAGGGATAGTTTGTACGATAGTTCTTTAAAAATTCAACAAATTCATATCCAGTTCTATATTTATATTGGAATTTTAAGATGTAATCTTTATGAGAAATTTTATTTTGTTTTTTTATTTTTATACCTGAAAATGTCAAATCTTTAATCTTGGGTTTTTTCTTTTTTTTAAAAAAACCAATACATATGTTTGTACCGGTGAATTCAAATATTTTAGTCTCAAAAATAACCATCTTAAGAATTTTATAGTACCTCAAGAAATCTAATCTGAATTTGTTGGATACTGAAGCCCCATATAAAAAATTTGAAGGAATAATATAAATCAGATCTTCAATTCCGTTTCTTAAATCATTTAACATAGCAATTTGATATAAATCTTGATAACCAATATTATCTTTTTTAAAATATTGGAGTAGTTTTTGAGTTTCAGAATGCTTTTTGATGTATCCTAAATAAAGATATGGTGGATTAGTTATATGGTAGACTGGAAATTTCTTTTGTTTTAGAAATTCTGGAAAACTTTCAAGATTGTCCCTAATCGAAATATTTTGTTTTGCAATTACCTCAGATATTCCATAAGATTCAGCATTTTTAATACATCTATTAACCATTTCTTTTTGTATATCAAATAAAAAGATGTGGTTTAAGAAAAAATCAACTCTCTCATTTTGAGATATAAAATTTAAGATTGGTAAAATTAAATTCCCTTCACCAGCATAAAGATCAACCCAAGTATATTTTTTTAAATCTTGCTTTATTTCAGGATAGATGTATTTATAAAATATGTCTTTTGATGTTAAATGCATTCCAAATTTTCGGCGATTCCTAATTTCTTGAGAATCCATTGGGTTATTAGTCAAATCTTAAGAAAAATTGCTTATTTATTATCATATATTATATTTTGGATTTTTATAAATACCATACTTCCAATTAAAGATAATATCGAAAATTGGTCTCCAATTTTTTAATAAACTATTTGAATTATTCTTATATTATAAAGGGAAACTCATTTCCTCAAGAAAAAATTAATTATAAAGTTGATAAATATGAATTATTCGGAAAATGAAATGATTAATAATTATCTTGAACAAGTAAGAAAGAAATTACCAGAATGGTTAAAACCAAAAAAAGAAGAAGTAAATTTGATATTAGATGATCTAAATAATCAAATTTTAAATGAAGCAAGAAATATTGCTGGAAACGAAGACCCAACTGCGGCAGATATTCAACAAGCATTAATACAAATTGGCTCTCCTGAGAGTATTGCTAGGATTTACAAAAAGCGTGGTACTCCAAAACTATATATAACTGAAGAACTTTTTGAATTCTATTTAAGAACAACTATTTTCTTTTTTGCCATAGTGCTTATTGTAAATATAGTAATTGCCATTTTTAAGTTTATCTTCCAACCCGGGATGTGGTTGGAAGCCTTAGGAGGTATGTTTACTGGTATTTGGATTGGTTGTTTAATCACAGTAGTCGTAATAACTATAGTTTTTGTTTTCTTTTCTATGCAGGGGTTTCTCCCTGAAGATTTTGGAGTTATACCCTCTAGGCTTGCTTTAATCTTTCCATTTCATCTCTCAGAGCGGGAATTACTAGAAACTAAAGAGTATACTAAAGAAAGTCTTGAACAAGCTAGAGAAAGAGCTAAAGTTATAATTACTGAGTCTAGAGCTAGAACAGAACATAAATTAGCTGAGATTGAAGCTTTAAGACAAGAAAGATTAGCAGCTGCAGAATTGCACAGAGAACAAAAATTATTAGAGTCGAAGGTACGTAGAGATGAAAGAATAGAAAGAGCAAGACGCCAAAGAGAAGAAAAAAAAGAAATTGCTAAAGCAAAACGAGATTTAAAGAAAAAACAGCCGGTAACAGTTGGTCAACTGATTTTTGGTGCGGTTGGCGGAATAATCTTCGGATTATTCTTAATAATACAACCCTTTGCTGAAATAGTTTTATTTCATATAGAATTTCTAGATTGGCTTAAATTATTTGGGTTTTTAATTTTTATTAGTGGTTTATTTAATCTTGTTAGATTAGCTGCTGGAGTTAGAAATTATACCGGGCAACAAATTACCCTAGGAATCTTAACAATTTATAATGCGGGATATATTCCTTTGTTTCTTTTTTTGATAGATAAACCCCACATTTTTCCAATTTCTTTATTCTCAGGTGGTACCGTTCCAATAATACCATTAGATCCTAGTAATTTAGCATATATTATCTACTTCTGGGTAATAATTGCAATAGTAGTAGGAATTATCATAGGAATGGTTAGTAATTTCTATAAAATTTATAAATTTCAGAATTTGAAAATAGAATATTAAATTATTTCTTTTTTTTTATTATTTTTATTTTAGTTTTTAGTCAATCATAAAGCCTAAAATTAATTACAATAGTAAATAAATCAATTAAATCGATTTATGATAAAATTCAAAAATATATATAGCATTTTTGAAAATGAAAAAGTTATAAAATTTTGTATTGTAAGTTCATTATTCATCTTTTTATTAGGATTAATCATTGCTATTTTTTCTCGAGTGGATAATGTTATTTGCCACATTAATATGGGCAATTCCATGTCTCGCAATAATGCTAAATCAAATTAAAAAATAGAAGTATAAAAAAAAGAAAAAAATTAATTTATTTATATTTTTGAATTTTCCAAATTTTATAGATATCATCGAGATTTAATAATGTAACGAATACAATCAGTGCTGTCATACCAATCCTATAATGATCCTGAAATTCGGGTGGAATTCCTACATGAATCCATGGTTCTGAAAACCATGGAAAGATATCAGGACGATTCAACAAGATAATCAAAATTGGTATTACTCCTAATTTCAGACCTATTTTAATTATATGTATTAATTGATGGGTACTTGGTTGAGTATTTCCTAGAATACCTCTCGTTATATCCAGAGAACTACCTGCAATCATAAAAATCCCAAAAAAACGCAGTAGTAAAAGAAATTCAGCTTCAAATAAGTAGGTAGGAAATGGCTGAAATACAAACAATATACCAATAACTAATCCAATTCCTCCACCAATAATTTCACCTACAGGTTTTATGAATGGTTTTGGTGGTAATCCAACCTCAAGTCTGACTTTTTCCTTTTCAGTCTGCTTTTTAGATTTAAAATCTTCAGGAAAATAACCCTCCATCGATAGACCTACAAAAATAATTGAAATTATTGCAAATGAGATAAATAATCCACTTTGAATACCTGAAAATAATCCTCCAATTAATTCCCCCAAATCAGTTGTACCAGAAACAATGTTCATTATTAATCCAATAATATTAACTATGATTATAACAGCAAATACAATAGTCAATACCCTGAGATAAAGCGGCCACATTTCCTTCGTAATGTATACTTTTGGTGTACCTCTTCGTTTATATTCTTTTGCTATACTCTTTGGAGTCCCCATATGAGCTATAGCCATTTGGACAGAATCTTCTGTAGCCTGTCCTGTATCTGATAGCCCATTCGCTTTTTCCCATATATGTTCCTCAAGATCAGCTAAGATTTCTTTATGTTCTTTTTTGTCTTTTAGCCACTCTGGAATAGCCTTCTTGACTTCTTTAATATATTCTCCCACTAAATCAGCCATATTTTTATCACTCATTTCTCAAAACCTCTTTCTTTTAATTCTTTACTAATATTATGTCCACATACATCGCAAAAATTGACTTCTACACTAGTTAAATCAATTTTATTCGCACACATCGGACAATATAAATATTTTTCGAGTTTTAAATTTACATTTACATCAAATAAAGGTGCAATTGCTTCGGTAAGTTTAGAAAAAAACCCTGATAAGTAATTATAAACTTTTATTCCAATTTCTGTCATAAAATAAAATTTCCGTTTTCTCCCAACTTTTTCCCTTTCAGCCCTTATTATACCATCGTCTTCTAATTTTCTTAAGATTGGATATAATGTACCTTCTTCAATTATTAATATTTCTCTTGTTTGATCCTGCAAGTCTTTTGATATCTGATAACCATGTACACCTTCATTGCCATATCGATTGATAATAGACAAAATGCAAAGAGTTGAAATCCCTCTATTTATTTCAGATTCAAATTTCGACGCATAATCAAAAAACTCTGGATCAAATCCTTTAACACGTTTAATCATTTTTACAGCCTTCTTTGATTAGATCTTTTAATTTTTGATTGAATAGTATTTATTCAATACTGTGTATTATATAGTATAAAAAAAATACTATATTTAAGTCTTTGTATTTTTTTGAAAACACTTCCCTAATTAGACTAAATTATATTAAAAGTTAAAAATACGAATTAATAGTTAAGAAACTCAGTAAAGTTATAATTATAAAAATAAAGATAAAAATTTATTTTATTTCCCTCTTTATTTGACCATAGAAAAGCTATGGAAATGTCTATATACATCAAGAAAAAACTTGAATCATTAATCTCTTTTTTAAAAGATAAAAAAGTTATTGTAGCCTTCTCAGGAGGAGTAGATAGTAGTTTGTTAGGATTTATTTCAAAAAAACATGCCAAAGAAACACTTCTTATTACGGAAAAGTCTCTTCTTTATCCTGATGAAGAAATAGAAGAAGCAAAAAAATTTGCGGATCAATACAATATTCCTCATCTTATTATTACCCGTGACCCCTTAACTGATGAAGCTTTTAAAAATAATCCCAAAAATAGATGCTATATTTGTAAAACTGGTTTATATAATGACATTATTAAAATCAAAGAATCTAAAAATTTTGATATAATTCTAGATGGCTCAAATATTGACGATCTGTCTGATTATAGACCAGGAATGCAAGCATTACAAGAATTAAATATTTGTACTCCATATATTGAATTTAAGATAAATAAGGAAGAAATCAGAGAAATTTCAAAGTTATATAATTTAAGTGTGCAATCTAAACCTTCTATGGCATGTTTTTCTTCACGTATTCCCTATAATCAAATTATTAATGAAAAAAAGTTAGAGATGATAAGAGAAGGAGAAAAATTCCTGAAAAATACCTTTAATTTAAAGCAGTTACGGGTTAGATTGCACAATGAAAAATTAGCTCGAATAGAATTATTATCTGAAGATATACCAATTATAGTAAATAATGAAAATCTTAAACGAATCACAAATGAATTTAAAAAGCTTGGTTTTTATTATATTACAATTGATTTAGAAGGATATAGGTCAGGCTCCTTAAATGAAATTCTAAATTTAGAAGATAAATAAGTTAAATCTTTTTTATATAGTCAATAATTTTTTTACGTTTTTCTAAGGCTTTAAGTGCTGCCTCTTCGATTTTTTTTTCCATTTCTTCTTTATGTTCAGGAGTTTCTTCACCAATTTCTTGTTTTATTTTAGTATAAGCAGATTCACGAAATCTTGGCAAAATACCTTTCTTTATGTTATTTTCGTATACAATATTAACTTGATTTGAATTATCCACGTATCCAATTTCTGCACATTGGACATTATGTTTTTTTAAATCAGAAATAATTAATTCACTGACATCTTCATAACAATAAATTAGAAGAGCGTCTAAAGAAACTCCTAAGTAATCTACTCCTACCTTATTTAACATATCCAGAACTTGAGGATTAACTAATCTTTTTATTTTATCTTCGTATACTACAACACCACATTTAGCTTCATAATTTATTTCATATAAATCTCCTCTTAAGCCACCATTAGTAACGTCACACATAGAACGAATATTCTTACTATACTCAGAATCAAGAATAACCTCACAAGCCTCTAAAAATTTGATATTTAGTGTTTCTTTTACGACCTCATGATTTCCAGAGTAAATTGCTGTTGTTGTAATTGTACCTCCACCTGCTCCCTCTGTCATTAATATTCTATCTCCTGGTCTTATACTTCTCCTAGCTAAAATTCTTTTAGTTAATCCTACAGCCCCAATTCCACCAACAAAACGATCTCCTATAACCATATCTCCCCCTATTCTTAATGTTGATCCTGCTGTTATGGGAACTTTCGTTAATTGTGAAATAGCAGAAACTCCCGCCATAAAATCAAATAATTTAGCAACATCAGCATCATCTCCTAAATGAGTGTCTATCATTATTGAAATTGGTTTTGCTCCTTTCACATACAGATCTCTTAATGCCGCACGAGTTACATGAAAACCACAAATAAAAGGAAAATCACTCAGACGTGAGTGTATTCCTTCCATTTTCGAAACAATTATTAAATTCCTCTCATCAAATAATTCATTTTTAAATCCTTTAATATCACTTAATTGAACAGCACCAGCATCATCTAAAGAGGTGGGTGATAAAAATGCTTTATATTCGGTTTCTGATAATTCTGCTATTAGTTTATGAACAAAAAAATCCCCTGCACCACGACAACCTACTCCCTGTTTGCCTACAGATACATTGGACATGCTAATTTCCAACAATTTTTTAATAAAGGGATCATCTACAGAATTCAGATCACTTTTTTTGCATTCTACCAAAATAGCTTCTGCGTATTTAGAAGCTAAATCCTCATCTATATTTTTAAAATCAAGATATTCTTGGATTAATCTTTCAATAATCTCTTCATCGGTATTTCCCTTCTTTAATAAATTCCGAGTTAAACCTTCCAAATCACTCAATTTTTTCACATTCAAATATGTTCTATTAAGAAATAAGTTCAATCAAAAAAAAAAATACATAAAATAACAATATTATGTAAAGTTGCCTTAAACATTAATTGTATTGATTACTTTTTTTATAATAATTTGTCTGCAACCTTTTTCTAAGGATAAATAACTCTTATCTGAATCTTAATCATTATGCTATATTTATATTATTTTGAAAATTCTAATTCATAGTTCTAAATTTTAAAGAATTAATCATGAAAATTAGAATAACTGCTCCATGTAGGATACACCTTTCACTGATAGATGAAAACGGATACACTGGTAGAGTAGATGGGGGAATTGGCTTAATGTTAGATCGCCCTAATGTCGTCTTTGAAGCAACTAATAATGCCAAAGAATTTAAAATAGAAGCTCATAAATATTATCGAGAATCAATAGAGGTTATCAATGAAAAAGCCTCAAAAGTATTTAAACTATTTAATATTAGTAATAAAAATTTTCATTTCCATCTAAAAAGATACTATCCTAGTCATGTAGGTTTAGGTTCAAAAACACAATTATCTTTAGCAATTGCTACTGCTATAACTCGATTGAAAAATATTAATCAAATATCACTAAAAGAATTAACTAAAATTGTAGAAAGAGGGGGAACTTCTGGAATTGGGTGGCGTGGTTTTGATAAAGGAGGTTTCATTTTAGATGCGGGACACGATTTTGGAAAGGGAAAAGAAAAAGAAACTTTTTTACCTTCTTCAGCCTCAAAAAGTGCTGATCCCGCGCTAACAATTATTAGATATTCTATCCCAGAACATTGGAGATTTGTGCTTGTTATCCCAAATATAGGAAAAGGAGCATATGGAGATGAGGAGATAAGTATATTTCAAAATTATGCTCCAATTCCGAAAGAAGAAGTAAATGAGGTTTCTCATCAAATTTTAATGAAAGTTATTCCTGGAATAATAAAACAAGATTTAGAATGTTTTGGGGAAGGTATAAAAAGAATCCAGAATATTGGTTTTAAAAAAATTGAAATTAGTCTACAACACAATATTGTAAAAAGTATATTGAATTTTTTCGAAGAATATGGATTAAAAGCTTATGGCATGTCGTCTTTTGGACCTAGCGTTATAGGAATTACTGAATCTGAATCTGA
This sequence comes from Promethearchaeia archaeon, assembly GCA_049671145.1. Taxonomy (GTDB): domain Archaea; phylum Asgardarchaeota; class Lokiarchaeia; order Sigyniarchaeales; family SOKP01; genus SOKP01. Next base: position 18,588 of record JBATUM010000209.1, read on the forward strand.
AGCTAATAATTTATTAAAAGAAGTTCAAACACGATTGAAAGGAACAGGAGGACATATATATATTTGTAAACCTAACAACTGTGGAGCTAAAATTGAATATTTAGATGATGATTAATGTCAATAAATAATCATGAAAAATTATTTTGTTCTGATCTTTCTGAAAGAGAAAGAGCTTGCTTTGAAATAGGAATCAAATTAGGTGCACTTTATCATATCTTATGCGGGCTTCCAATATCTTCAGATAAAGATACTATTAATTCTATTGAGAGAGGAATTGAAGCTTCTATATCTTGCCAACCTTATGTTAAAAGTGTTAAAATAAAACTTGATCGCCATAAAATAATAGGAGATAAATCAACTGAATTTGCATATGATGAAATATCAAGCAAAATAATTAAAGCAGCGATCGAAGTTGAATATAAATCAGTAAAAGTTCTAGCGAAAGTTGAGTGGATAGAAAAACTTGAATATCCATTAATGTATATTGAAAAAATTACTTAAATAGATGATTTTAACTTACGTATATATTCTTCTATAAGTTCTATAGCTTTAAGTGCATCTTGATTTTTACCAAATCGTCTTATATTCATAATATTATCTTCGATTTTACTTTGAAAATCTGTAATTAAATTTCTATTATGTTTTTCAAAGGCAATCTTCAACCTTGTGGTCAAAACTAATGTTTCTAAAGTTAAATTTTCAGCTCTGTTAAAGAGTTTATATGATTCTTTAATTTTTACCAGTGATAGAATATTTAATATAAATTCGGAAAGATTGATTTTTCCAAAAATATCTTTCCTTGTTAATTGTGATTCTTTTTTAATTTCGCAAAATAAAGATGCCCACGCTTGATTAATATATGGAATTTTACCTAATGGTTTATTATCCTCTCTAATGTCATAATAACTATAATATTCTATAGGGAAAATTCTAAATTTTTCAGAGAGTTGTAGTCCCTTCAGTGCTGCTAAAGCATATAAAAATATGCTTTCTACAAAATTAATACAAATAAGAGAATTTTCTTTTAAATTTTTATAAGTATTCGTATTAGGATAAGGTTCAATGCTTATTTCATTATTATTTCTTATTCTAATTCCCATACACGATGTATTTGGAATAAGCTCATTTCTTTTGATTGAAAATGTAGTAGCTAATATTTCATATAAATAACCTTTTTTAAGTCCAAGTTCTTGAAAATTTACATCCATAAATGAATTCAACTTTAAAAATGAACAGATTCAATAATTTACTCTAAATTCTTAAGTTCTGAATTGCTAAAAAACTTTCTAAAATAGAATTTCATTATTATTAAAAAAAAAAAAGAGTAAAGATCTATTTGAGTCTCTGTTCAGATAAATTAAGATGATCAGTTTCTACTTCTACAAATGCTTCAAAAATCTCTTTCATACGAGGATTTGAAGATTCTGAGGCAGCTTGATTATAAAACTTTATCGCTCTTTCTTCTCGAGAATGTGATTCTTTAAGATTAGGTTTATATTCAGAAGCACAGGCATCATATTTAGGAAGTTCCACCTTATCTAATTTGAGTATTTTTTTCCAGACAGAAGCATGTTCATTTTCAACTTTTGCTAAAATTTTAAATAACTTTTGGCCCTCGAGATTTGGAGTCTTTTTACTTGCACATTTATAGAAAATTGTATTAGACACCTCAACTTCTAAAGCTCTTTCAGCATTAGCTCGATCCTTATCATTAAGTACAACATCCCAATCACTTGAATCATCATAATCTTTACCTTTGACCAAATATTTTTTATAAGCTCCACAAAAGGGACAACGACTTGGAGCTTTATCCCCAATATAAGCTTCTCCACAAATTTTACAAACAAACACATTTACAATAGTAATTTTTTCCACCATAAAATTATAATTTTAATTTATTTTATTAGTAATTTTAGAAATTCTAATATTTAATTTAAATTTTAAGAAACAAAACTTTTGAGGTATTTAATATATGATGACTAAGTTATAATGATATCTTAAGCAATAGTGTTAAACTAATAAATATAAAAAGAATTGTTATACTTTCATATATAGATAATTTTAAAAATATCTGATTTTAATAGAATGAGAAGATCTATATCTCAGCTCAAGATGAAAGTCGTAGGCGTAGATCCTGGCTCACTTAGTTGGGATTTTTTTGGATTAGATAGCGATGAAATTATATTAGATGCTTCTATTCCTTCAAAAGAATTAATAAGAGAACCAAATAAAGCTATTTCTATCATTAAATCTATTGAAAATATTGATTTGATGGTTGCTCCTAGTGGATTTGGCCTTCCTCTCAAAAAAGTCAATGATTTGACTGAAAAAGATATTTTTTTTACTCTTTTAAAATTTGATAAAGAAGAAAAAAATAAATTAATAGGCTTAGGTAAAGTGTTACGCCTAATTAAATCTGAAAACATTCCCGGAGTAATTGTTCCTGGCGTCAAGCATTTACCCACCGTTCCACGATATAGAAAAATCAATAAAATAGATATGGGTACAGCTGATAAGCTATGCTCCACAGTTACAGGAATAAGGGATCAAATGGAAAGATTAAATATTGGTCCTGAAAAAACTAATTTTATTATGGTTGAGATAGGTTATGGGTTTACAGCAGTTTTAGCAATTGAAAATGGGCAAATAATTGATGGGATTGGGGGGTCTAATATTATGGGATTTAGAGCATGTGGTAGTCTTGACGGAGAACTGGCTTATCTTATTAAAACAATTAAAAAGAAGAATATTTACAAAGGTGGAGTATCATATATTGCTGGATATGAGGATCTAAGTCTAAAAGAAATAGGCTTATTAGCTGAAAGAGATGAACAGACCAACGTTGCTCTGAATGCATACTTTTCTAGTGTTAAGAAAGCAGTATATGCGATCTCTTCTTCGTTCTCTGAAAAACAGAAGATAAAGGAAATACTTATAGCAGGGAGAGGAGCTGATTTAAAATATTTAAGAGAAAAGATTGTAGCAAATCTAAATGATATTGCCCCTGTAAAACTGATGAAATCATATAGTCACTTATCAAAACATGCTGCTCAAGGCGCTGCCTTCATAGCGAATGGGTTGTTGGGTGGAAGATTTAATCCAATAATAGAAAATTTAAAAATAAAAGAAGCAACGGGTTCAATATTAGATGATATTTATATTCCATTTGATAAAAAAAAATTATTAAGTGATTTAAATTCCTAAAATTCTAATCATTACCGGTTTAAATAGTTATCCTCTAATAAAAAAAATAGTACAACCTATCAAGAATTTAGGAATTGAAATTTTTAAAGCTCATATTTCAATTTCAGCATTTCTATCAGAGGAAATGGTAGACCAAATTATCTCTGAAATTCCAATTTCTGATTATGAATTAGTTTTACTTCCTGGATTCGTACAATGGGATAGTACTTCATTAGAAAGAAAATATTCGCTCAAAGTACGAAAAGGTCCTGAATTCGCCTCAGAATTACCGATAGTTTTTGAAAATTTACAAGATATTAATTTATCTAATAAGATTCCTGCTAACAGACTTTTTGAAATTTCTGGTGAAAAAGAATATCAAGAGATTATTAAAGAGCAATATGAGATGGCAAAAAATAATATATCTCATCATACTTTTTACATTAGTGAAGAAAAATCAGATCTAATAATAGGGCGTAATTTACCTCCCCCAATTATTGCTGAAATCGTTAATTGTACTGAAAGGAGTGATAAAAACATACTTAAAAAAGTAAAACACTATCTAGAGTCTGGTGCTGATATTATAGATATTGGCTGTGTTTCAAATAAACCCAATCCAAATAGAATTAAAGAAATTATTAACCTTATCAGAAAAAATTTTAATGTTTTAATTAGCATAGATTCAATGGAAAAAAATGAGATTTTTACCGCAGTTGATGAAGACATCGATTTGATTCTTAGCCTTGATGCTGGAAATTATAAAACTTGTTTAAATTTACCTAAAGATATTCCAATAGTGATTTTACCCACAAACGTTAAAGCAGCATATTTCCCTAAAGAACCGGAAACAAGAGTGATACAATTATTTGAATTGATAAATGAACTTCATAACCATGGTTTCGAGAAATTAATTGCTGATCCATTATTAGAAACGCCGATTTCTCCAGGAATTTGCAATTCTTTAGAAACCTATTTTTTATATAAAAAAAAAGTGGCTAAAGGAAATTACACAAATTACGAATTACCGATGTTCTTTGGAATTTCAAATGTGGTAGAGCTAATGGATATTGATTCTGTTGGTATTAACGGTCTTTTGGCAAGTATAGCAATAGAATTAGATATGGGTGTTGTTTTTACTGTTGAACATAGCACTAAATTAATGGGAGGTGTAAGAGAGCTAAAAGAATGTATTAAACTCAATTATTTAGCAAAAAATAAAAAGGTGCCTCCAATAAATTTAGGAATTAGCATTTTTAAAGCTAAAAAGAAGAAATCCCAAAAAATACCCAAAATTGATCAAGAGGAAGCTATTATGGTAAAGGAACTAAATCTAAATTATAATCCTGATAAAAAGGGGTATTTTAGGATATATATTAACCATTATACTAAGAAAATTTATGTACTATTTTATTCTAATGAACATAAATTAAATCAAATTTTTATAGGAGATGATGCAGAGTCGCTGAGTAAAAAAATTATTCAATTTAAACTAACTGAAAATTTGTATCACATAAATTACTTAGGAAGAGAGTTAAATAAAGCAGAGAATTGCTTACTTATGGGTAAATCTTATATTCAAGATGAATAATTTAAATTTATATGCAGGTAATCATTAAAATTTAAAACCAGACAGTTTTAAATTAGAAAGATTTATATTAGTAAACATACCTAAACATTAATAACCTACATTTTAAATGGATTTAGATTATGATTCCAAAAAATATGGATGCTTTTCTCAAGGAAAGACTCCCAGAAGCTACCCTTAAAACTCGACTTAAAAAAGAGAATGGAAGGTGCTATTTAGAATTTAGTAATTTAGATGTACATCTTCTTTCACGTTTAGGAGTTATTACTGATAAAGTTGGACCTAAACTAGTTAGTTGTATGTGGGACGAAAAATCTCCATTAGAAATTGGTGGATATTTAGTTGTAGATTCTCTTGCCATGGGAATTCCTTCTATGGGAGGAATCCGAATGCTCCCAGATATCACACCATCAGATATTTATAATTTAGCTCGTGGAATGACTCTTAAAAATGCAGCAGCTAATCTTCCATATGGAGGTGGAAAATCAGGTATAGTTGCAGAAAGAGACATCTTAAAAACACAACATGATGAAATAATTACAGGATTTGCGCGCTTAATCCAACGTTATGAAGATATATATGTACCTGGACCTGATGTAGGAACTAATGATTCTGATATGAAAACAATTGCGATTGAAAATGGACTAGATAGTGCTGTATCAAAACCAGCAGATATGGGGGGAAATCGTATTGATGAACTTGGAGCTGCTGCTGGAGGAGTAGTGACCGCATTACAAACATTGTTGGAAATAATGCCTAGATTGCGTGTTCTACCTCAATTCGCAAATTTGAAAATTCCAAAATTAGAAAAACTCACAATTTTAATCCAAGGTTTTGGTGCCGTTGGTGCTCATGCTGCACGTATACTTAAAGAAAGAATTCCCCTAGTTAAAATTACAGGAATTAGTGATTTAGATGGGTATTTATATAATGAATCCGGTTTACCGGTATTGGAATTATTTAATTTATGGAAGAAAGAGGATTTTGTTACTACTTCCTATTTTCAGAGTGATATTATTTCAGAAGGTTATAAACATCCTACAAAATTCTCAACAAATTCAAACAATTTATTAATCGAAGATGGTTTTTGTTTAATACCTGCAGCACCTGTATTTAATTATTTGGGAGTATGGCCAACTGAAACTCCTTCAATGCTAGTAGAAAGAATGGGAAATTGGGCATTAATAGTTGAGGGTGCAAATACATATTCTCCTGACCCAAATAGAAAAACTGCTCGAATACGTATGGAACAAATTGTATATCGTGAAAAAGGAGTTATGATAGCAAATGATTATTTAGTAAATTCTGGTGGAGTGATCTATGCTGCCCAAGAACATTTAATAAAAACACCTGATCATCTCCAAATACCCGAAGAATATCTTGGAAATCGTAAGGCTGTTGAAAATTGGTTAGCTAATCATGCTAAAGAATTTGAAGAATTATCAAAAAATCGTTTAATAGCCGGTGAGGGTTATAGAAAAGAGGTAATTAGCCGTAATATGATCGAATTAGTAGATCTATTATCAAGCAACCCAGATATTCTTCCTTGTGCTGCAGCAGAGAAGATAAGCCTCCAACGTCTAACAGCAAAGGAAAGTGAAAGAACAGCTAAAGATATTATGGTTCCAATACCTACTATTGATGTAAATAGTAGTGTTCAAGAAGCAGCAGCATTAATGATTGAAAAAAACAGTGGGATAGTTGCTGTACTCTTTGAAGGTAAGCTTGTAGGAGTTATTACTGATTGGGATATTACCAAGTCTACTGCTGAAGGTATACAAGATGTTACCCTTGAAAAAATTATGACGAAAGAAGTAATTAGCGCCTCACCTGATTTTGCAATTTTAGATATTATTCGAGAATTAGAACAATTCCAAATATCTGCAATGCCAGTAGTTAAAGATGGTGAAGTCTTAGGCAAGGTTAGCTCGGATTTAATTGCACAACGTTATGTTTTAAACTATCTACAAACACATGAAACTTATTAAATTAACGGAAGTGCTAACACTAATAATATTTTACAATATTATATAGCGTATTTCTTTGAGCTGGTCGTTTCCCAGCACTTTTTATGATTTTGATGATTTCATCTGGTGATAAATATTCTCCAAATTCAGCACCAGCACTCTTAGAGATATTCTCTTCCATTAATGTTCCTGAAAAGTCATTGACTCCATAATTAAGAGATACTTGTGCAAATTTTGGTCCTAACTTTACCCACGAACATTGTAAATTATCAATATAATTGTTAAAAAACAATCTTGCAACGCAAAATAATTTCAAGTCTGCCATTCCATAGCTCAATCGTAATGGAAAATCTTTTAATCTGGCTAACATTGGGTTTTCTTTAACAAAAGGTAAAGGCACAAATTCAGTAAAACCATGGGTCTCTTTCTGAATATTTCTTATAATTTCTAAATGTTTAATCCTATCTTCCAACTCTTCAATATGCCCATACATAATTGTTGATGTGGTGGGAATTCCTAAGTTATGAGCTATAGATATGATATCGATCCATTCAGTTGTGCTTACTTTATTTGGGCATATAATTTTTCTTATTTTATCAACCAAAATTTCAGCAGCAGTACCAGGTATTGAATCTAAACCTGATTTTTTCAAAATTTTTAGAGTATCTTCAATATTATTGCCTGATATTTTAGACATATAATGTATTTCTTGAGGTGAGAATGCGTGTATATGAATCTCTGGATTTACTTTTTTTACAGTTTTTAAAATATCAAGATAAAAATCAAATTTTAATTTAGGATGTATGCCACCTTGAATACATACTTCAGAACAGCCATTAATTTGGGCTTCCTGAACTTTCTTTCTTACTTCCTCAATGGTTAATAAAAAACCTTCTTTACTTGCAATAGGAACACTGAAGGAACAAAATTTACAACCTTTTTGGCAAATATTTGTAAAATTTATATTCCTATTTATTACAAATGTGACAATATTCTGCTTTTTCTTGAAACAAATTTCATCTGCCGTAGCTTGTAATGCTCTAAATTCTTTTCCTGTCACTTTAAGAAGTTCTAAAGCTTCTTGAGAAGTAATTTCTTCTGATTCGAGAGTCTTCTTCAAAATCGATTTAATATTTTGCCTAATTTGAGTATAAATCTGTACCATTTAAATTAATATTATCTATAATTTTTTTAATATTTACTGGACAGAATTCTGATTTTTGTATATATTTTTCATAAATTGGAAATCTTTCTTTAAGTTTATAACCTAAATTCCTACAAATAGTTTTTAAATTATTAATTTGAGGCCATAAATGATCAGGATTGATAAAATCAATTGTAAATGGAGATATCCCTCCAAAATCATTGACTCCTAACTCGATTGCTTCTTTCTCATATCCTCGTATTAAATTAGGAGGTACTTGGATGGCTATCTCGTTTCCAAATATAAGTTTTGCAATACCTGCTATTTTTAGAGTTTCTTCAATTGATATGGGATTTTCTGGATGATATTGAATTCCTTCTTTTCCTACAAAATTTTGTATTATGACTTCCTGAATATGGCCATATTCTTCATAAATTTCTTTGATTAAGTTAAGATCTCTAATCCTATCCTCAAAGTTTTCGCCTATACCCAATAATAAACCTGTGGTGAATGGAATTTTTAACTTTCCCGCATTCTCAATATGTCCTATTCTTTTTTCTGGTAATTTACCTGGCGAAAATTCATGAACTCTTCCTTTTTTAAACAATTCTAAGCTAGTACTTTCTAACATTAGCCCCATACTGGCATTGAGATTCTTTAATTTGTCCAATTCTTCAAAATTAAGTACTCCAATGTTGGTATGAGGCAAGAGTTTAAAATCTAAAAGATAAGAGCAAATATCAATAATAAACTGTATATAATCATCATATTTTCTCTCTTTTAATTCGCGCCTAACTTCGATGAAACTATCTGGCCTTTCTCCAGACATTAACAAGGCTTCCTTACAATTTGACTTTATGGCTTTTTGAATTAGTGTATTAATTTGTTTATTGCCTAAAAGAATAACATTACCTTTCCCATCTAATTTAGGAATTTTATAATTATAAAAACAATACCTACATTCATTTTGGCAATAATTTGATAAAGATAAGGTAAAATTTTTTGAAAAAGTAATAATATTTTGGCTCTTATTTGGTAATGAGGATTTAATCTCTCTTACTTTTTCTTTTAGTTTTCGTATTGAAAGATTTTTATAATAATCTCTATTTTCACTCATTTTACCATCTATTATATTTTAAAATAACATAATTTTCCCGCTGATTAAGATCGACGAGTCTAAACCTTTGAGCTTGGCACATTTTATCAAAACCTATTCCTTCAGCTAGTGTAATGGAGTTTTCGCCTCCTATAATCCATGGTGCTATAGTTAGTCTTATTTCATCCACCAAATCTTCCTTAATAAAACTCCAATTTAGATTCCCTCCACCTTCTAGAAGAACAGATTTAATCCCTAAATTATATAAATTTGACATTGACTTTTTAAGATCTACCCGTGAACTTTTTCCGTTCCTCATTACTTTTATGTTTTTAGCTTCAAATTCTTTAACTTTTTCTTGAGGTACATTTTCTGTAGTACATATTATTGTAGGATAGGTTTCTGGTTTAAAATTTATCACCTGTGAATCAATTGGAATGGATAAATTACTATCTATAACAATACGATAATAACCCTTATGTTCATAAAATTTAATATGAAGTTTAGGATTATCCTTTAAAATTGTATTTTTTCCAACCATAATCGCATCTACTTGAGTTCTAAGTTTATGAACTTCTTTCCAATCCTCTTCATCTGATATTTCAGAATCTCCCTCTTTTGAGGAAATCTTCCCATCAATCGTCATGGCTGCATTTAAAATAACATAAGGTTTTTTAGTGTTTTTCATGAACAAGTTTACCCCTTACATATGTTTTTTTAATATTAAATGAATTAGTTCTTCCAATGATTAAGGCATAAAATGTATCAATATTTAATTTTGGTGTATAGTAATTAGGATTATTTAAATCAATTATAAAGAAATTCGCATTTTTCCCTTCTGATATCGAACCTATCCGACTTTCAACATTAAAGATTTTAGCAGCATTAATTGTAACCATCTTTAGCAAATCTTTCCCTGTTACTTTTATGTTCTTGTCCATCACTCTTAAGATCCGGTATAAGTACCGCAATTCTTCAAATAAATCAGGACTATTAGCCATTACATTATCTGTTCCGATTGCTAAGGGTATTTTTAGTTTTAAAATATTAGTTATTGGTGGAAAACCAGCTCCAAAATATCCATTGCAACGTGGACATAAAATTAGGGAATTTTGTTTTTGTTCTAAAAGTTTTAAATCTTTTTCAATGAAATAAGTTCCATGAATAAATATATCGACTATGTTATCATTAAAAATTTGATTCATTAAATCGTTATTCCTTTCTAATTCAGCAACATGACAAGCAACAATTTTTCCCGAATTCTCTTTACATTTTCTTAGGATTTTTTTAACTTCTGGATGAATACTTTTATAACTGGGTAAACCAACCCCATCTGCTGATTGGAAAATCTTTTTAATCTCTTCTTTCTCTCTGTATCTTCCTAAAACTAAAGAATTAATGATTTTATCTCTTTCCATAGCTTCATATAAAATCTTAAGTCCGTCAACTCCCCCTTCCCTAAAATCCACAAAAAAAGTAATTCCATTTGATAATATTTCTAGTATTGCCCTTTTAATTCCTTTTATTTTCTCTTCTTTTGGAGTTTGATTTAATAGGAGGTGCTTAATACCACTTGGAGGAGCGACAACTTGCTTTAATGCTTTATTAAACCCTTGTTCCTTGGCAAAACTATCGCCTATATGAACGTGAGAATTGATTAATCCAGGTACTAATAATAAATTTGAATTGTTATCTGAAAAGTGGAACGTATCTCCTACATTCTTATACGAAATCCTCTTAATATTACCATTTTCATCAATTTCTAACTTAATATCTCTTTTTAGTTCTAAGTTATCACCAATTAAACCATAATCACTAAAAATTTCTGGACTGTACATAAAAAACAAAATTAATTTTACATTATATCAAAAAATAATTTAATTGAATAATAATTATTAGAATTGGTAGAAGCAAATAAATATCGGTGATTTTTAATCAATCTGTTTAAAAAGGATTTACAAGACTCAATTTCGACAGTAGACATTCCTATAGATAAAGTTGGAATTGTAGGAGTAGAGAAAAAAGTAGATATCATTCAAGAAAATAAAAAATATTCTTTTTATCCTAAAATTTCAGCATTAATTTCATTACCTAGTCATAAAAGAGGAATCCATATGTCTCGTACATCTGAAACTATTGAGGAAATCATAAATGAAGTAATTTTTAAACCAACTCCCTCTGTAGAAGTAGTAGGAGACAGGATTGCCAGAGAATTATTACAAAAACACTCGTATACAGAAAAAGTTGAAGTTAAACTAAAGGGAAAAATAATAGTCCAAGCAAAAGATGATCAACAGCGAGCAATACAAAAAGCGTATAAAATAAGTTCATTTGTGAAAGCTTGGAAGAATAAACAGAAAGAAATTGATTTTAATTACTTTATTGGAGCAAGCGCCGTTGGGATGACAGTTTGTCCGTGTGCAAAGGAAATGAGTCAAGAATATGCTGAAGAAATTATTAAAAATAGAAGTGATATAAATATTCCTGATGATACAGTACAAAAACTTCTCAACATTTTACCCTTTAGCTCACATAATCAAAGATCAACTGGAACTATAATAGTGCAAATAAAGGATTTAAATAATCATAAGATTGATGTGTTAGATATAATTGAAATTATTGAAGATTCAATGAGCGGAAAAATGCAGTCTGTATTAAAAAGACCAGAGGAGGCTAAACTTGTCAGAAGTGCGCATTTAAAACCATTATTTGCCGAAGATGTAATTAGAGAAATGGCAAAGAATTTTATAATTAGAAATTTTCCAAATTTAGAGGATGATTTTAAAGTTATCTTTAAAATTGAGAGTTTAGAATCTATTCATCCTCACAATGTTTATGCAGAGTTAGTGACTACTATTGGAGATTTAAGAAAAAATATCAAATTAATAGAATAATCCTTTAATCGAATATTATGTAAATTTTGGATTAATTACCTTTTCTTCTTTAAAAAGTGTCTATAGATAATTTGATAATTTTTTATACTAATTATTCTAGGATTTTGTTTAAATTTGGATGGAATAGGAGTACTACATCTTGAACAGAGATTTGAGCTTCTTAACCAATCTTTAAATTCATCAGCATGAGCCGGATATCTACAATTTGGACATACAATTATCCCCCTGCCATTATCATTGGGGAGTTTTGGCAGCTTAAAACAAAAAATACATTTAAAATCATCTTCTGACAGATATGATGCTCTTGGTTTATATCTATCTAAATTTATAGCTTTTGAAGTTGTTTTTACGGCTCTAGTTCTAGTAGTTTTTGTTGTTCTAGTTTTTTGCCTGTGGGAAGTAGGTGTTGTTCTCGATGTATGAGATCTAGACCTCGTTGTTTGAGTCACAGTTCTTCTTGAAGGTGATGGAGTAGTTCTAGTTGTTGTACGTACCCTTTGCCTTTGAATTGTAGGAGTACTTAATGAATTTATTCTTCTAGTACGTTGAGCAATGTAATCCCGAGTTAATGCTGGAAGTGTTCTATGTGAACTAGCTAATCCAAAAATAATAAAGATCAAAAATGATGCAATGAATAATAATAGAAGATTTAGATTTAAAGAGAAATGAAGAGGGATTAATAGAGAATCATAAAATTCTATAACAGTATAAAACATTACCCAATAAATTATTATAAAAAGAAAAACTGTGGAAGTCAAAATATATCCTATTGTCCTAGCTTTTACTGACTTGGTTCCAAAATAGATTACATTATATTTCTTAAAACAACGATATAAAGAATAAGAACCATATATTATAAATGGAAATCCAAAAATAAGACTCCACCAACTAAAATATAGATTTGAGCCTTCAAGAAGGTTTTCACCCAATATACCTGTAAAATACCCCCAAATGGAGTAAAAAATTCCGATGAATAAAGGGATGATTACAAAAAAAGCAGTATTATGTGGTGAATTGAATTCGCGATGCTGCTTTATATTTTCAAAAATCTTAATCGTAAAAATTATCCATAAACCAATAAATATCCAAGTTAAAAAAATATTTAAGGAAATTGAGATAGAACTATGTATTATACCGATTATTAGAAAAACAACAAATATTATTGCTAAACCCTTCTTTTTAACCATGATTTAATTTTCACCAAAAAATATCATTCATCATATTCTAAATAAACAGGTTTACCTTCAATGATTGGATTCATAAATTCCAAAATTTCCGGCAACATTCTCACATCTAAATATCCTTTGATATCAAATGGTACTGAAAACCACTTCTTTGTTTTAAAATTCGCACGATAGATTTCAAAGCCCAATGAAGTGCCATCAATTTGGTATGGATCTATAACTAGCGCAATTGCTTTATCCCATAATTTTTGATATCTTGCTTGAGTTCCTAAATCTTCTTTAGACATAAAACATCCATAAGAAGGATGGGAATGATACCATCCACAAATAAAAAGGCTGTTCTTTTTTATGTCTTTAAAAGCTCTAACATAATTTTTATAATCTTTAATTTCAGCATAAACTGCTGTACCATGTCCCATTGGATAAACATCTTCCACATGAAGGACTCCTTTAGTATTATCAAATTTTCCAGCGAGTAATCCTATCACTTCAACCCATTCTTCTCTTCGAATTTTAGAATGAGCATATTTTAATGAATGACTAGCGATCTTAAGGATAGCTTTTATTGTTAGAGCTACTTTTGCTTCAGCTTTATCATTCTTAGCATATGTTATTACTGGTTCCATTGGTATGGGTTCAAGTTTGGCTTTAACTGTTTCTGAATGCTCTAATGGCTGGGTTTCAATAAGTTCAGAAGTTATTTCTTCCCTTAATTCTTCTTCTAATTGTAATTCGGTATATATCTCTTCAAGTAATTCTTTTTTAATTTTCTCTTTAATTTTTTGCTTTATTGCTTCTTTGATTAAATTGTTTTTTTTCTCGTCAATATTCATTATGATTTCACCACTTGTTCTTAGCGTACTTCTTCACTAAATTTTTAACTTTTTTCTCGAAAAATTTAGGATTTTTCATCATTTCTATTGCTGCTTTTTTATTAAAAACATCTGTTGGGTTTACATATTTACCCCGGGTATTTAACATAGCAATTATTGCTTGAACTACTGTAACAGCGGTTTTTGAAGGACTCCATCCACCCTTTTTCCCAATTAAGGAAGGGTCTATTAATGCTAGACAAATATTTCTCTGTCCTTTGTATTCACTTGGTTTTGGCCAAAAATTTGGATGCCAAATCGGAGTATGCATTCTTACAAAAGGAGGCTGCTTAGGATACTGAGCAGGGAATCTCATTTCTAGTTTAAAAAGGCCCCCAGCAAAGACAGTACCTTTAGGTCCTTTAATTGTGATAGCTAAATGATCAATGCTCTTTTTTTTAGAATTAAATGGTTTTAGTTGAACTATAGTACCAACTTTAAGCATTTTTTTTAATCCAGCAAAATCGCGGGAAACGCGACTACTTCTTATACTCATTTTCTCAACCCTTTTTGTTTTTCTCTAATTTTATATTAAAAAATTTCTCTTTTATATATGTTTTTTTTCATTAAACTTTTATAAAATATGTTTTTTGACTACAATTTCATTTTAATTTTAAGGTTACATAAATTTCTCCACCTTTAAATCCTGCAACTGTAATAAATTCGTAATTTCTTAAGCCGTTTTCAATTGTGTTCTGTTCTAAATCAATTACTTTGATATCATTGAAATCCAATAAGGTTAGAACAGGCTCAAAATCAGGTTCTAATTCAAACCCATTTTTTTTTAATGTCTTAATTATGTTTATACAAGGTGATTGAGATCTCATTTTTATAGCCACTCGTCTAACAGATTTACCACATTGAGAGCATTCTGGATTTCTCGGTTTTTCAATGTGGTATAATTTCATCGTCATTGCATTAAAAATCACATAATCTTTAATAGGTTCTCCTAATCCTATATGACCTTTTTTCCAATGAAGTATTTTTACTGCCTCATGTGACTGTAAAGCAGAAATAACCGCATTTATGGTAATTATTCCAGGATCATGCCTATCAATGATTTTTATAATATCATCTGTAGTATATTCAGGTAAAAAATTATGTTTGTTAACCAATTCGTTTGCAACCTTTTGAATAAATTTTATTTCAATAATATCTTTTGGATTTGGGTCTCTATCAAACTTTTCTTTAAATGCCATATCTCCTTTAAAAACACAATGAATCCTTTTTCTGGGGACTCCAACAACTGTACAAGCTGCCATTTCATCACTTTCACTTACTGGTAACGGATTGCACTCATAACAAGCATTTTGATACGGAAAGATAGTGTAAATATGACCATGATAACCTGATACTCCTGCATCTACGAGTGGTTTTCTAAATCTTATGCATTGAGCATTTAAGTTCAAGCGCGCATTCATTGAATCAAGGCCCCCAATTACAACATCAGCAGCTTGATATAATGCAGGATTTAATCTTTCTAGAGATGTATGATATCCCTTAACAATAATGTTAGGGTTAATTTCCTTTAGTTTTCGAGCAGCAACAACTGCCTTAGGTTCTCCTATCTTCGCATCTGTGAAAAGAATTTGACGATTCAAATTAGAATGTTCAATGATATCTAAATCAACAAGATCTAATTGGCCTAACCCCAACATGGCTAAATTTTTAGCAATTTCACATCCTAAACCTCCTACACCAACAATTAACACTCTCGAGTTTTTTACTAATTTTTGGGACCAGCCCTCGAGACGAAACTGGCGATCATACAAATCTCTCTCTTTTACTGACAATGCTTTTGCAAAAAAATCTGAATCTTTATCCAATATTATCACCATTAATAATAATAAAAAAAATAAAAAAAAATGAAGGACTTAATGCCTTCATATTATACTTTATGTAGAAAATTATAT
>JBATUM010000210.1:0-26935 GCA_049671145.1 Promethearchaeia archaeon
CCTCCCTCTTTCTCTTTTATTATGGTTTTTTTCTTAATTTTTAATTTTTGATAAATTTATTTTTCCTCATGATAATGATTGTTATCGAATTATTTAAACCTTTGTAAAATATTGATCATATAATGTATGAGATTCATAGTTCACATTATGAATATTACTCATTTTTTTGTTAATTTTAGATATAACTAAAAAAATTGTCATATTAGCATTTTTGATTAAAAATGTTATCAAATTTGAAGAAATTATTCTTGTCAAATTCCTTTTATTTTGGTAAAATAATCATTTACTTAGAAAGTAAATTACTTGTAAATTTAAACTTTAAGAGGTGTATAACTTAATGGAAGTTTTGGAATTTAAACCAATAAGAAACAAAAAAATCGTAGTATATATGTCATCTAAAGAGAATGCTAAATATTTCCAAAATGTTGATAACTCTAAACTTATAGAATTTTTAAAAAAGAAAAATATTGACTTTGTGACTGTGGATTTTCAAGTTGATATAAAAGAATTCAGAACGACACCATTTGCTCAAACATTAAATGAACTAGACATACCATATTTTCAATTAGATATTCCAGATTATGCTATGGGGTATCTATATCAGGAAGTTATTGAAAAACAACAATTTCAAAATGAATTGTTTGAAGAATATGAAAATATGGAAGATAAAGAATCGTTTAAAGGGCTTAGTTTAAAAAATTGGATAGATATGTTGGGGGAGGAAATTCAGGAAAGAGAAATTTTTCTTAGTTTAAAATTAAGACCTCAATGGATTGTTAAAAAAATGTTAGATTTAGCATTATCTTACAAGAAAGATGCTGTGGCATTTGTTCATTTTGTTCAAGAAGATATCTGTGAAGATATTTGTCCGCAAGTAGTTGAAAATTTAAGAGAATTAAAAGTTAAAGTTATATCTTATAATAAAAAACATACAATTCAAAATATAATATTTTAATAAAAAAAGAGAGGCGATAATAAATGCCAGAAGTATTAGAATTAAAACCTTTAAAAAATAAGAATCTAAAGTTAATTTTAATTGAGAGTGAGTTTCCTATCGACTGGTGGTTTGAAGTTCCCAAGGATTATAAAGAAGATCTTTTTTGGAATCTTCATTTAATTTCTGAGGAATACCTTGAATTAATTAATTCGTTAATAAAAAAATATAAACCGAATTTTATTTTAGAAGAAAGACCAAATTCATGGAGTGAAGAACTGAATGCAAATGATCCTTTAAAAATGCTTATTAAAAAACGTGGAATTCCGTTTAAACATACCGATATTTCAGAAAATGCTGAATTATATCTCTCTTCAGCGTTAGATGAACACAGGACCATGGTTAAGAATCTCGAAAAAAGGATTAATGGTATAATGAAAGAATTTAAGGAAAAACCAGAAAATGATGAATTTTTTCAACGTTTAGTATTATGGAAAGAATATTTACAATTAGATTACAATAGTCAAGAAGATGAAGTCAGATATAAGGTTCGAGAAGCATGGATGATGATGAACATTTTGAAGTTTGCGAAAGAATTTGAAGGAAAGAAATTGAAATGTCTATTCATATGCGATCCTCGACACTTTAACGGTCTTGAGAAACTTTCATTGGATCTTGGTATTGAAACCGAACAAGTGAAAATAAGTAGAAGGATTAAAACTGAAGGAGTCGGAGAAATATTTGAAAAAGATTTAGAAATTGATATTTAATAGCTAATTTTTATTAAATTTTTAAAAATAAAAAAAAGAGGTGATGTAAATGGTAGAAAGAGACCTTGAAAATATTCTTGGAAAAAAGTCAATAATAGAATTAACACCAATTATTATTAAAAAGAAAGATTACTCCGATAAAATTTGTTATTTTTTTGATACTGATGAGAATGCTTCACCATTTGATATTAATATGGCATATGATGCCGGTTTTGATATTGTAATCCCTTATAATAATATAAAAGCTGATAAAGTAACTCAATTAGTCCAAGATGCAATGTTTTCGAGAAAAGCAAACGCTCCAACAGTTTATTTTATTGGTGGTTCCGATGTAGAAGAAGCTAACAAGATTGCTAAAACTGTCTTAGATTCGCTTGTGCCTCCTTTTGAATCTCCTGTAATCATAGATCCAAGAGGAGCTCATACAACTGCAGCAGCAATGGTTGCTAAGACTATAGAAGTTACTCGAAAATTAAGATGGCATGATATCTTTGGTAAAAAAGTAGTCATTTTAGGAGCTACAGGTCCAGTTGGACAAATTGGTGCAATTTTAGCCGCAAAGCTTAATTGTACTGCTGTGATAACATCTCGAAGGGCCGACGCTGTCAAGATATTAGCAAAGAACTTAACTGAGAAAGCAGGAGAAGGAGCAACCGAAATTATTGGTGCTGTAGGGGTTACTGATGAGCAAAAATATAAACTTCTTAAAGAAGCTGATATTATTTGGTCTGTAGCTAAAGCAGGAGTCCAAATGGTTTCAAAAGAACTATTGGAAAAATTACCTAAGAATAAGATCGTAGTTGATATCAATTTAGTACCTCCCTACGGAATTGAGGGATTAAAACCAAAATTTGAAGGTGATGAAATAATTCCAGGAATTTATGGAATTGGAGCTTTAGGTGTCGGGAGATTGAAATACAAGACTGAGAGTAATATTTTTAAAGAGGCATCAGAGAGCAAAGGTAAAAAAATCTTTAATTATAATTACGCGTTCAAACTTGCATGTAGAATTCTTTTCGGCGAAGAAATTAAGATTACAGTTTAAATAAAACAGAAAACAATGTAGAATCAGAATTTCTAATCTAATTTTTTTAAAATTGCATTATTATAAATAAAGACCGAGGTTTCAAGCATGGGCTATAAAATTTTGATGAAAAAAGAATTAGGAAGTAGTGGAACATTATTTGAAATAGAATTAGCTACGCCTTTAATTGCTAAAAAGGCGCGTGCTGGAAATTTCATTTTAATCAGAATAAATGAAAAAGGAGAGAGGATTCCTTTAACTATTGCTGACTATAATCGAAAAAAAGGAACATTAACGATTGCATTTCAGGTTATTGGTAAAACTACAAAATTATTATCAAAATTAGAAGAAGGAGATTTCCTTCTTGATGTTGTTGGGCCTTTAGGAAATGAAATTCATATTAAAAAATTTGATTATCCTGTGGTAATTATTGGAGGTGGAGTTGGTATTGCTCCTTGTTACCCTCAAGCAAAGGAATTGAAAAAAGCAGGAAACAAGATATTCGCAATTATTGGCGCAAGGAGTAGCAATTTATTATTTTGGAGAGAAAAAATGGATGAAGTTAGTGATGAATTAATAATTTGTACAGATGATGGAACCGAAGGGATAAAAAGCGTAGTTACTGAACCTCTTAAGGAACTTTTAAAGAGAGAACCTTTAAGTCTAGTTATTTCTATAGGTCCCTTAATTATGATGAAATTTGTAGCTCTAACGACAAATGGGTATGAAGGATTACCTAAAGTAAAAACAAAGGTTTCTCTAAATACTATTATGATCGATGGTACTGGCATGTGTGGAGGATGCCGATTTTCCACAATAGATGGAAAAATATATTTTGCATGTGTGGATGGTCCTGACGTTGATGGTCATATGGTAGATTTTGATAATCTCATAAAGCGTGCTAAAAGATTTACGGCTCAAGAAAAGGAGAGCATTGAACTCTATGAACATGAATGTAGGGCTGTAGAAAAACTCAAAATGGGAGGTTCATTTTAAAATGGAGAATCAAGCAACCATAATTAAAATTTTATTAGATAATAAACAGAAGATTTTGAAAGCAGCAAAATTCGATGAACCAGAGTTTGATAGCTTAATCTCCAAACTAAATAAAGCTGAAGAGCAAAGAAAAAAGCTATCACAGAAAATTAAGGATATTGGAGAACTTAATATAGAAAAATTAAGTCATGAATTAGGAATTTCGCGTTATAAATTAACATTAAAGATCGATTACTTAAAAGAATTAGGATTTTTAAAAGCTGTCGGAAAGGAATCACGATTTTTCCAATATTTATTGGATGAGTATAGATCTAAGGGTATTTTTCCTAACGTATCTATTATTAAAGAAAAGAACCTATGTTGCAATTGTGGATTATGCGTTTCTGTATGTCCTTTAAATGCTGTTAAGTATTCTGAGGATACTTTTGAAGTCATTGAGGGAGATTGTATCAATTGTGGATTATGTTTTGCATGTTGTCCGAGATCATTTTTCCCAATAACTCTCAAATTTATTAAAGAGAATGAAGATATAAAAACTAAATTTTCTGATCAAATAAATTATTATCGAGAAGTCTATACTGCCCAGACAAACGATAATCAAATAATTGAAGTTGCTCAAGATGGAGGCATCGTAACAAGCTTATTAAAGACTGCTTTTCAAGTAAATATGATTGATTGTGCTTTGGTTGTGGGGTTAGCAAATAAACCACATAAGCCAGCGCCTATCTTCGTTGAAAATGTAGATGATTTATTAAAAACGGCTGGAACAAAATATAGTAATACACCTTCTTTAAAAATTTTACATGAATCTAAAAAATATAAAGATATTGCGATAGTAGGGACACCATGTATGATGGAGGGGCTTAAAAAAATATCCATTTTCCCAATTAACGAACCTTTTTATGATAATATCGCTATAAAAATTGGATTATTTTGTATGGAATCATTTGATTACTCACAAATTTTAGAGCTGTTAAAAAATGAATTTCAAAAACCTGCTGATGCTATTATTAAAATGAATATAGATAAAGGTAGATTTCTCCTTTATAATAAAGATGGTACTTCGATAGATGTTCCTTTAAAAAAGATCAAAAAGTATGGAAGATTGGGGTGTTTCTTCTGTGATGATTTGACTGCTGAACAAGCAGATATATCAGTAGGGTCTATTGGTTCTGAACCAGGATGGTCAACAGTTATAATTAGGACTCAAAAAGGTGCAGATCTATTTCAAAAAGCATTAGATTTAAAAATAATCGAAAAGAAAGATATTAAGGAAGATGACAAAAGTTTTATTTACTTAGGACGGATAGCTAAGTCAAAAAAGAAAACATATAAGGAAGGGCGTAGGCCCAAAATGATTGAACAAGATCCTAAAGAAAGAATAAAAAACTTTGATGAGGTCCCTTTCGGATTAACTGAAGAAATGGTGAAATTAGAAGCTCAAAGATGTTTACAATGCGGGAGCCCCTTATGCGTTAAAGGATGTCCAGTAAATATCAATATCCCTGAATTTATTAGATTACTCAAATTAGATAAAAATGCTGATGCATTACATCTAATTAAAAGGGATAATTTATTACCAGCGATTTGTGGAAGAGTATGTCCTCAAGAAGCCCAATGTGAAGAAAAATGCCTATTAAATTCACTTGGAGAACCTATTTCAATTGGTTATTTAGAAAGGTTTCTTGCTGATTGGGAAAGAAAAAATAAGCTTAAAGAATGTCCTGACTGTCAACCCTCCAATAATATTAAAGTAGCCATTATTGGATCTGGACCTGCTGGGTTAACATGTGCGGGCGATCTTGCAATGAAAGGTTATAATGTTACCCTTTTTGAAGCTTTTCATGCAGGTGGAGGAGTATTGGTCTATGGAATACCTGAATTTAGATTACCTAAGGAAATTGTTAAAGATGAGATTGAAACTTTGAAAATGCTTGGTGTTAAGATAAAATATAATATTATTGTTGGTAAAACTCTAACTCTAGAAGATTTAAAAGAAGAGAGTTTTAGAGCATTTTTTATAGGTGTTGGAGCAGGGCTTCCTATGTTCCTAAGAATTCCTGGATTAAGTTTGAATGGAGTTCTAACAGCAAATGAATTTCTAACAAGATCTAATTTGATGAAAGCATATAGATTTCCAGAATATGATACACCAATAAAGGTTGGAAAGATAGTTACTGTTATCGGTGGTGGGAATGTTGCTTTAGATTCTGCCCGAACCGCTCTAAGATTGGGCTCAGATAGAGTTATAATCGTTTATAGACGGTCTGAAAAAGAAATGCCAGCAAGACTCGAAGAATACCATCATGCAAAAGAAGAGGGTATTGAATTTCAATTTTTAACAAATCCAACAAGAATCATTGGTGATGAGAATGATAATGCTATAAAAATGGAGTGTCTTAGAATGAAATTAGGAGAACCAGATGATTCAGGAAGGCGAAGCCCTATCCCCATTAAGGGTTCGGAATTTATAATTGAAACTGATACAATAATACTTGCAATTGGAGCTTTGGCAAATCCTGTTCTAACAAAATCAATCCCTGGTTTAAAATTAAACAAATGGGGTTATATCGAAACTGATACGGATGCAAGAACCAGTATAGAAGGTGTATATGCGGGAGGGGATATAGTGACTGGAAGTGCTACAGTAATCTCTGCTATGGGGTCAGGAAGAATAGCCTCAGTGGCTATAGATAAATATCTTAGAAATAAATTTCTGAATAAGGTAGCTTCTATTGAAGTTGAAATGTTGGAAATTAAGACTATTAAGAAAGAGCAGATAAAATAAGAATTTGTGAGGGTTATAGATATGGAATCAGACCAAAAATTAAGAATTAAAGATGCTTTTAAAGAGGATGCAGGAAGAGGAATTGTTAGAATAGATCCGGATATAATAAAAAAATTAAAGTTGAAAGTAGGTGATGTTATTAGAATTTCTCATCCTTTTGTGAATAAAAAAACTGTTGCGTTGTTATCATCAGGAAGAATTGAAGATAATGACACACAAGTAATTAGAATGGATCCTTCTTTAAGGAGAAATTTAAATGCTTCCATTGATGATCTTGTGGATATAAAAAAAATTGAAGTAGATTTTGCTACGAGTATAAGTTTTGCTGGATTAAAAAGTTCATTGATCCCTCGGGATCCTCAAGCTTTGGCAAGAAAATTAGAAAATCGGGTCATTACTCTGGGAGACAGTCTGAGTTTTTACGCAATGGGACATAGAATTGATATAGCTGTTGTTAATTATACTCCAAAGACAGAAGCCGTTAAAATTTCTCTTAATACAAATATAGAGTTTACACAAAAACCTCAAAATACTATTGAAACAAAAAAAATCGTAGCTAAATATGAAAAGATAAG
Source organism: Promethearchaeia archaeon (assembly GCA_049671145.1). Classification (GTDB taxonomy): domain Archaea; phylum Asgardarchaeota; class Lokiarchaeia; order Sigyniarchaeales; family SOKP01; genus SOKP01. The sequence goes on from JBATUM010000210.1 coordinate 7,088, forward strand.
TGATATTGAAGAAAAATTACAAGAAATACGTGAAAAGGTAACTTATGAGGATATTGGTGGATTAGAAGCATTAATTCAAAAGATTCGTGAAATTATTGAACTTCCAATAAGGCATCCGGAACTTTTTGAGAGAATAGGAATAGAACCACCTAAAGGGGTTTTATTATATGGCCCCCCAGGTACAGGGAAAACATTATTAGCAAAAGCAGTTGCCTCAGAAACAGATGCAAATTTTATTAGTATTAGTGGCCCTGAAATAATGAGTAAGTTTTTTGGGCAGAGTGAAGAAAATCTCAGAAAAATATTTGAAGAGGCTAAAGAGAATTCTCCTTCGATAATTTTTCTCGACGAATTAGATTCTCTTGCACCAAAAAGGGATGAAGGGAAAAATCAAGTTGAATCAAGGGTTGTTGCTCAATTATTATCCCTTATGGATGGATTAAAAGGGAGAGGAGAGGTAATTGTAATAGGAGCAACAAATAAAGTAAATAATATTGATATTGCATTACGAAGACCCGGAAGATTTGATAGAGAAATTGAAATAAAAGTCCCAGATAGTAATGGACGTTTTGAAATATTAATAATTCATACCAGAGGAATGCCTTTAGGCGAAGATGTGAATTTAAGATTAATAGCTGAAAAAACTCACGGGTTTGTTGGTGCAGACATAAAATCTCTATGCAAAGAAGCTGCATTCCTTGCTATTCGTGAAATAATTCCTGAAATTGATTTAGATGAACCAGTTCCGGAAGTAGTTTTAAATCAATTAAAAATAAAAATGAGCCACTTTCTTGAAGCCCTAACTAACATTGAGCCCTCAGCCTTAAGAGAAGTGTTGATAACTCATCCTTCAGAAACATGGGGTGATGTTGGGGGATTGAGGGAAGCAAAACAAGAATTGAAAGAAGTTGTTGAATGGCCCTTAAAATATCCAGAGTTTTATAAATTTATGAAGTCGAGACCTCCTAATGGTATTCTCATATATGGTCTACCTGGTACCGGAAAAACTTTACTTGCTAAAGCTCTTGCTCATGAAACTGAGATTAATTTTATCTCAGTAAAAGGTCCAGAATTCTTATCTAAATGGGTAGGAGAAAGTGCTAAAGCTGTTCGAGAGGCTTTCCGGAAAGCACGAACCACGGCACCATGTATTATTTTCTTTGATGAGATAGATGCTATCGCATCTAGACGTTCAGAATCTTCTGATTCAAGAGTAACAGATCAGATTGTAGCACAACTTCTAACTGAAATGGATGGTTTGGAAGAATTGAAAGATGTAGTGTTGATTGCAGCTACTAATAGACCTGATTTGCTCGATCCTGCTTTACTAAGATCAGGGAGATTTGGCAGACATATTGAAATTCCTCTCCCAGATAAAAATACTCGTATAAATATATTCAAAATTCATCTAAAAAATCGTCCTATTAATGATAAAATTAATATAGAATTATTAGCTCAAGAATTAGAAGGATATAGTGGTGCTGATATTGAAGCAGCATGTGAAGAAGCTACAATTTTAGCAATTCGAAAAGGTGTTTTCCATGTTGATATTGATGCATCAAATCCTAATTCTTATTCTAAAATTAAAATTTCCCAAGAAGATTTTGAAAAAGCTATAGCAAAAATCAAAAAAGTAGCAAATAAAGCAAATAAATCCTACAGGGAAGTTTCCTACAGTGAAATATATAGATAAATCTTTCCGAATTCAATTTTCCTAAAAACTTTTTATTAATTATTTAATGTTTCCGAACTTGAAGTTTAAATTTCTTTATCTTTTCTTATTATCCTATGATAATTTCATAGGATTAAACAGAACTAAACGAAAGCATTTTATATAAAATTCTGTTTAAATATGGTGAAAAAATAAATTATACAAAAAGGTGAAAAAAAAAATAATAAAAGAAGAAATGGAAGAGGAAGCTATTAAAAAAGTTAAAAAATTTTCAGCTTATGGGCTCGGTTGGATTCTCGGCATCATAGTATTTGCAGGTGTATATCTTTTATATCTCGGATTTAAAAGATTAGTGGAGAAGATAAAAGAAAAATTGGAAAAAAGGAAAGAAAATTTATTGAAAAGGAATAATTAAAACCAAGCCTATTTAATTCTAAGCAAAATATAGTCCAGAATAAATGTGAATAATTAATCTCCAATAAGATCTTAGAAATTTAGGAATTTTTTCAATTTTTTGATTTTTAAAATCAAAAATGGATTCCAGCAGTTATTCTTCATTATTCGTCAATATCTCTGAAGAAATTTTCCATGATTTCAATTTATTTATCACGTTTTGCTCTGTTCTTGCTATTTTTGATTGAGAGAATTGTGTAATTTTTTCTTTCATTTTATTTTTAACGGTGTTATCCATTCTTAAACACTTAATTATCCCTGCTTTAATTGCCCTATCAATTATATCTTTTCCTTTTTTAGTTCGAGTTATTATAGTTGTAAATTTGTCTTGGGAACCTAGTCCTCCAAACGAGATATCAGCATATATATTAGTAAAATCTTTGCAAACCCCACAAGCGGGGCGCATATAATCAGTTAAACTTTCAAAAGGCACATGAATCTTTTTTTGGGGCGCTTTATGATTTTTTAATTCAATAATTAAATTTTCCTTAATGTTTATTCTCTGAATATTTTTGAATTTAATTCTAAATTGTTTCTCAAATTGTGTCAATTTTGTTCTATCAAAGAAGAAATTCTCATAGCAAAATAAGCCAAGACAAATTTCTATGTTTTCTGATGGTATTATCCCTAAGCTTTGCATACATCTAATTGTGTAAATCTGGCATGGGGTTCCAACAAATGCTAACTTATTGAATTTATAGTGTCTTAATTTAGGTAATGAACTTATATATGTGTGAAATTTCTGTACAGTATCTAATTGTGGAGAAATATCTAATTTTGTACCTGATGCATTGATTAAATCTTTTTTAGTTTTTGCAATAGTAGCCTCTCTAGAGAAAGGTGATTTTGTTTTTGCTACAATTGCTCCATTAATAATTTTTTTTTCTATTAAGTAATTTATAATTGTGTTTACAACGCCTCCATCTGTCCCATATTTTAAAAATTCTTTATCCATAGATTGACATGAATAAATATTATCTACAAAACCCAAAGGCATTAATGAAAAATCTGAAAAATTAAAAGTTTTATTAAGATCTTCATCTAAAATATGTGTCTGTGGACAAATAAAGTAGCAAATACCACACTCAAGGCATTTTTCCTTGTTTATATATTCTGGAGGTGAATTAGGTTTCTTGAAGCCAATTACATCGTTTTCTATTGAGTTACAAAAACTCACACAACCACCACATTGTTGGCAAATACCAAGTTCATGAACCTCTTTTATTAAATCTTGAAAAACTTCAATTTTCAATTTTAAAAATCACCAATTTTTATTATTAATTTCAAAAATTATTATGACTATTTTGATTAAATTAATGATCCCTATGATAAATATTGTTGTCATAATATATAAGTGTGATCTTTTTCCTATATTACATGCCCATATATAGTCAATTGAATGTCAGAAAGACTTCGTTACTTATCATGAAAAATATAAAATAATAATTGGTATGAATTTTTATCATCATGATTTGTATCATCATGAGCTAGAAAATGAAGTAAGGTTTGAAGTCAGAGAAGCATGGATGATGAGTATTATGAATATTGCCAGAAATTATGGTCATAACTATTCGAAAATTGCATTCGAATTGGTAAGTAAGATGATATTGGGAGAGGAAATTAAAATTTCTAATTAATTTTTTTTTAAATTTTAAAAATTATTTTCAAGAGATATTTTAAAAACACATCTATTCCTTGATTTAGCCTTCTGAGGATTAACTTCATGAATGATATTAATATTTCTATTAATGGAGGTCTATATAAAGATCATCAAATCTAATTTTTAGAATCTCTAAAACCTTTTAACCTCTTTTCTTCAAAGAATTTTATTATTCTTATTCAAAAAGCATCCTAAATTATTATGAAAAAGAACTAATTAACTAGTCGAATAAAGTTCGCTCAGTTTTGCATTGCTCGAAATGTTTTCGCCTTAATGCCCGAATAATAGGATAATATTCGGCATATTTATAAACCTTAAATAACATATATAAAATGAAGAGATAAAATCTAATCAATTAAAATGAAAGAATTAAAACTGAACTTTATTCGAAAATGTTAGAAGATAAAAAAAAGGATCAGACAAAAATTGTTTATCCAGAAGCTTTAATTACTACTGACCAAATTGAAGTTTCTAGAATTGTAGAGAAAGAAATACTAATTGAAACTAACCCATTTGAAATGGCAAAAAAACAAATCGATATTGTTGCTGAAGAGATGGGATTAGATCCAAATATGAAGGAATATCTCAAAAGAATAGAACGCTCATTAATTGTATCAATTCCAATCATGATGGATGATGGCTCTTTGAAGATATTTGAAGGATATCGGGTACATCATTCTACTGTTAGAGGTCCAGGAAAAGGTGGTATCAGATATTCACCAGATGTTTTTTTGGATGAAGTTAAGGCTTTAGCCACATGGATGACTTTTAAATGTAGCCTTTTAAATTTACCTTTAGGTGGGGCAAAAGGAGGAGTTTGCGTAGACCCTCGAAAGTTATCAGAGAGAGAATTAGAGCGCCTAACTCGGAGATATACTGCTGAAATCATAAATTTCATAGGTCCTGATATGGATATTCCCGCTCCAGATATTAATACAGATCCTCAAATTATGGCTTGGATTATGGACACATATTCTATGCATAAAGGGAGAGCTATTCCCGGAGTAGTGACAGGAAAACCAATAGAAATAGGAGGTTCAGTTGGGAGAGAAACTGCAACTGGAGTGGGGTTATTTTTTGTTCTCGAAGCTTTATGCAATAAAATAAATATAGATCTAAGAACCCAGAATATTGTTGTTCAAGGATTTGGCAATGTCGGGGGAAATATTGCTAATATTTTATATGAAAAAGGTTGTAACATTATTGCTGTCTCGGACATTACTGGAGGTTTATACGCCAAAGGAGGATTAAACATTAAAGAATTATTAGAATGGAGGGATAAGAATAATTATCTAAAAGATTTTCAAAATGAAAATTATAAATTTATCACTAATGAAGATATACTCACTTTTAAATGTGATATTTTAATCCCAGCAGCAATAGAAAACCAAATAACACAATCAAATGCTTATAAAATCAATTGTAAAATTATATTAGAAGGTGCTAATGGACCAACTACTCCAGAAGCAGATAATATTTTGAAAAAAAGGGAGATAATAGTAGTCCCTGATATTCTTGCTAATGCTGGAGGCGTATGTGTCTCTTATTTTGAGTATATTCAAGATATCCATAGCTATTTTTGGAAATTAAACAGGATTAATCAAGAACTAAAAAACATTCTTGTTGAGGCATTTGAAGATGTTTATAATTTATCTAAAGAAAAAAATATCACTCTGCGTACAGCTGCATACATGATTGCTATTTCAAAATTAGCTAAAGCAATCGAATTAAGAGGTATATTCCCATAATTTATTCTATTAGTGATTCAATGTCAACCAAAAATATTTTAAAATCTGTAAATGATAAGGTTAGTAAATATCCAGCAAAATATGAGATCTTTCTTAAACTCAAAAATAGAAAGAAATTATTAATAAGACCTGTAAAACCTAATGATGAGAGAATGGTTCAAGATTTGCATTTTTCCTTGGATAAACAGGATTGCTATTATAGATTTTTTTCATATAATCAAAATTTTGGAAATAATGGTGTAATATATAGGAAATCTTTAGTTTAATTTTTATAACTTTAAAGGGGGTTGGCCAAAATATTCGAAGAAAACCACGAGAAGCATTCTATTAAAAAAATTCATAATTTAGATAATCTACAAAATAATTCAAATTCTTCTTTTAAACAAAATAATAGTATGGATGCAAAAATAAAACATAGAAAAAAAAGAGAAGGAGATTAGAAATTGTATTGTTTAAAAAAAAGAAGTTACTTATTAAATAAGCAAATCCGAGAAATTCATAACAATTTTAAACTTTTTTTTGAATTTTAAATTTTACTTTGTGAGTCATTTTATAAATATCTATAAAACTTGATACATTAATTGGGTGTTGAATTCCATCTAATGTTTTAATTTCATCGTTAATAAATCTCCAGAGATTTTTTTCATCTTTAGCAATAATTTTTACTAATAAATTATGATCTCCAGTTGACGATGCAATCAATTGTATATCGTCATAATCGGCTAATTTTTTTGCTACTTCCTCCAATTTCATTGGATCAACAGATAAACCAAGAATAGCTATAGATTCATATCCCACTTTAAATGGATCTACGAGAGTATCAAATTTTCTTATAATTCCTTCTTTTACCATATTTTGTACTCGATTATGAATTGTACTCGCAGCTAAATTTACTTTTTTGCTTAAATCTTTATAAGAGATTCTATAATTTTCTTGTAAAAAATTAAGAATTTCTTTATCTTTTTCATCAAATTGCATTTTTAGAGCTTTATCTGAAACTTTTTCACTTTCAATTTTGTGTCGTTCAATTGCATACAAGATTGCCCGAGTTAAACTTGGTCCATTAAGTTCACTTTTTACTATATAATCTTGGGCTCCCTTTTGAAGAGATAGCAATGCAAATTCTTTATCATCTAATCCAGTTAAAATTATTATAGGAATAGTATCAGTGAAAGTTAAAACTCTTTCTAAAGTAGATTCTCTATCGCTATCCGGTAGAGTTAAATCTAACAAAATAACATCAAAGGTTTTAGTTTTGAGATTATTTAAACCTTCAGAAAGCCTAGGATATGCCTCTAAATCAAATTCTAATCCTGCAGAATCTTTTAATAATTCTTTAATAAGACGTACATCAGCAGAATTATCTTCAATTAGTAGTATATTAAAATTCTTATTCTCTATATTATTCACCCAAAAAATCTTTTTCTTTTCTATTTTCCTTATTCTGAATAATATTCATTTTAATATAAATAATTATTTTATTTAGAATTTAAAGAGATTCATTTTAATTATACCATTTTTAAGAGTATAAGGCAAATTATAATCATCTTTATAAATTCTAAACTGAAATCTCATTTTTTGAATTAGAAAATATGATATTTTTGTTCGCTAAAATTTATTTTATATTGGACAATATTCTAATTAATGAAGAATTTTTCCTATGATTTTTTCTCAATCCTTTTTAAAAATTCAAATTAATGAATATATAATGAAATAAGAGAAATGATTGTAATGAATTCGAAATTTAAACAAGAAAGAATGAGAATTGTGGTTATTTTACTTTTAATTATCATCTCGTGTTTATTAATTTATTCTATCGAGTTAATACTTAGAACTTCTATCCTAGTTGCGCATTTTTTCTATTTTCCTTCAATTTTGGCATGTTTATGGTGGAAAAAAAAAGGGTTAATTGTTCCTATTTTTTTAGCTATATTGCTTATAATTTTTCATTTAATTCTGGATTATGGAGTTTTTACTCTAGAGACCATAAATAATTTTCTGAGAGGCATCTCATTAGTCGTTGTTGGAATAGTAGTATCATTCCTATCTGAACAAATTTCAAGAAGAGAAATCGAATTTAATGAAATTATGGAGGATTTAAAACGCTCTAACGAAGATTTACAACAATTTGCTTATGTAGCATCCCACGATCTACAAGAACCTTTACGAGCAATTGTAAGCTTTTCTCAACTTCTAGAAGATAAATATCAAGATAAAATCGATAAGGAAGGTAAAGAATTTATTCACTTTATTACAGACGGAGCAAAAAAAATGAACACTCTTATAAAAGATTTATTATCATATTCAAGAATCACAACACACGCTCAACCTCCTAAATTAACTAATCTTGAGATGATTTTACAGGATGCCTTATTTAATTTACACGAATCAATAAAAGAAAGTGGTGCAGTTATAACTTATGATGAAATGCCAATATTAAAAGTTGATAAAACTCAATTTATACAGTTATTTCAGAACCTTCTTAGTAATGCTATAAAATTCCGTAGAAAAGAATCACCTAGAATACATATTGGTTTAAAGAAAATTAATAGTGGATGGTTATTCTCTGTAAAGGATAATGGCATAGGTATTGAATTAGAATATTTTAACAAGCTTTTCAATATTTTTTATCGCTTACATACTAAAGAAGAATATTCAGGTACTGGGATAGGATTACCTATATGTAAAAAAATTGTTCAACGGTATGGTGGAAAAATATGGGTAAAATCCAAATTTGGTAAAGGATCAACTTTTTTCTTTACAATTTTTCCAGAAAAAATTAAAGATTAATGGTGTGTAATAGTGAATGAATACAATAGAACTAAGGCTAAAATCTTACTCATAGAAGATAATGCAGCAGATATTCGGCTTACGAAGGAAGTTCTTCAAGAGAGTAAAATTGTGAGTAGATTAGACGTTGTAAGGGATGGTGTTGAAGCGATTGATTTCTTAAAGAAGAGAGGTAAATTTTCTAATACTAGTAAACCAAATCTAATCCTTTTGGATTTAAATTTACCAAAGAAGAATGGTTTTGAGGTATTGGAAATTATTAAGCAAGATAAAGAATTAAAAAGAATTCCTATTGTAATATTAACAGTATCTGATGCAAAAGAAGATTTAATAAAAGCTTATAATCTCCATGCTAATTCTTATGTAATTAAACCATTAGAAATGAAGGAATTCTATAAAATCATTAACTCAATCGTAGATTTTTGGTTTACGATTGTAAAGCATTTTGAGGATGAATAAATAGGAATTAAAATAGATTTGCTTTTGTTGATTTGATGCCCGTGTTATGTTAAAAATAAAAAGATTTTATTTGCAGAAATCACTACTAGCTGAAATCATTACTAGACAATTTTAATTGATTGTGTTGATTTATATATATCTAAAAAGTTTGATACATGAATTTGTGGTTTTATTCCATTTAATGTCTTGATTTTTATATTAATAAAATTCCAGAGTGATTTTTCATCCTTAGCAATGATCTGAGCAATAATATCATGATCTCCTGATGATATTACCACAAGTTGAGTCTCATCATATGACGCAATCTTTTCTGCGATATCATTCATTTTTATTGGATCGACTGAAAGACCTACTATAGCTATAGTATTATAGCCGATTTTCACTGGATCTATTATAGCTCCAAATTGTTTTATTATTTCTTCTTCAATCATCTTTTTGACTCTATTATGAATTGTACTCGCAGCTAGTTTTAACTTTTCTGATAATTCCCGATATGAGATTTTATCATTTATTTGTAATATATTTAAAATTTTCTTATCTGTTTCATCAATAGAATGACAATTCCAAGGACGCTTTTCACGATCATCATTAAAAATGACACCATGTTCTATTGAAAATCCTTCACAGCTATGATAAATTTTTCTACCTAGTGAGTATTCTTCTCCACATTTAGGACAAGTTACTATAATAATCAACTCGTTTTTATTAATTAAAATTTAAAAATTCAATTCCTATAAAAATCTGAATAAAGTTCATTTCAATCTTTTTCTTAATTTTATACGAATGTAGTTTCTCTAATATGATATATGTATTTTATAATATTTAAAACTATCGAAGGTAGTTCGATTATTACGCCATTCCCCGTATAATATATGGAATAAGATAATTGAGAATGAAGAATGTTCGTATAATTTTATATCAAAATATTACAATATTTAAGTTGTATGAAAAAAGAATTTAGAAAGTTTTTAATGGCAGTATAACGATGTGAGTTTTAGCACAAATAACTTGGGATGGATTTTTTATTGGATTATTATGTGAAGTTATAATATTTCCAATTTTTCAATCATTAACTAAATTATTTAGATAATTTTTAGGTTGATTCTCTTTTTTAAAATTCATTAAAAAAGGAAAATAATTAAAGTATTTTCAGTGATATTTCTTTACGTTTATATAAATTTGGAAACTTTAGACGGTATTAAGAGCTATAAAACAAATATCTTTACAAATAAAAATATTCCAATTCCAATTGCATATACTGGTATAAAATATTTCCAGATTTTATTAGGGACAACTCTTACTAAATAAGGAGCAGAAAGAGCGGCAAAAAATCCTCCTGTAAATAATGATGGTAGAAGAACAAGATCTACTTCAACACCTGCAAAACTTATTAGAAAAAATGTCAGAATACCCACAAATGAGACAATTGATTCAGCAAACGATACAATTGCAGTCGCGCTTTTTTCATAAACACCAGAAAAAATTTGCCCCATAGTAATAACTGGTCCATATCCTCCTCCTCCAATTCCTTTATTAAAACCTGCGATTACTGAAAATCCAATTAGCAGTTTAGGGTGTGTTTTAGAAAACTCTATTTTTCTTAATTTAACTCTAATAAACCCTGAAACTCCCATAAAAACAACTAGGATTGCAACATAGGTTTTAATTACAATATCATGTATTTTTAAAGCAAAATAACCTAGAAGAATTGATATAAATATAGCTAAACAACCAAAGAAAGCCATCATAAGCCCAATTTTAGTGGCATCGTTTAAAGGACGGAAAGAATAGTGAACATTCTTAAATTCATGGTCGAAAAAAGTATCTATTATGCCTGTTATTGCTTCTGAAATTAGAATAGTTGGAACAATTTGAAGAGGGTCATAACCTAATAAGAATAATAAAGGTGATAAAGCTGTACCAAAACCCATTCCTGCCATAGAATCCATTGATTCAAATAAAAATGCTAATAAAATTATAATTAAGATTAATTCCATCTATTTAACCTTATAATAAAAAGTAAAATAACACCATAATTATACAATAAAATAATAAGGCAACAGTTACTTTTTTGATAGAACGTCTTTCTATTCTTAATCTTTCTGAGATTGGCTTTTCATCTAATTCACGTGCTTCTTTTCCAATTTCCCAACTTTTCAACATTTTTAGTTACTCAACTTTTAATTAAACTTCATTAAATATCATTACATATAATTAAGTATAATAATAATTATTTGTTATTTAAAAGTTATGTTTTTTTTCAACATTTATAACAATAAATATCCACTTATTTTTACTCAGAACTCTGTTCAAGACTGTTTAAAAACAGGATTTTATAAGTGATATATGTGATATATGGTAAGAGAAATATGAATAAATTAATAAGAATTTTTATCGAAAATTATTCAATAAAAAATAAAAGTAAATTATCCAATCCCTAAAGGGATGGTTCAAAATAATGAAAAAATTTTATTAAAAATTGTTGAAGATACTATTATTAAAAATGCTCATCTATAAACATTTACTCCTCTAATCTCTAGATTCTTGAAGTATTAAATCCAACCTCTCAATCTCATAGCTTCAATAACCCTATCAATCGAAATCATATATGCTCCCATGCGGTTATGAGTATTGTACTGCTTGGCATGCTCTATAGTTGAATGATAAGCGTTTGTCATTATTCGGTCTAAGGCTGCAAATACCTCTTTTTCAGTCCAGAAATATTGATAATATCCTTGCACCATTTCAAAATATGATACAGTAACTCCTCCGGCATTACACAAGAAATCTGGAATTAAAAGTATATCGTTATTAAATAAAATTCTATCAGCAACTGGAGTTGTAGGACCATTTGCTAACTCTGCTACAATTTTAACATTAACTTCTTTTGCGTTTTTCTCGGTAATCACATTTTCAAGAGCCGCTGGAACTAATATATCACATTCTAATTCAATTAGTTCTTCATTAGTAATTTTCTGTGTGCCTTCTAATCCGACAACTGTTCTTGTCTTTTCTTTATGATTTGCCGCCTTGTATGGATCAATACCATCTTTATTAAAAATACCTCCTTTTGAGTCAGAAACCGCCACAATTTTACAACCAAAATCATCTTGTAAAATTTTAGCAGCCCAAGAACCTGCATTTCCATATCCTTGTACGGCTACAGTTGCTTCAGTTAAATCCAATCCAATATCTTTTGCGGCTTCTCTAATTGTAAAAACACCACCTTTCGCTGTAGCGATTGACCTTCCAGCACTTCCTCCTAATGCTAGTGGTTTTCCAGTAATTATCGAAGGAGAATGCTTACGAACAATTTTCTCGTATTCGTCCATCATCCAGGCCATAATTTGGGGGTTTGTATAGACATCTGGAGCGGGAACATCAGTGTAAGGGCCAATAACATCCGCTAATTGCCTGATATAACTCCTAGCTAGGGTCTCCAATTCCCTATTACTCATTCCTTTTGGATTACAAATAATACCACCTTTCGCTCCCCCTAAGGGAATATCAACACAGGCGGTCTTCCAAGTCATCCATGCACTAAGAGCTTTAACCAATGAGGCACTTTCATCCGGATGCCATCTTATACCACCCTTCATAGGTCCCCTTGCTGAGTTATATTGACTTCGAAAACCTTTAAAAGATTTAATTTTTCCATCATCCATTTTCATGGTAATCCTTACTTCTACAAACCTTTCAGGCTCACTTAATACATCATAGATATCATTGTCAATTCCTTTTAAATTACATGCTTCTCTTAATTGAGTTTGTGATATCTTAAATGGGTCTAAACTTTCACTCATTATTTTTTAATCCCTATCCAACTAATTGATTTTATAAATGTATTTTTCGAAATTTTTTTCAATATTTCTATATAATGGGTATAATTATTTAAACAGTTTTCAATTTATTTGGGGAAGAAGTTGGGAAATTTCAGAATTTAGCAATTTCCTAATAGTGATTGATATATTTTATCCATAATTTTTATATTTTATATTATTCTTAAATTTAAATTAACAATTTTCAATATTTTGATTATAATTTATTAATGAATTTTTGGAATGGGAGTTATAGATGACTACTGAATTAAATCCGTTTGATGTTGCAAAAAAGCAAATTGATATTGTAGCCAAAGAGATGGGATTAGACCCAAACATAAGGGAATATCTCAAAAGAGTGGAACGCTCATTGATTGTATCAATTCCAATCATGATGGATGATGGCTCTTTAAAGATATTTGAAGGATATCGGGTACATCATTCTACTGTTAGAGGTCCAGGAAAAGGTGGTATCAGATATTCACCAGATGTAAATTTGGATGAAGTTAAAGCTTTAGCTACATGGATGACCTTTAAATGTAGCCTTTTAAATTTACCTTTGGGTGGGGCAAAAGGAGGTGTCCGTGTGAACCCTCGAAAGTTATCAGAGAGAGAATTAGAGCGTCTAACTCGGAGATATACTGCTGAAATTATAAATGTTATAGGGCCAGATATAGATATTCCCGCGCCTGATATCGCCACTGATAAAAAAGTTATGAGCTGGATCATGGATACATATTCAATGCAAAAAGGAAGATCTACTCCTGGAGTGGTGACAGGAAAGCCTATTGAAATAGGAGGGTCTGTAGGAAGAGAACAAGCAACAGGCATGGGTATATACTTTGTACTTCAAGGTTTATGTGAAAAACTAAATTTCAATTATAAGGAATTGAGTTATGTAGTACAAGGATTTGGAAATGTAGGTGGTACAATTGCAGAATTATTGTATAATGATGGATGTAAAATTTTAGCAATTTCGGATATCTCAACGGGTATTTTTTATGAGGGCGGATTAGATATTCCAAAGCTTTTAGAATGGGTCAAATATGGTAATTATTTAAAAGATTATAAGGACGATCGGTATAAATTAATAACAAATGATGAACTAATCACGTCAAAATGCGATATTTTAATACCCGCAGCTATTGAAAACCAAATTACCAAAGATAATGCAAATAATATTGATTGTAAGATAATTTTGGAAGGAGCAAATGGGCCCACAACCCCAAAAGCAGATAAAATCTTATTTAAAAAAGGGATCCACGTAGTACCTGACATTTTAGCAAATAGCGGGGGAGTGTGTGTCTCTTATTTCGAATATATTCAAGATATTCATTCATATTTCTGGAAACTAGATCGCATCAATAAAGAACTCAAACGGATCATTATTGAAGCATTTGAAGAGACATATAGGATATCTCAAAAAAGAAAAATAAACCTTCGTACAGCGGCTTATATTATTGCTGTTGGAAGACTTTCTAAAGCTATAGAATTAAGAGGGTTTTTTCCATAAGTGTTTGCCTCTCTTTTATGCTTATCCAGAAAAAGGCAGCAATATTACTAGATATAACATTGAAAATAATAGATGTATTAAAGCAAAAATAGCTCCCATTTTTAATAATCTTTTATAATTAAGATTTTCCACACCACTATCTCTTGCCACTTTCAGCGTCATCATATCTGCCGCTGCTCCCTGAGGAATAAAATTCCCCCCAAGATTAACCGCGATAATTAAGGAGAATATTAGAGGGATATAAGGAAAATTAAATGAATCTATTAAGGTACCTATTATTGGGATAAAAATTAAAGCTGTAGGAGTATTGGCCACAAACCCTGAAATTAAACTAATGGTTATAAGTAATATAAAAGATAATAATATTGGATTTATGAATTGAAAGGGTAAACTCGCAAAAATTTCGGCAAATCCAGCTTTTATGAGCGAACCAACAATCACATATAAAGATATAAAGAAAAATATGATTTCCCATTCAATGTCTCTAAGTAATTCTCCCATTGGTTTTTTTGTAAATCTTTTATTAACAATGACTAGTATTAATGCCGCTATGATAGCTGTTAAATAAAGAAGTGGTAAAATTGCAAAAAGGCTTATTGTTATAATTATTGCGATACTATTAAAGTAGAAATACTTCTTATTTTTTATCATTACATCGGCATCTACTAATTCTAATACAAATTGCTTCTGTTGGTCTTCAATTTTTGGCTCTTTGGATAAAATAAATCTATCTATTAGAAAAATTGTTAAAAAAAGTAATAAAAAAGAGAAGATCCAATAATATTGAATAAAATATAATGTATTCAAATCAGGAACCGGCGGAGACCAGTCGTATGTAGAGATAATGATATTTTCTCCACTCGAGAATGGAGTGATCATAGAACCAATATTTATACAAATGGTCATTCCTAACAAATAGGTTCCCGCCCTTATTTTTAAAAAATGACATAACCTAACTACGACTGGAGCTAAAATCAAAACCACCACCACATCAGTAATAATAGCAGCTAATAAAGTAGTAATGACACATAGCAGATAAAGAAACGTCCTTTGGTTTCCTCTTGATAGTTTAAACAATTTAACCGCAACAAATTCTAAGATATTTGAATCTTGAGCTACTTTTGTTATTAAACTCATACTAAGAATAATAATAATTGCTTCCCATTCTATCATTTGGATAAATTCTGTAAATTGAACATTTAAAAATAGAAATGTAATTGTGGCTCCAATAAACATGCATAATAAAGAAATCGCTACAAAATCAGAATTTTTGATTGAATAGCTTAATATTATCAATATAAACAGTGCGAATAGAATGATTAGAACTGGAAGATTCATTTATTCAATAGCTATGGAAATTAGATTATTAATAATAATGTTAATAAATAGCTTTTAATAAACCTTGATAAATTTTACTTATTCAATAAGAATAATTGTAAGAGGAATTTAAATAGATTTAATTCATTTAACAAAGATAAATTCGATACTAAATAATCAAAAACGTTTTCATCAATAAAATATTTCAGACTTTTTTGATATCCTACTTCTGATTTAATCATTTCTACGACTCTTCTGATTAAATTTACAATCTGTTTTTCGACTATAATCATATCAACATTTTTGGGATCAATGCTAATAATATTAATACCTGTAGCTCTATTAAAAGAAAATTTACATAGTTCCGGATTTTGTTGTACATACTCGTGATTCAAGTAATGTTCAAACATCTTTTCAATACGCTTATATATTCTCTCCTTGTTATTAGGTTGGAAATGTGCTTCGATAACATTGATCAATAGGTTTAAAATTTGTTGGAACACTCCTAATATATCAAAATATTCGGCAAGAGCAGTAATATTCTCAGCTGTCAACCACTGTGAATAATATTCATCTATCACGTCTTTAAAAGGGTTAAAGAGATCAGTATTACCTTTCCATAATGCTCCCCACTCTTCTTCGTCTTGTGCATATTCCTGTATAAATGTTTGCTTAATTATGTGTAACCGTGCTTTTAAAATGTCAGAACTTACATCCTTCTCTGCAGCGGCTATAAAAAGTAAGTTTAACTCGTTATTTTCCAAATAAACCCATCTAAGCCCTGACATATCAATACTTTCAATTACTTGCTTTAGTTCAAACACAGTAAATTGGTTAATTGCTGTTAATAAGCCAGAAATTAAATCTTCATTTAAAGATAAATCTAAATATGGTTTATATAATAAAGTTATTCCACTTTGAGAATCTAAGATCCATATATTCATCTTTAACCCAAATTATCAGAAATTATCTCTAAGTAAATTAAAACTCTTTATTAATAAAATTCTTTGGTAATCGAAAATTAATTTTGGATAATAATAAAAAAAAAATAGATTAGAAGTTCCTAACCTTCTTTAGTTTTCTTTTTGTCTAGCGCAATAAGTCCTCCAGATAATGTACCCAACAATATTGTAAGGGCAATGGCAACAACGAGAAACACCATATCCCCCGGCCCGAGTAATGCATAACTTATCCAAGCAACTGCTATAGCTGCGCCTAACAGCCAGCCAATTACTTCTTTATAATCATTTTTCTTTTTGCTTAGTGCAATAACTCCTCCAGATGATACACCCAACAATATAGTAAGGGAAATGGCAACAGCGAGAAACACTATATTCCCAGCCCCGAGTAATGCAAAACTTATCCAAACAACTGCTATAGTTGCGCCTAACAGCCAGCCAATTACTTCTTTATAATCAACCAAATCTTTCAATCTCCAAATGATTTTATTTTTATTTATTTGTTTTTATTTTTATAATATTATATTTATAATAATTCTTCGAGTTTCTTACTTTTACAATATTTTTCTATATTTCTCAACATATCTGTTATCTTCATTTGCAATGTGAGGTCAGCCGCTCCGCCCATTAAATTAAGAAAATCACTACTTAAGGTGAAATTTTCGATAAAGACTCCAACTTTGGATTTAGTGGGAGATAAACCTTTAATTCTTAGCCTTCCCTCCAAATCCTTGACATCTTTGTTATTTCTCACATTAAATTCAATTAATCTTCCTTTATTTTGCTCTTCACCTTTATCAGTTAGCACTAATTCACCTTCCATTTCTATTGGAACCTTGATAACATTGATTTCATCATACACTTTAGTATATAAAACATTTGGAGCGATAAATTCTGCGTCCAATTTCTTAGTCGGTTTAATTTCTTCCCAAAATTTTGCTTTATAAATTGCTTTAACTAGAATTTCATTATTACAATTATTAATTTCTAAAACTTTCGAAATTTTTGTCATGTTAAATTAAAATTTTTAATGTACTAATTAAGTAAATAGAAATTTAGAAGGTTTATAATTGTTTATATCTTTCTATTTGAGATTTAAAAGAAAAGCCTCAGACTTCCTAGATTATCTCATGTTTATAGACTTTAAATCATATTAGATTTTTTCATCATTGGCTAGATATACTTATATCCTCTTATATAGAGGAAATAAAATTAGTTTAAGAATTAAGGTTTTCGAAATAACCTGCTTTTTTCTGTGTTTTGTTCTTCATGACAATGCGGACAAATCCAAGTTGTTTCATTTTTTTTAACTGAGTTTATACAATGAGTACAGATTGTTATGTCACAGATACAGTAATAACATTCATTGAGAATATCTTCACAGCTTTTTCCACAGATATAACAAAAAGGCGGATTTTTAGACATCTTTTATTAAAATAAAATCTTAATTCGATATTGTGTATTATATTTTTAATTTTAAAAATTATTTTATTTAATAACCACATTAAAGTATATTGTATATTATGAATAATCAATTAAGATCTCGAATAACTCTATTGAGCCTTTTGAGTATATTTTTTATATATAAAGCCATAATGGGAATAATTGAACAGAATATGTTTGATTTTACCTTATGGTTTCTTATAACTATTGTTTACTTAATATCACTTGTAATTTTGTATTTTGTTATTAGAAGTAAGCAGGATGCGTAGAAATTGCCTTACATTGTAAATTTAATAAAAGCATAGAAGAAATTGTTACAACTTACTTTTTCCGCTTTAAGAAAGAGTCAATTCCAAGAGTTTTGAAGATAGTATCTTTGATATCCATTTGGATTTTCATATCGCGCATGATTATAAGTGATTCTTCTAGAGTTTTCGAGAAATTTTCACTCATTTCTCTTATTGTATCAGAAGTTAACTTTAATGACTCTCTTATCGCTTTATTTGTTTCATGTAATTCCTCAGCCATTTTATCTAAGCTTTTTCTCAATTTAGAAAGCTCATCTTTAACGCCCATAATGAAAAGCCCTAATATTTATACCGTTGATATCAAAAATATTTCAAGACTTTAGTATATTTCTAAAATTATTATAAATAATGAATATTCTTTTATAACTTCATTTTCTTATTTAATATAATAATTTTAAAAATTAAATTCGAAAATGTCAGAATGGAAATATAGAATAGAAGAATCGGAGCCTGATGGTAACTATTGTTCAGGATGAGGAATCATCGATTCCATCATTGCAAGTTTCAGAAATTTAAAGAAAAAACGAAAAAAAAAGAATATAAATTCAAAAAAAAATCTCAAAGATTAAGTTAAAAAATGTTAGGATTTAATCTTATAAGTCTTGTGAGGACTTGAGATAATAATAATTTTGACTTTTTTATTTTTAAAAAACTGTGAATATTAAAATGGATTATTTGCCCCTTCCCCAACTTTTCGATAAATAAATCCCTTACTTTTAAGTTTTTCTCTATTAAAGATATTCCTACCATCGATAATAATAGGAGTTCTTAATCTTTTTTTTAAATCATCTAAATCTATATTATAATATTGCTTATGGTTTGTAGTAAAGATTAAAACATCCGCTTCTGATACTGCTTCATTAAAATTAGTGGTGAATTCTGTTAAATTATAATCTTTTAATTTAACATAAGGATCATGGGCAATATACACAATATTGTGTGAGTGATATTTACTCGTTAAAAATTTGACTATATGTTCTGTTGGAGTATTTCGAACATCATCTGTATTTGCTTTATATGACACTCCTAAAAGAACTACTTTTATATTATCAACTATTTTTCCTACTTCTTCAAGAGCATCCTCCATTAATTCCACCATATGTTTGGGCATATAATCATTTAAATTCCTGGAATCAGGGATTATTTTTATCTTCGCTTTATTTTTACTTTGTGTATATTTATCATATCCATACAATAATAACCATGGATCCTTTGTTAAACAGTGACCTCCAACTCCAGATCCAGGATAATGCATCATTCTATCCTCTCTCTGATTTATTAATTTAATAATTTCAAAGATATTCCTGCCAAAATCCTCACATAATAATGCCATTTCATTAGCAAAGGCTATGTTCACATCTCTATAAGCATTTTCTATACATTTAGTTAATTCTGCTGTAAGTGTATCAGTTATATGTAAATCCTCATTAACAACTTTTCCATATAGAAGTTTTGCTCTTTCATTTGCTTCTTTACACCCCCCACCAATCACACGAGGAATATCAGTAATAAATTCTAATAGTTTACCGGGCATAACCCGTTCAAAAGAAAAAACTAAATAAAAATCTTCACCCCTTTTTAATCCGCTTCCTTCTTCCAATATTGGTTGTACAATGTTATTGGTTGTTCCAGGAGCAACAGTTGATTCAATAATTATCGTTACCCCTTTTCTCATATGTTTGGATATTTTCTCAGAGACTTCTATAAG
>JBATUM010000211.1:0-3694 GCA_049671145.1 Promethearchaeia archaeon
GTAAATTAATTGGATCTTATAATTTCAAAATTATTCTATTTAGTACTTTTAGGTTCTGCATATTTATTTCATGGTGCTTTATTAATATTTATTAAACTCTAAATTGATTTTAATTATTTATGAAAGCTGCTGTATTTGGTGGAAAAGAAATTAATGTTAAAGAGGTTCCAATCCCAGAACTTACTAAATCTCAGGTATTGATTAAGCTTAAAGCTACAGGGATATGTGGTACCGATTTAGCGATTGTGAAAGGCACTCTACCAACACCAACTCCACTTATTTTAGGACATGAAATTGCTGGTGAGATTGTAAAAGTCGGACAAGAGGTGGAAAATTCATGGCTAGGAAAAAGGATTGTGTCCGAAATTAACAGCAATATAGATTTTAATTGCTATTATTGCAAAAGAGAGATGTTTACTCAATGTCTATCGAGAAAAGCATTAGGAATTGATATAAATGGTGGATTTGCAGAATATATTGCTGTAGAATCATACTTAATACATGAGATACCAGACTCAATCGATTTTAATGAAGCAACTTTCATTGAACCTTTAGCTGCGGCTTATCAGATATTTGAAACGATGCCCCTTAGCCATAATGATAAAAATATAGCTATCTTTGGACTTGGAAAATTAGGTTTGTTGATAGTTCAGGTTGCTCTATTAATGGATTTAGAATTAATCGTAATTGATGGTTCCGATAAAAAACTTGAATTAGCAAAAAAATTTGGTGCGAAGTATTTAATAAATCGCTTAAAAATAAAGAATATTCCTAATGAAATTAAAAAAATTACAAATGGATTAGGCACCGATATAGTTGTGGATGCTACTGGAAATCCAAATGCAATTTCAGATATAATTGCTTCTTGTAGAACGCGGGGTAAAATTCATATGAAAAGTACCCATGGATTAGATACTCCGATGAATTTAACAGACATAGTTATACGGGAGCTTACGATATATAGTAGCAGATGTGGTCCATTTAATAAGGCAGTAGAAGGGCTAAAATCAGGAAATATCCAAGTAAAAGATTTAATTTCAAAACAATTTCCTTTAGAAAAGATTGATGAAGCTTTTGCGTCATATGAAAAAAGTAGAGATCACATCAAAACAATTCTTATATTTTAATTCTTAGGTAACTTCTATCTTAAGTTCTCTCTTTATAAATTTTTTAATATTATTACATATTTTTTTAAATTTTTTATGACTTAGATAAAATTGCGAGATTCTGGAGCACTCTTCATCATAAATACAAATCTTCTTTTCATTATCATAAATTATAGGATAGAATCTGCAACCCTGTGGCCTGATTTTATATATATTACACAATTTAGATTTAATATCTAAAAAGACACAGTGGTTATCTTTATTTTTTAATTGATAAATCCCTTTTTCGTTCAATTGGGTAAATTCATCCCTAGTTATGTTTAAAATTTTTTCTTCAATTAAACGAATATCTCGCTCTGATAACAACATTTCTGTTTTTTGGCAACATTTTCCGCAATCACTACAGATGTGCTTCATTTTATTCATGATTAATACCGATAGTCTAATTGTAAACACAAAAAAATCCATGAAATTGTTAATCATATAACTTTAAAAGATAAAAAAAATATCTATTAAAGTATAAAATAGAAATTTTAAGTAAAGATTAAAAACATTTTTACTAGTAGATATCAATATAATAAATTGATGATTAAAATGTCTGAAGATTCAAAAAATAATGAAGATTCAGATAATAATACTGAAGATAAAGTTGTTAGGGAAGAACCAAGTCTCCAATTTCATGTATACATTATCTTATTTTTTATTATTTATTATGGTTCATGGTTAGTGACAGGGTTTATATTTTTTTCTTATGTTCTATTCTTTTTTGAACCTTATTTTTTGAGAATTACCAATTTTTTTGCATTATTTACTGAAATTAAGCCCTTAATAGCATTATTAGCTATGCCTATAGTGCTAATTATTGGTTATTATGTTAGATTACTTCTTATTGGAATTATTACCAAAATTTTCTGGAAAATAACAGAAAAAATCTCGCCTTCCAAGGATGGAATCATTCCAAGGAATATGCGTTCCAAAACAGCTAATTACTACCATATAAGAAGTTTTATATTAAAATATGGAAAAAATGTATTTGGAAAAGGTTTATTTCCTTGGTTATCAACCTGGTACTATAACTTTGTCGGAGCAAGTAAAATAGGAAAAGGAACCACTATTGAAGAATCTGTAGCCTCTGATAAATTTATCGATGTTGGTAAAAATTGCTACATTGGTGTTAATTCTTCGTTAGCAAGTCATACTGTATCTGGAATATTTGGAAATATTAATTATTTTAAGGTTAGTCTTGGAGATAATGTTACTCTTGCTGCTATGAATCAAATCGGTCCAGGATCTGAGATATCTGATGATGCATATATGTTGCCTTTAGCTTGTGGTGTCAAACATAGTGTTATTAAAGGAAAGCGTCATTATTATTTTGGAGCTCCTATGCGTAAGATTTTTAAGAAAAAAACAATGAGCTGGCTCGGCTTAAACGAAGAGGACTTAAGGAAAAACGAAAATCCAGAGATGTATATAAAGAAGAAGAAAAGTAAGGTAAAAGAACAAGAAGCAAAAGAAAAAATAGATGTAATAAAGGATAAAAAAGAAGATTTTGAGGGAGATTTTAACATAGATGAAGAAATTGAACACAAAGATGTAGCAACTTTAACGAGTAAAGATTTGGCTCTAGATTTTACAACGACGAGTGCTATTAGTAGAATAAATATAAAATTTTTAGTAGTATATCTCCCCATTTTCTGGTTAAGTGGTCTTCTCGTTGCGATATATTGGTATGGATATTCGATGGAGGGATTGAGACTCCCAGAAAAACTGAGCTCTATTATTTTTCTTCCTATTGCCCTTATTTCCATGTTATATCTTTTCATTTTGGGGGTGTTATTATTTAGTAAATTATTGTTAATTCTCGTAAATTTAATTCATAAGCCTAAAGAGGGCACATTTTTAGCAGAAATAGGAGATACTGATTATGAATTTTGGATGCTCCGTACTCAACTAAGAAAAATCACCCTATGGCTTCTGAGAAATTCACCACTTCCTTGGATTGATGCATTAGCATTCAAATGGTTTGGTATAAATATGGATTTTTCGAGTCATCTTAATGATGCGTGGTGTGACGGTGAATTCATAAGTTTTGGAAGGAAAAATTTAATAGGTCAGGGAGCTACAGTTATGTCTTCTATGGTAGTAGGTAAATATTTGGTAATAAAAAGATTGATTTTTGATGATTACGCTTTAGTCGGAGGTCATACTACAATTGCTCCAGGAACAATTATGGGGCACGATTCTTTTGTAGGGGCTGTTTCCACCACATTATTCAATCAAGTTATTGAACCCAGTTGGATTTATTTTGGTATTCCTGCAATAAAACTGAAAGAAAATAACTATGCTGAAGAAAGAAGAGATCTAATTATGAAGAGAGATGTAGATGATGAGAAAAAGTTTGAAATGGAACATGAAGTAAATATTGAAGAAGAGAAAAAGACATTATTAAAAACTAAAGAGGAGTGAAAAAACATGTCTGTACCTAATACTATGCGAGTTGGTCCATTTTTACCAACGGTTCTCGTTAGAAAGAGATATTTAATCTTTTATATAATAATTATTTGGGCAACGATTATCCCACTTTT
>JBATUM010000212.1:0-4102 GCA_049671145.1 Promethearchaeia archaeon
AGCAGTGTTCTCGGCGATTTTTTTTGCTAAAATTATATTAGTATTTGTTAATGCGATTCATAAACCTCGCGAGGGTACGTTCCTTAGGCACCCTTCTGATAAAGATTATCGATATTGGAGCATGAGAAGTACTATTAAAAGGTTTCCATTTTGGCTTGCCCATAAGTTTCCATTTCCCTTTTTAGATAATGTTTGTTTTAAGGTTTTTGGAGTTAAAACAAAATTTTCTAACTCCTTATTTGAGGGTTGGTGCGACACGGAATTTATGGAATTTGGAAAAAATGTGGTGGTAGGTCAAGGCGCAATTGTCCAATCAAGTGTTATTATCGGAAATTTGCTAATCATTCGAAAAACTATAATAGAAGATGAAGTTCGAATTGGTTCCCATGCAATAGTAATGCCAGGAACCCATATTGGTAGGCGTAGTGTATTAGCAGCGAATTCAGTTACTACTGTTGGCCAAGAATTAAAAGATGGATGGATTTATGTTGGTATACCTGCAAAAGAGTTTAAGAGAAACTGGTTTTTTGCAGATGGATTAAAAAATAAAATCGGGCAAGTCGAGAGTGTAGAAAAGCTCAGAGAGAGATATGAAGATATGTATATTAAACGTTATGATGAGCAACACACATATAAGGAGCGTAAAGAGCTTAAAAAGAAGCTTAAAGAGGAAGAAATAAAGCGATTTGAAGAGGAATATGATGATTTTGAGGAGGGCTTTAACATTTAGTATCTTTTTTTTTATACTTTTCTGAATAATTATCAATCATGATAATACAACTACATGATAAAAATGAAAAAAATGACTTTATATGATATTTAGATAAAGAGAAGTATATTGAGAAATCTTTATGTTTAAATTAACTATTTAAACATGTTTTACATATTTTTATATATCATAAATATTGTAAATGTGAATTTAACGACCCATGGTGTTTTAATAAGATTTGTGCTAAAAAATTGAATTATCCTCCAGAAGAAATAATTAATCCCTCCGGAATCGAAAAGAAAGACTTTGAATATATTATTCTCTGGATGCTGAATAATAATGAAGAATGCAATTGGTCTGATTTCTTAGAGAAACCATTAGAAATTAGTTTAGCTACGTTGTCAAAATACATGAAAATATTAATAACAAACGGGTACGCTGAGAAAAAAAGTAAGGGGCTTTATACAGCAACATCAGAGGGTAAAAAACGTTATTTCGACTTGAGATTCAAAGATTCATCTGAGAGGAAGTTAAGGTACCCTCCAGAAATAATTTTGAATAAGAGAAATTATGATCATACTATTCTTTGGATGTTGTTCAATAATGATTATTGTAAATGGTCAGATTTCCTTGAGAAACCTCTTTCAATTAATCATCATGCTCTATCGAAAAATCTAAATCTTCTAATAAAAAAGACTTTTGTAGAAAGTGAAAATATGGAATATCGAATTACTAAATCCGGAGAATTACAATATTCAAAAATGTTGAAAGCTTATCATTTAGATTATCAAACGATTTTAGAAGAGGATGTAGAAAGAATCGAAGATATTAAGAAAAAGGCAAAAGGTTTCTTTGAAAAGTGCGAAATTGATGATGATGAAATTAAAATCATATTTTTAGATCTAGTAAATCATTTAGACTATGCTAGAATTGAAAATACACTTTCATCTGAGGAGGATTTTTATAAAATTCTATTATACCTTTCATTAAATCATCCAAATAAATATCCAGAATATATATTACCTGAAGATTTTTCTCATAAATATGATATCAAACTTGGAACACTTAATTATTTTGTGCAAAATATTGTAGAAGAAGATTTATATCCAACAAAATTCTTCAAATTACCAATTGAGAAGAATGGCGTCTATTATTTTCGAGAAGAAGAAAAGTTTGAGAAAATGTTATATTTAATTGTAGATGAGAATATTGAAAAATTTAGTTATCTAAATAAATTAGAACCAGATATCCCGGATGAACAGAAGAAATTACAGACAATAAATTTATTTGAGAATATTTTAAGTGATATTGGTAATAAGCTGTTTGATATAAAAATAATATCGTCAATATTAGGTTTTTTAAAAGAATACATTCGTTTACTATACTCAAAATTTCAAAAAAGCGCTCATCTAGACGGATCATCTGATAAGTTCAAAGGTTTGGCCTTAAAAAATCTAGTAGACTTGGATTTAGATGATTTTCAGAGATTAACACCAGTAAGAAGGCTGATAACACCAATCTTAAAAGAATTTCCGAAATATGCGATTTTAAATGATTTAAAAAAAAAATATCACCAATTATAATTCGAACTTTGTGAGAAGTTTCGAATCTAAATCTAATAAAATTAAGGAGATTATTATTTTTTTGATGAATATGTTATGATATTGTCGATTGAAGATACAAGAAGATCCAAGGTAATTAAAATAGATGTAAATGAAAAACATCAGATTGAAAGTATCATAAATGTAGTTGTAAAACATATGGGCGTAATAAGTTCTGAACAAAGATCCTATACTTTAGTTCATCATGGAAAGGAATTACCTAACACAATATCTATTAGAGACGCAATTGAAAAGTTTGGTTTAAAAGAAAACGATAAACTACAATTATGGGCCAAGGTGATTGGGGGTTAAATGAGATTTTTTATTTTTCCTAAAATTTCTTTTTCTTTCTTTTTATATCCTGCATCTCCAAATAATTTAGCAGCCGTTTTAAAAAAGCCAGAAACTTGATCGATTATTTTTTTCTTCTTATCTAAATTATGCTCTACATCTGCTTTTGTTAAATACCAAGTAGCCTTAAGATAAATTTCAGTAGCTAAAGCCCAATTCGCCTCATTTTCAAAACCAGCTTCTTTGAATAAATCAGCTGACTCTTTAATCAATAATTTTATTTCATTATAATTATTTTCTTTGATATTAATATTATTCAATAGATCAAATTCTAATCCTAATTGTAGAGCTTTACAAAATTTCGAATTTCCTAATATGAATAATCGTGATCTATTATCACTAGTGAGACTACTAGCTTCGTTAAAGAAATTTATTGCTTCTGAATACTTTTGAGGTTCATTAGTTTCTTCACCAAGTTCCATGCTCTCCCATGCTTTACATAGATTGTATATTACGCCAATTTCTTCTCTTTCTTCCTTTAGATTTGTTTTTGTATTATATTCCTTAAGTTGGGATGTAGTATTCGAAAATCTCTTTGCTGCTATAATGTGCTCTCCTTGTTTTCCTAAAATTGCAGCTTCCTCTATTTCTGACCATATATCTAAATAAGTTTCTTTTAATTCAACAATCTCAATATCATTTTGTTTTGGTTTGATTAAATCAGCTTCTTCTTTTTCTAAAATTGATAATCTTAAGATATCTTTAATAATGGCAATTAATTTTTTTCGAGAATCTTTTTGAACTGCTGAAAACCCATACGTCTTTACTCCAAGTAATTGTTCAATTTTCTCGGCTTTCAAAGCAACTTTTTTGTTATCTTGAAAATTACCAATAATAAAATAATCAGGAGCTTGTATATTTTTCTCTAATTCCAAATAGGATTGCTGAGTACTTTCTAAATTAGTTTTGGTTGAATCTGTAACAATGCAAATAATCTGAATAGATTTTAATAGATCCCTATATGATATCAGATTTCTAATTAATTCATCTAAATCAATAATTCTCAAAATACATTGATTTATCTCTTTTAGATTATCTATCTTGATTGGTTTCTTTATAATTTCATTTAAATTGAGGTCTATTTCTAAAATGTTCTCGCCCGGGAATAGATTTAATATTGTCGACTTGCCTACTCCCTTTTCACCCGTTAATAAGATTTCAGGAGGCTTTAATTTAAACACCGTTCTAAATATTTTAGATGAATTGATTTAAAATCTCTTATTATTTTCATATATTCTTAATATTGCTGGAGGATCATAGAGAAGCTATAATTAGTACTGTTAATTTCAATATAGCTTTTCTTTTTTATATTACAATTAATTTAATTATAAAACTCCATATTAATTAAAATGATGATGTATCAAAAAAAATTTGATAGAAGAAATTCATTACATTCTTGTTGTAGAGTATTGATCTCTAACTTTTAGGTATATAATTAATC
>JBATUM010000213.1:0-2035 GCA_049671145.1 Promethearchaeia archaeon
TACTTGATGAATTCCGATAATAGTAAGAAAGTTTACCTAATTTGCAGTTAAGTTATGGAATTACATAGAATATTTAAATAAGATTAGAAACAAATTAGAAACTATATTATGATTATAATAGATTTAATAATTGTAATAATAAGCTTAACTCTTTTGGCTTTAATTAGCGAACGGACAATCCGATATGCCTCAATGCTAGCAGAATTATTTGGTATGTCCCAAATGGCTGTTGGTTTCATCATATTATCAATTTCTACATCTTTACCAGAACTTACGGTTTCAGTAATCGCTTCTATAGGGGGAGAAGGAGGATTATCTTTTGGAAATGTTATGGGTTCTAATATTGCGAATTTAACAATTATTTTAGGTTTAGCAATTATATTTTCAAGAAAACGCATTCTAATTAAAGAAGAAAGTCAAAAAGAATTAGTTCAAATTTTATTCATCGCTTCAATTATCCCGTTATTTATTATTCAAAGAGGGAGTTTAAGTCCTGTTTTAGGAATAGTTCTACTAATTTTATTTGGTTATTTTAGTTTTAATCTATCAAGGAAAAAATCACCTGAGGTAAAATCATTGATTCCAGTAAAACTATCACAAAAAGTAACAACATTAGTGAAATTTTTTATTACAATTGTTTTTATTATTATAATTTCAAATTTCACAGTTTCATCTAGTATTAATATAGCCTATTTTTTAGATTTACCTCCCTCATTAATAGGAGCAACAATAATTGGATTAGGTACCTCACTTCCAGAATTATCAACAACAATACAAGCGTTAAAACAGAATAAGGTAGAAATGGCATTAGGAAACATACTTGGAAGTTGTATCACAAATATAACTCTTATTTTAGGAGTTTCTTCAGTGTTTAATTTTTATCCAGTTAATATCACCGCTGCTGGGGGTCTGATTTTTTTTACTTTATTATCAACAATGCTTATTTGGTATGTAATTAATACAAAGAAATTAATCAATAAAAGAATTGCATATTTCTTACTACTGATATATGCTTTTTTCATACTACAAGAATTAGGTTTTTCACTTTTCATTTTTTAACCTTTTTTTTCTTTCTCCTTTTATATGATTATTATGAACATAAATGCTTAATTTTAAAAAATAAAAAAAATAGAATTAAATACAACACAAAAAAAAATAATCAAGTTTAAGGATGTGATAATATATGAGTGAAAAGTCTGAAACAAAAGCTGTTAATTCTTCAAATATTTTAAACGGCCTAATTATAATGATACTTGCAATAATAATATTTTTCTATCCTAACTCCACTTTAATATTTTTGATATATATATTCACAGTTGTAATATTAATCTCTGGAATTTCACGAGTATACAATTCATTCAATAATCAAAAATTGAGTAATTTAGGGAAAGCTACAAAATTTACATCTGGATTTGTTTTAATTATTTTATCATTGGTTATATTTTTAATTACTTTAAGTGACCCTGCTTTTTCTACTGAACTATTAATACTTCTTATAATAATTGGCTTAATTGTGATTGGTTTTGCTAGAATTGGAACAGGAATTGTGAATAAAAAATATATTAAGTGGTTTAGAGTGTTCCTTATAATTATAGGAGCTATAACGTTAGTACTGAACTTAATAAGTTTTTATCTTAAAGACACGGATCCAATTACAGTTATCTTCTTTATCGCAATTACGCTTTTTATTAATGGTTTTACTAGATTTCTGTATGGATTAACAGGAAAAGAAAAGTTTAGCGAAAAAATACAATAATTTTTAAAAAACAATTTTTTCCTATTTTTCATTAGAAATATTAATGCGATATTAGGAGTCTATTAAGAGATTTATAAAAAATTAATTTAAAATTCATGATTTTGAGTAAATAATCTTTTTTTTTAAAATTAACCTAGAAATATTTTATCCATACTATAGCATCATCATGTGGGTAAAAAGCCGGTACAATTGAGACTTCACGAAATCCCATATGTTTATAAAACGCTCGAGCCCCTTTATTTTGTCTTTCCATGAAAAAGTAAATGACCCTTAATTTAT
>JBATUM010000214.1:0-3010 GCA_049671145.1 Promethearchaeia archaeon
AAAAGAAATTCCAGAAATTAGTTCATTTATAACTTCTGAAAAAAAACAATATTATTTGATTGGAGTCAAGAAATATCAAATTTTTTCTAAATTAACAATATACAAGAAAGGTAAGGGTTATTATAAACTTACATCTGAAGACCTAAAAAAGGGAGAAATAAAAACAATTAGACATCCTTGGTTAAAATTACTTATTGTTGGGGGAAATTATAATTGTACTCGATTTTTTAATTGGTTGTATGAAGATAATGATAATTTTGATACTTTTGAAATAAATGGGATAAAATTATGCGGTAGGAGAAAATTCCAAAAATCTCTCTCAATTTTAGGTAATAAAGAACAACGTCAAGAAAAATTAGCCCCAGATTGGAAAGATTTTCTGTATGAGGTTATTATTTCGTTGAAATCTAAATTCTATACCGCAAAAGAGATAATGAAAATAACAAATAATAAACTTAAAAAAGATTTAATCTCTCTTAAGTTAGGTCACTTATTTGGAAGCCAAAAAGCAAATAATTTAGATAAATTCCGGGATAGACTCAAATACTTTGAATTTCTAGAAAATTTGATTAGCCATTATAGACTGTCTAATAGAAAATATTACTATAGCACTATCAATTCCCATCCCAAGATTCCTTATAGCGGTGAGAGATATATTGATTTAATTGATAAAAATGGAATTAAGAAAAATATAAAGAATTATATAGTGTATTTTTTCATGCTTGAAGATAGAAAATTGAGCTTTAATGAAGTTAAGGAAGCGTTGTTAAATTCATCTTTTTTTAATAAAAATTCATTATTTCTTAAAAATATAAAACTAAATATAGCTGAATTAACTGCTTTTGATATTCTTATCAATTTAAAATATAGAGTAAATATTACAAGACAAGAATTTATATTAAACCATTCTAAATTAGTTGAATATTATAAAAAGAATACAAATGAAATAATAACGGAGCTTAATAAGTTATTTAAAAAAAATAAAAAATAAATTTTAGGTTTTATTTATCCAACTTCTACATCTATCTTTTTTCTCTCTTCTAATAGAGCTTCGACTACTGAAGGATCCGCAAGTGTAGTTACATTCCCTATTTCTGTTCCCGCAGCAATTGCTTTCAAGATTCGACGCATTATCTTTCCACTGCGCGTTTTCGGAAGCGCATCGGCAAATTGAATGACATCTGGTTGAAAAACTGGACCAATTTCCTTTCTCACATGCATCCTTATTTCTCTGGATAATTTAGCTGATTTCTCAGCTCCTTGCATTAAGGTTACATAAGCATAAATCGCTTGTCCTTTTATTTTATGCGGAAATGGGGCTACCGCAGCCTCTGCAACTTGTGGATGACTTACTAACGCAGATTCCACTTCCATTGTTCCAATTCTGTGTCCTGAAACTTTTATAACATCGTCAAGACGACCTAAGATCCAATAGTAACCATCCTCATCTCGTCGTGCGCCATCTCCAGTATATTCATCCCAAACTCGAAATGAATTGATTTGGTGTAATAACCTGGATAACGCTCGAGATAAGTTGATTTAAATCGTTCAGTATCACCCCATACGTCTCTGAGCATCCCTGGCCAAGGCTGTGCCATAGCAAAGTAGCCCCCCTCGTTTGCTTCAGTGATTTCATCACCTTCTAAATCAAAAATGATTGGTTTTATTCCAAAAAAGGGTAGACAACAAGATCCAGGCTTGGTTGGGGTTGCTGTAGCAATTGGAGTCATGATAAAGCCCCCTGTCTCTGTTGACAAATGAGCACGATCTGTGAACATTTTTTGCCAATAAGTGTCGACAACGGGGCATTTTTCTTTTCCTACCACACGATGATACCAAGTCCAGGCCTCGGGGTTGCTCCCGAACATTTGAGAATGCCAAATGTTAATCGGTTCCCCGACAGTTCCAAGAACTTTTAGTGAACTTAAGTCATGTTTTTTAACTGGATCATCTCCATATCTCATGAGAGCGCGGATAGCTGTTGGGGCGGTATAGAAATGAGTCACCTTATGGCGTTCCACAATATCCCAGAAACGTTCTACCGATGGATATGTCGGAACACCTTCGAACATCAATGATGTTGCTCCATTTGCTAAAGGTCCATATACAATGTAGGAATGTCCAGTAATCCAACCTATATTTCAGCTGGGCATACATTATTATTATGTCCATCTGCTGTGCAATACCAGACATCCTCTTCGTGATAATTGAAAACGACTTTATGAGTGAAGGAGGTAAAAAGGATATATCCTGCTGTTGTATGTTTAACTCCTTTTGGTTTTCCTGTCGTTCCGCTGGTATATAAAATGAAGAGTGTATCTTCAGAATCCATTTGCTCAGGTTCACATTCATCACTCATTCCATCAATGAAATCATGATACCAGACATCTTTATCAGTATGAGGTATTTCACGTCCTGATCTTTTTACAACGATAACGTGTTCAATTGTAGGAACATCATCGATAATTTCCACAACATCAGCTATTTTGGGGTAAAATTTCCCTGATCGTACGGTTTCGTCGCTTGTAAATAAAAGTCGAGAATCAGAATCACCAATTCTATCTTTTACTGCTTCTTTGGAAAATCCACCAAACACTATTGAATGAATTACTCCAATCCGGGCACACGCAAGCATGATTATTGCTAATTCAGGAATCATAGGGAGCCAAATGGTCACCCTATCACCTTTTTTCAAGCCGAGTTTTTTCATTCCATTTGCAACCTTGCTAACTTCCTTTAATAATTCACTGTAAGTGTATGTTTTATCTTGTCCGGGTTCATCTGCTTCCCATATGAGCGCTATTTTGTCTCCGTTTCCAGCTATAACATGTCTATCTAGACAGTTATAAGCTACGTTAAGTTTGCCCCCTACAAACCACTTTCCTGGAAATAAATCGGTTTTTTCCCATACCTTATCGTATGTTTTAAACCAATCAAGTGATTTTGCTTGTTTGTCCCAGAAACCTTCCATATCTTCGATGGATTCTTGATAAAGTTTTTTATATTCTTC
>JBATUM010000215.1:0-6977 GCA_049671145.1 Promethearchaeia archaeon
AGTAGATGTTATTGATGTGGGCCCTGGAATAATAATTCCTGGGAATGCAAATACATTCCACGAGGTTGAATTTACCATCCTTTCTTTTAAACCCGTTATATCTGAAGTGGTGGAGGGGGAGGTAGTAGAAATTGTTGATTTTGGTTCTTTTATAAGACTTGGACCACTCGATGGATTGGTTCATGTTTCACAGATATGTGATGATTATATTTCATATGAACAAGTAGGTAATCGATTTATAGGGAAAGAAACAGGAAAAATTCTTGAAGTAAATGATATTGTACGCGCTAAAATCATAGCAGTATCATTAGGTACTGGAAGGAGTGGAAAGTTAGGCTTAACTATGAGACAAAAATTTTTAGGAAAAGAAGATTGGATAGAACAAGATATTGAGGACGAATATACTGAAAAAGAAAAAAAAGAAAGTAATAGTAAAAAAGAGGATAAAAAATAAAGAAAAAGAGGTGAATTACTAATTTCAAAAGACCGAGCATGTAAAAACTGTCATTTAATAACTAGAAATGAACAAATTTGTCCTAAATGTAAAACACATAGTTTAAGTGATGATTTTACAGGAGAAGTTGTTATTATAAAACCTCAAGAGTCAAAATTTGCAGAATATTTGAAAATTCATTTTCCTGGAAAATATGCTTTAAGAGTTCGTTAAAATGCAATTTACTCCTTTAGCATAATTGATAAAAACTTTTTAACTGTTTTTTGAGTTCTCTTATTTACATCAACCATAACAATTCCTTCTGGAATGGGATTTTTAGAATCTGTTATGGGAGGTTGCCCATAAAACACCAAAAATTTTAAATTTTGAATAAGTGGTAATGTTATAACAAGAGGTAGTACCAACAAATCTTCCTCTCCTTCGATTATTTTTAATAAAATTCTTTTATTCGACATTGTTATTTGTTTTAGTAAATTAAAACTCTCTTTATGTACTGTACCTTTTGGATTCTTAAATTCAATTATTTCCTCAAAATATTCTTCATTTTTTATGTTAATTCGACTTCTCTGAGTTTTTTCATCAACAATACATAGCTTAATAAACTCTCTTAAAAATTGATTTATGAGAAAATCATTAGTGACAATATCCCCAACAAGATATACATTAATTTTAAACCCGGAATTTAAAAATTCTTTTATGAAATTCTCCACTTTAGGAATAGTTTCTGACCTAGATCCTGCAATTAATTTTCCTAATGGTTGTGTAAATCTTTGCCTCTCTTTTTCGGGGATTTTAAGATTTTCATGCATTTCCTTATCTTCAATTTTATTTTTTAAATTTATAGTTAGTACTAATAATATTAACCATAAGAATATACTACTTATGAAAATAATAGAAAAAACCCCTACTAAAACATTTTTTAGCCAGAAAAAGCTTAACATAGTAATTATCAATATGATTACTTCAATCCATAATAAAATCTTTATTTTCCAGTTATAAGCCTTAACTTGTGCCATTATCTATTCAAAAAAACCAAAATTTTAATTCTTATCGTTCTTTAATCTTAAATAACTTAGAATAATCTTTAAATTAACTGATTGATTCAGAATAATACTATTTAAAAGGTTCATTATGCCGTTAAATATTGAAATTTTAGAAGAGAAGAAAAATCCATTGATAAATAGGATTGAATTAAGATTTAAAATCGATCATTTTGGTGAAGGGACTCCGAATAGATTAGAAATAAAAAAGAAAATTGCTAAAATGAAAAAAGCAAATGAAAAATTAACCATTATCAGTGATATTAAGACACACTTTGGTTCCGCTCATGATATTGGTATTGCCCATATATATGATGACGCAAATGAATTACAATATTTTGAACCCTTTCATATTCAAGCAAGGAATTTGGAACAAGAAAAGAGAACGGAAATCTATAAATTAAAAAAGAGGAAAGAACCTTATAAAAATTTATTTGAATATAAATAAGTAATTATTTAAGAAATTGAAGGAAATATGACGAATGTATCAAATTTATATAAAATTGAAGGAAATAAGTTAGTTAGAACCCATAGAACATGTCCTAAGTGTGGACCTGCCTATTTTCTCGCGGACCACTATGATAGATGGTGAGATTAAACTCATTATCCATAAAAGATCGTCTTGCGGGAAATGTGGCTATACAATATTTAAAAGAAAGGGAACTAAAGGAGCAAAAAGAGTAGCAACGAAAAGGACTCCTAGAAGACGTATGAAATCACAGTAATATCTTTGAGTTTAGTCTATTTTTTTTCTTAAATTCTCGCTAATAAATATAATTGGCGAATATAATGAAATCTAGTAAAATAGCCCTTGGAATAGAATCAACTGCACATACATGGGGAGTTGGGCTGGTTGATTTTACAGGAAATGTCTTAAGTTTAGTAAATGATGTATATGTACCTGAAAAAGGAGGGCTTCATCCTGCTTTGGTTAGGGAGCAACACTTAAATAATTTCATGAGAGTTATTAATGAGGCCCTTACTCAAGCTAAATGCTCAATTAAAGATATTGATTTGTTAGCTTTCAGCCAAAGTCCTGGTTTAGGACCTGTATTGATAATAGGAGCACTTGTAGCACGTATGCTGGGCCAGCTTCTAAAAATTCCTATAATTGGAGTAAACCATTGTATTGCCCATATAGAAATAGGAAGATTATTGTGTAATATTGATGATCCTCTCTCTCTTTATGTGTCTGGTGGAAATACAATTGTGAGTGCCTATGAATCTGGAAGATATCAAATTTTTGGAGAGACATTAGACATTCCTATTGGTAATTTACTTGATTCATTTGCCAGAGAAGCAGAAATCTCTCATCCAGGGGGCCCCAAAATAGAAAAATTGGCAAAAAAATCAAATAAATATCTCACTTTACCTTATATAGTTAAAGGAATGGATCT
Source organism: Promethearchaeia archaeon (assembly GCA_049671145.1). Taxonomy (GTDB): domain Archaea; phylum Asgardarchaeota; class Lokiarchaeia; order Sigyniarchaeales; family SOKP01; genus SOKP01. Next base: position 2,892 of record JBATUM010000215.1, read on the forward strand.
ATCATTTTCAGGACTTTTTACAGCAGCTAAAAGATTATTAGAATCTGAAAAATATGAAAAAGAATATAATTTATGTGATATTGCTTTCTCCCTTCAAGAGACTGCATTTGCTATGCTTACTGAAGTCACAGAAAGAGCCCTTGCCCATACAGAAAAGACTGAAGTTTTACTAACGGGAGGAGTAGCAGCAAATAAAAGATTACAAGAAATGATTAATTCTATTAGCAACGAGCATAATGCAAAGTTCGAAGTAGTACCCCTAAAATATGCAGGGGATAATGGAGCGATGATTGCTTGGACAGGCATATTAAGGTATAAGAGTAAAGGAGAATTTAAACTTACAGAAACAAATATAAATCCAAAAGAAAGGATGGACAATATTTCTATCCCTTGGAGAAGCTAGGTGATAAATTAGGAATGCCTAGAAGTATCACTAAGGAGAAATTGATTCATAAAGGTGCAGAAGCAAGTTTATTTTATGGTCATTGGTTTGGTAAAGACGTTATCTTTAAACATCGGATTCTGAAGGATTATAGAATTAAACAGCTTGATAGAAAAATTCGGACAATAAGAACATTAAATGAAGCTCGAGCCCTTATAAAAGTGAAAGAATATAGAATTAACACACCACAAGTATATGAAATTGATACAGAAAGCTCTACAATAATTATGAAATATATCTCTGGTTCTAAGCTAAAAAATTTAATTAAAACTCTAGATACATATAAAAAAAAAGAGATTTTCGCTAAATTGGGTCGAATTATCGCAGTATTACATATTAATGGACATATTCATGGTGATATTACCACCAGTAATATAATATTAACTTCTAGCGATAACATTTTCCTTATTGATTTTGGACTTCATGATTATTCGGATTCTATTGAAGATAAAAGTGTTGATCTCCATCTTTTAAAAAGAGTATTAATTTCTTCGCATGGAGATGATTTTAAATTATGTTTTAATGCTTTCCTTGAGGGTTATGAATCAGAGTATAGAGACAGAGGAAGTAATGCTTATAATGATATTATTAAAAATATCTCTATTATAGAAACTAGAGGACGATATGTAAAAAAAGAAAATCGATTATGATAATAAAACATTTTCAATTTAAATATATAAATACCCTAATAATCGTTCATATTCTAATTAAATTTATCAAAACAATTTAGTAATGATATTGAATGCTTTAAATACTTTATATAGGGAAAGATAATTTTATAAACAAGTTTTACTTATAATTTATTATCAAAAACTTGGAATAAATTAAGGGTAACGATTATTTTTGTTATCATTTTTCCTCCTAAGATAGATCTCGGCTATTATTTCAACAAAATAACAGGACAGGAGTAAGGAGAATTGTCAGATAAAAAGAAAAAGAAAAAACCATCGATGCAAAATATTACTATCAATATCCCTGAATGTTACGATAAAAATATTCAAAAATTAATAGCGATGAAAATTGTGCCAAGTCGCTCTGAAGCAATTAGAACTGCATTACGAGAATTTTTACACAATGAATATAAGAATTTAAAACTTCTTGGCTATTTTGATGAGTAAATTTTAAAAAAAAAGGTACTTTATCGTCTTTTTCTTATTTTTCTAGCTTCTCTTTCTACTTCTCTTAAAACTACAATATCATTTTCTCGTACAGGACCTTTAACATTCCTCGTTAAAATACGATTCTTATCTGGTCCCTCTAAAATTCTTACCTTAATTTGACTAATTTCGCCAGTTAATCCAGTTCTACCAACAATTTGGATAACCTCTGAAGGAATGGATTTATCCTCAACCTGAGTTCCTTTTGATTTATCTAACTTGACCAATTTTTTTCCACCAACTTACTTCTTTAAAGCTTCAAGTTTTTTGATTATGGCATCTAAAACACTGTCATTTCCTGTTCCTAGATTTTCTATAGCGATAGCTGATGCTCCTACATTAATTCTAACAGTATTTCCTAATTCCTTTTTTGAAGATAAATATGCATAAGGTATTAATTTTTCTTCACATAATAATGGTACATGAAAAAGTATCTCTGGAGGGCTTACATCTTCAGCCATTACTACAATCTTAGCATTACTTCTTTCAATAGATTTAGTCACTTCATTCATTCCTTTTCTTATTTTAGAATCTCGAGATTCTGCTATTTTACTTAAAGCTTTCTTTAATTCGTTCTTTAAATCATCAGGAACTTTTAATTTTACATAACTCATTTTGTTCTCCTTCAAATATATAATTTTTAATATATTATCATAAATCATCGATTTGTAATGAGATTAAAAATAATCGATATAAAAAAAATTTTTGCTTAATTTAACTTTTTTATCCTCAATTTCAGAAAATTTTTTTAATTTTCTAAAAATCATAAAAAATATCCTGAATATTAGGGATCCAACTTACTGTTTGATGTGTTTTTTCCTTTTTTAAGGTTCTCTAATGCACCCGCAGCAGAACTTATGACAAGTAATATCTTTAATGAAGCAGAATTACACCCTTTTTCCTTAAGTACAACGAATAAACGGAGCAATTCTATAACAGCTTCAACTAGATCTTCCTTTCTATATTCCCTAAGCATATCCTGTAGTTGTTCAACCGCATAATCGTCGAATTCAATTGGCTCAACCCCTTCATAAGCCATTTCCAGTGCCCTTTCAACAATAGGGTGAAGTGATTTTTTTTGATCTTCAGCCATTTTTACTCATTTTATGTGTTTTTTTCTTTATTTTTAAGAGCGTTTAATGCTTCTGTAGCACTCTCCACAACCTTTATGATCTTTTTTGATGCAGAATGACTTCCTGTTTTATCAAGAAAAAAAGCTAATTTAATTAGCTCTTGGACTGCTTGCACTAGGCCCTGCTTTCCAAAATAGTCCCTAAGCAAATCTTGCAGTTGTTCAACCGCATAATCGTCGAATTCAATTGGCTCAACCCCTTTATAAGCCATTCCCACTGCCCTTTCAACAATTGGGTGAATCTGTCTTTTTTGATCTTCTGTCATTCTTATTCTTTTGATATGATTCTAAAGGGATTTCTAGACTAAATATAAATTAAGAACTTATAATTGTTGGGCTCACCAATTAAAGATTTGTCAAATTTTTCTTTAAATACTTAGGCTTCTGAAGTTATTCTCACAATCGACAAAAATGTTAAATATTGATTGATATTATTTTACATAAGAGTCTATACACTCTTGGCGAAAATTAATTGATATGAGTGGAAAAAAATGGAACAAAAAAAATTATTTAATGTTGGTACAATTTTACTTCTTGCTACGGTTGTAATTTTGGCAATATATGGTATTCTCTATATAATTACTGGAAGTCCAGCAATTACTGGAGCTTTAGCTTATATCGGAAAGAGTGAAGCGGAGCTAAATGCTTTTGATCCCGAATTGATGATTATACTTAGCTATCAGCTGAGGGTACTAGGAATTGCATACATGAGCCTTGGAATTGCATATATATTTATAATTAACTTTGGTTTTCGAAAAAAAGAGAAATGGGCTTGGATAACTACCCTAATAGCAATTGTTGGTTTTGTTGTACCACTGATGCTCATGAGCATTAGTGTAATGGGTATAGATATCGATGTAATAATCTTAATCATTGTTCTGATTATTCAGATAGTAGGAGCGATTATAACCTATAAAAGTTTTTTCGGAGCCGAATAAAGAAGTTATGGCAGTTATTAATTCTAAAATTTCTTAAAATTTTTAATTTCTTTTTTTTTTAAAAAATAACAATTATCTTATGGAGAATGGCTTTTTTACCGAATTGAGTGAAAGAGTCAAATTCTCGATTTTATTGGGATTTTATGATGGAGATGGAGAGAGAAATTCATCTAAAATCCACAACTCAAATAAGAAATTTCTCTTTTATTGAAGTCTTGAGAACTTTAAGAGATCATCTATTAAGTTTACATGAGAGCAAATCATTCTTCTACAACAGAACCTTTCAAGGCCTAATTTTGTGAACGCCTCATCAGAGCTCTCTCCTTTTTCAATCATTTCAAGATAAGGTTTATAGGTATGGGCGATTAATTTCCCGCAGCTGAAGCAGCGAATTGGAATAATAATATGACAACATCC
>JBATUM010000216.1:0-17157 GCA_049671145.1 Promethearchaeia archaeon
TCTGGATCCAGTCAGGTGGCGCTTTTATAATGATCCGTTATTTTGCCATGCGAGATGATGAGGGAAAATATTTAGGGACACTGGAATTTTCTCAAGAACTCTCCAGACTAAGATCTCTTGAAGGGGAACGACGTCTAGTTCAATGGGGAGATTGAAGATATTCATTACCAAAATTAATTTTTATTATTATACTTTTTAAAACCTAATATAAGATTATTATTTTAGACAAATGATTAAAGTGAGAGAGAAGAATTAATGACAATCTTATTAAATCCAAAAAAGCATGACCGCTATTATCCCGATGAGACATCTAAGGATATTATGCTCAAAACTATTGAATTTTTTGAAAAGAAGGGGAAAGCGAAAATTAAAGAAGATGATCATAAAAGGGTTTGGTACTCTGATTTTATCGAGTTTCAGAACAATCACAAAATTTTTGCACAGCTTCTAACACCAGCTCCATATGGTGAAGATAAAAGTTATCGCTGGGATACTTGGCGAATTTGCGAATTTAACGAAATACTTGCATTTTATGGTCTTTCTTATTGGTATACATGGCAAGTTACCATTTTAGGACTCGGTCCTATTTGGATGAGCAAAAATGAAGAGGCTAAAATTAAGGCTGCTCGATTACTCAGGGAAGGGGCAATTTTTGCATTTGGACTCTCAGAACAAGCTCATGGTGCGGATATCTATGGAACTGAGATGGCTCTTACATCACAAGAAGATGGAACTTATAGAGCTAATGGAGAGAAGTATTATATAGGGAACGGAAACGAGGCGGAGATGGTTTCAAATTTTGGTAAATTTGCTGATAAGGATGGGAATATTCCTCTATATGATATGAAAAATAAAGAACAATACGTCTTCTTTATAGCAAATTATAAACACAAAAATTATGAATTGATAAAAAATGTCTGTGACAGTCAAAATTATGTCGCAAATTTCGCACTCCATAATTATCCCATAACTGAAGAGGATATTCTTTCTAAAGGAGAGGATGCGTGGAATTCTGCGCTTAATACTGTTAATGTGGGAAAATATAATCTTGGATGGGCTTCAATTGGAATCTGCACCCATGCATTTTATGAAGCAATTCATCATGCAGCACATCGCAGACTCTATAATATGTATGTTACCGATTTTCAGCATGTTAAACAGAATTTTGTAGATGCTTATACACGTTTAGTCTCTATGAAATTATTTGGATTAAGAACAGCTGATTACATGCGCAGAGCTTCAAATAAAGATCGACGCTACCTGCTCTATGCCCCCGTCATGAAAATGAAAACAACAACACAAGGTGAGGAAGTGATCAATCTTTTATGGGATGTTATTGCAGCTAAAGGTTTTGAAAAAGATATGTATTTTGAAAGTGCTGCAAGAGATATTCGTGCTTTACCAAAACTAGAGGGCACCGTCCATGTTAATATCGCCTTAATTTTGAAATTCATGCTGAATTTCTTCATGAATCATAAGAATTATGAGGAGGTTCCGAGACAAGATCAAGTTAAAAATGATGATTTTCTTTTCAATCAAGGTACAACTCGGGGATTAGGACGCGTTCGTCTTCATGATTGGAAACCTGCATTTGAAAGATACAATTTGCCCAATATTAAAATTTTCTTGGAACAAATTAAAATGTTCCACCTTTTTGGCACAAAAGCTACTCCTAATATCGAACAGCAAAAAGATCTGGATTTTATGCTTTCTGGAATTGGTGAGATATTTTCCCTAATTGTTTATGCCCATCTTATCATTGAAAATGCGGCCATCTACAACATTGATGAGGATACATTAGATCAAATTTTTGATTTTCTAGTAAGAGATTTTTCCAAATATGCATTAAACCTATATCATAAACCTGGTACTACTCCTGAACAGATCGAATGGTGCTTAAAAATGATCAAAAGACCGAATGTAGATGAAGAAAGATTTAACAGAGTCTGGAAAGTAGTACACTCCTTAAAAGACGCCTACCAAATGAATGACTAATTATTTATTCTTTTTTTTAAAATTTTTCTCCTCTTAATGAAGCTTTTGACAGATATCTTTAAAATTTTATTTTCGATGCCTCTCTTAATTTTTTTTTGGTACTTCTCTAAATAGGGATTAAATAAACCACAGCTATTTTCTACAGCATAATTTCTAATTTCCTTGAATTTTTCCGACGCAATAATATCAAGCCAATATTTATAAAAGAACAATTCCTTTTTCTTAAAATATTTCCTATTTACAAAATAGAACACCCTTTCCAAATACCCAATATATACATCAAAAATATATCGAATAACCTGTTCGTCTTCTGTTAAATCCTCGTAAGGTTTTGTCATCGAATCATTTAACTTGGAATATGTAAATTGGACTTTTACTGTATCTGAAACCTTAAGAAAAATATAGTTAAATTCGAATTCAGCATCTTCTTTACCATAATCAAGCATAAACATAGCAAGCCTACATTCAACATTATCATCAAACTCATCGTAGAAATTATGCGCTGCCTCAGTCCTTTTCCAACGTTTATCTAAGACATAAGTAATAATTAGGGCTACTATTGAGCCTAATCCTGCTATTTGGATAACTAATGACCAAATTTCGTACGACATAATTCATCTCCATCTATTTAACTAAATAATAATCCATTGTTTTAAAAAAATTTTAAAATAAAAAGAACAATAAGTAGACAGATTATAGTTGCTATGAGAACATCTACAAAAAGAATGAATTGTATCAAACTTTTCCATTAAATTTTTGCATCTATGCTACGTTCTCTAATAACGTTCTAGCTAATTTTTTTATAATTGGTACATGACCTTCAGAAAAGATAACATCATTTATCATAATTACTGGTGGGGTTAATTCACCGTATTTTTGTGAATTCTCTTGAGAGTTTAAATCGCTATAGAAAATCTCAACTTTATCTTTAAGCCCTGGGATAGTCTCCATCATTTTATCAATAACGTTCACCGTCTTACAACATTTTGCGCAAAAATCCTCTTCTTCAATAATCAGAATTTCAACTTTAGTTTTAGTTTTCATTTGACAGATGCTTAAACAAAATTATATTATGATTAGTAAAACTTTTTTCAGATTTTTAACTTTTTGATTATAAAAAGAACCCCCAAATTCATAAGATAAGCTTATTCTTTCTCATCTTCTTTAAAAATTGGGATAATATAAAATCAAACATTATTAAAAACCCATTTTAATTTACATTGACGGGAACAAAAAAATCGTTTTATTGGTTCTTGACATATATTAATATGATGATATTTTTTATTCCACTTACTGCCCGCGATGTTTTTACCACAAAATTCACATTTAGGCACTATTATTTTCTCTTCTTGCCTAATATCTTTCAATCCTTCTATCATTTGTGATATTGCGTTTGATTTTTCCATGTTACTCATAAAATAATGATCTCAAATATATTAAGTTTGTTAATGTTATAAGCCTTTTACATATAAGTCAAAAAATTGACTAAAACTCCCGCACGTACCGAAAATCCGTAGACTTATGGCCTAAAAAAAAAAAAATAAATAAAAATAAATAAAAATAAATCATTACTCGATAAGTTACAAAATAAGTTTTTGGTTGTAACCAAAACTTAGAAAAAATAGAATAAATTATCTCCTATGCTTTCTATAACACTCTCGACAATAAACATCTCTGCCTTCCGTAGGCTTAAATGGAACTTCGCACTCGTTACCGCAGTCAGCACATGTGGCTTTGTGCATCGTTCTATTGCCATAATTTCTATTAGACATACTTTCACCAAATTTTAATTTTATACTTGAAACTTTGAAATATCTCTGTTCAAGTATATAAGATATATTTTTAAATTTAATAAACCTTGGTATTATGAGAAATAAACTTCACAATTCTGTTAGAAGATATCTTGGTTATTTTTAGTGTAATCGGGTTAAATTAAGGTATTCTAAGAGAAAAAAGTGAAAGAGTTTACAATTTTAGGGAGATAGGGCTTTTATCCTATGTGTTATAATATGTTTATTATAATTACTTTTTTATTTTATTTTTTCAACAAGATTATCTGAAAAAAGCTTAGGAATTTTTTAATAGGAATTTGTTTTAATATTTTGAAACCAGATTTTTTTAGTTCTTTCAATATAAATCTCTGCATTTCGAATGAATGGGAAGTCATTTTTTCAATAAAACCCAAATAGAAGTTATAGAGAATTCGCAGTGAAATTTTTGAAGGCTCATGATGTTCAAAAATTAAAAAAATACCACCTCTTTTCAATATTCGATGGATTTCAGAAAGAACATTGAGTCTTTGATTCTTATCCATTTCATGTAAAGCCGCAGAAATTATAACATGATCAAAATAATTATTTGAAAATTTTAGTTTATTAGCATCCATTAATGCAAATTTTAAATTAGGATATTTATTCTTTTTCTGTGCCTTGGCGATTTGACCAAATGATAAGTCAACTCCTATTATTTTACATTCTCTATAAATCAAGCTTGTGATTAAGACTGTAAGCGTACCCGTTCCACAGCATAGGTCTAATATACGATCTTTTCTTTTAATATATGGAGCCAAACTTTTAAAGACACTAGTTCGTAGTATTTTTTCTCCAGATGGGGTTAACCCAATCTTTAATCCTATATCATAAAACTTAGAAATAAATAAATTATATACTTCTTTATAACGTTTTGATTGATAATCTGTCATCTCAAGGCAAAATTTTATTTTGAAAATTCTAATAGTAAATAAAAAGCAGAAATAAATATTGAAAAAAACTCTGTTTATTTATTATAAACAAAAGATACGAAAAATGGAAAGAAACCAAAAACTAACTGAGGATTTAACTAAATTCTCACGTAAAAAGGGTATTGACATTATTGGCTTTGCAAATCCTAAAGAATATGAAAGGTTTAAAGTTGAGAACAAGCCAGAAACTTACATGAAAGACGTAAATACGGTAATTGTAATTGGAATATATTTATATGACATTATACTCGATGCTTGGAGCGAAGATCAAACTACTGGCAAGAGCTTTCATTATTTAGATTCAATACTGGAGAGTCGAGCCCATCATTTAAAGGATTTTCTATTAAAAAAATCATATAAATCTAAGATTATGCCCTATACCCCTGGAATTTTTTTAAAAGATTCAGCAGCTTTAGCTGGTCTAGGGCCTATAGGAAAGAATAACTTATTTATAAGTAAGAAATTTGGCTCTCAAGTTAGGTTAAGGGCAATCGTTACAGAAGCGCCATTGGTGACAGGAATCCCTATTAAAGAGAGTAAATATTGTAAAGAATGTGATATGTGTATTGCAAACTGTCCGGTTAAAGCATTAAGCTCAGAGGGTTATAATAAGCAAGCATGCTTGTCGTATAATTTAGCAAATCTGAGGAAAATTTCGGATTATACTTCAATTTGGTGTAATATTTGCATAGAAACTTGTCCTTACACTAAAAAAAGCCAAGAAAGTAATCTTAAGGGATATTTTGATTGATATAATCAAATATTTGCTTTTTATTACCTATAGTTTAAAATTATAAATTTTAAATAAGACAAAATGGATATAAAATTTAAAATAGACTTTTTCCAAATGTGATAGTAATAATGAGTGAAGAAAAACCAAAACCAACAACATCAAAACAAAATAAACTTGTAGGTCCCGGGTTGGGTTTAATTATCATGGGAGTAGCGTATCTTATTTGGTGGTTATCCTTTATTGAATATGCTATAAATGATCCAAGATGGACACATAATATTGCTTATGCTATTATTATTTTGAATGTGGGTTTAGCCTGGTACCATAAAACGCCATTATCAAGAACCGTTGCGATGATTCAATCCTTCATGCTACCTATAACAGCGAGCGGCTCATTTAATACTGTAATCTGTACCATTATATCTGCAACAATACTTGGCATTTGGATTATTATAGTAGTGGTTGAAAAAACAAAAGGAAAGCATTATTTTGAACAAAAATTAAGTAAAAGAGGTAACAATTGGCTGAATACGCACACGATAATACTTGCCTGGATATTAGTAGGACATATGGGTTTAATGTTCTTGATCGTTAGACTGCCTTTAGAAGCTCAACTATATAGTTATGGTGAAAGTGCTGGATATCTTATCAATTTACCACCAGAAAGTTTTGAATTCGCCACTTGGACTTTTAATATTGGGTTATTTATTCTAATTTCAGTAATACTATGGGAACAATACAAAATGGGATATAATATACAGAATAACCCTTGGCCAAGAAAAAGCTTTTGGGTTGTAATTATTACCATGGGAGCTTCCTTAATTGCTTTAGCAATTCAAAGTGTTACGATAGGTATGGATTGGGTAAGTTTGGTCTACGGGTAATTTTTTTTTATAAATTGAAAATTTAATAATTTTTCTTTAATTTAAATCAAATAATTAAGGAGATTGAGGAAATTTCTATGAGAAGAGAAGATATTCCATTAAAACACGCAGGGATGGCTTCTGAATTTGAGCTTCAAAAACAATATTTTGACGAGGGTAAAATCTTTATCCTTCAAATTGAATCCACATTAAGATGTAATCAGTTATGTGACTATTGTTATGCAGGAAGTACACCAGATAGTCCACAGGGAATGGATCCTGAAAAGATCAAGAAATTATTAGATGCAGCATCCAAAATAGGAGTCCGTATGATTGATTGGTTGGGAGGAGATCCTTTCTTAAGAAAGGATTGGTATGAACTATGCAAGTATGCTTCAAACTTAAGATTAATCAATAATATTTGGACTAGTGGTATTCCTTTAGCAAATCCAAGGATAGCAAAAAAAGCCGTTGAAGTAACTGATGGAGGATTTATCTCAACACATCTAGATACTATTAATCCAAAGTTATATAGTATTTTACATGGAGGTGAAAGGTGTGATGGGGATTCTAAAAATATAGAACTAATTCTAAAAGGAATTGTAAATGTTTTATCTGAAGGGAAAAATCCCGGTGCAATGGTAAATTGCATTACGTATACGTCCCCATTAGCAGATGGGGATGCGAAAAGGATGATTTCTTATATGCAAGAAGAGTTTGGCATTAAAAGTTGTTTAACGCTATTTAATCCTGTCATACACCGCAATGCTAATGCTTCTTGGGAACCTAGCATTCGTCAAATTGAGGATGCATTTATTTATAGGGACAAATTGAATTATCCCGACGATCCTTCATGTGGACCTATGGATGTATCAAAGTTTTACTGTGGTACAGTAATTTGTATAACTTATGACGGTTGGATTACGCCTTGCTCAGTTATTCGAACCCAAGAATTTGGCAATGTGAACAATGAGAAACTTGAAGTATTAATTGAGAAACATAAAAAAAGGCTTCTTTTTTTAGACTTTCGAGATCCTTCTAAACTTCCAGGAAATTGTGGAAATTGTGTCAATAATTCATTTTGTTTTGGATGTAGAAGTAGTGCTTACTATTATAAAGGAGATATATTGGCAGCCGATCCTAAATGTTACCAATTCACCCCCAACCTTCTTAAGGAAGAATAGTTAAGGTTATTTCAATTTTAAAATTCAACTATGATTTATAGTACTTAACCTTAAATCTATTATATTATAATCGATCAAAAGTGTATAGGATGAATAAAAAAAAATATGATTTTTCAGTATGGGACGTAAGTCAAGTTTATGCAGGTCCTGGTGGTAAACTTTGGGAGCTCCTTATGGGTGAACAAATCCATGTCGGTGGAGCAGAACAAACGGACGTTTTAGCAAAGAAAGTTGGACTTGACAAAGAAAAAGATATCTATTTATTAGATATTTGTTCAGCCCTGGGTGGTCCAGCGAGACATTTGGCAGAGAAGTATGGGACTAGAATCGTTGGATTAGATATAACTCCTGAAATGATAGAAGAAGCTAAAGAAAGAACAAAAGGAAAACATTATGAGGATAAGATCGAATATAGGCTTGGATCTGCTTTAGATATGCCTGCTCATGCAAATACTTTTGATGTTGTGTGGGGTCAAGATGCTTGGTGTTATATTAGAGACAAACCAAGACTATTAGAGGAAGCTAATAGAGTTTTAAAATCTGGAGGCGCTTTAGGATTTACAGATTGGATTTGGGGATCTATTGATGCTCCTGACGCTGATGCTGATTATCTGATGGAATTCATGGTGTTCCCTGATATGCAAACTCTAGATGGATATGGTAAACTTATTGAAGATGTTGGGTTGATACTTATAGAAAATGATGACCTAGGTGATGATTTTGCTAATCATATGGATGGTTATATCTCAATTCTTCAAAAAAACAAACAGAATATAATTGCAGGATTCGGGGAAGAGTTATATGCTGAAGCAGAAAAAGGAGTACTGGCTTGGCAGAAAGCGGTTCATAATAAATGGGTAAGTAGAGGTATGTGGATTGCTAAAAAACCTTAGCTTTATTTAATAATATTATTTAATTAGTTTTTTAATATGAAATCTACAATAGTAATTTTTACAAAGGTTCCTATTCCAGGATTAGTAAAAACACGATTAACCCAAAATACGTGTTTAACTGAATTAGATTCAGCTAAAATTGCCGAAGCAATGCTCAAAGACACAATTAGTATAGCTTCCAAAACAAATGCAGATACAATACAAGTTGGTTATTTTCCTGATGAGAAAGCCGGAAAACTTCATGAAATTGCTGATTGTGTTAGAACTGATGGTTATTTAAGTAAACCTATAGACTTTATTCCTCAGAAGGGTTCAAATTTTGATCAGCGATTTGGATCAGTTGTAAATGAATCTTTTGAAAAGAAAATAGCTTTATTAGTTGTTTTAGGCGCAGATTTACCATTTTTAGATCCTAAAATAATTAACACAGCTTTGGAATACTTAGTAAAAAAAACCAATGAGAAGCCTATAATTATCGGACCTTCTACTGGAGGTGGTATGTATCTCATTGGACTCACTAAAGATTTTAATCCTAGTTGGTTTTCAGATTACCATTTATTCAGCGGTGGATTAGAATTATCTGAATTTGCAAACTTCTGTAGAGATAATAAATTTCTGTTGATTTCCCTCCCTCCCTATGGAGATATTGATATTGAAGAAGATTTAGTCACCCTAATTTCATACATTAGAGTACTTAAAAACTCAAAAAAAATCATTGGGTTCTATTTTCCTCACTCTACTGCCAAGATCATAGAAGATTTAAACCTTTTCATCGTCGAAGGGCAAGATCAAACCCGTAGGCGAAAAATAGCAAAAAAGAACGATAAATAGTTATTATGATTATCAGTATAATTATAATTACTTTGAATGAAGCAGATAATATTGAATTGACTATTAAGAAAGCTCGCTTAGCAGCACGTTTTCCCTCAGGAAAAGCAGCTCCTATTGAAATAATTGTCAGTGATGGTGGATCCACGGACGGAACTCTCGAAATAGCTCAAAAATTAGCAGATAAGGCTTTTATTGGACCAATGGGAAGGTATCATCAGTTAAATGCAGGTGCTATGCACGCAAAGGGAGACATTTTACTTTTTTTACATGCTGATACAATTTTGCCAGAAGGCGCAATAATACGAGTTCTTTATAGATTAAGAGATCCCAACGCCATCGGAGGAGGTTTTAAAAAAGATTGGAATTGGAATCCTATTGTTAAACGATCATCTTTCCTTAAATTTGCTAATTTCTGGTGGCAAGGAATAGGTAACTGGCTTGTGAGATTGCTAAGAACATTTCCAGGAGATAATGCAATCTTTGTCCGTAAATCCGTTTTTGAAAAAATTAAAGGATTTCGATCTTTATGGATTTGTGAAGATTTTGATTTCTCGCGGCGGTTGAGAAAATATGGAAAAAAAAGATTTATATATATACATTCAACGGTGCTTACATCAACCAGGCGATATGAAAAATACGGATTCCTTTATATAAATGTAATATGGTTTTGGATATATTGGCTTTGGCGTTTAGGTATGTCCCAAGAACGCCTAAAAGTTAAATTCAAAAAATATCTAATATTCCCAAAGAGAGGGAATAGGAAATTTCTTAGATTTTAATATAACAACCTAAGGATAATAGCATAATTAATAAAAAAAAAGAAAAAATCAGTTTATCAAATCTATTTTACTATAAAGTTATATTGTGTTCAATGTTAGTTAAAATCTCTTATATTTTTCAAGATTTTAATTTCAATACTTTATTATTTCTCCTTTTATAATTTTTCAGAATCCTTGACAGATAAATAGCTATTTATTTGAACTTGTACAGATTTATAACCACTTTCTTTAATGAATTTTCTATTTGTTCCATTTGAATACACTCTATATGTCTTTCCTGAAGTACTTAAATTATCTTCTGAAACTACATCTTTAAGTTTAGAAGGCATATCGATTTCTATATATAGTTTATTCCCTAATAGTTGATATCTCATTTGACCGTCAACTTGGGAAAATTCTTCCTCTTTTAAATCAACCATATTATTTATCATCTCTTTTTTAAGGGAATGCAAAAATCCCTTTTATTCATATCAATATCGATTTTTAATATATAATGTATAAATTAAAAGTTAATAAATCTATAAATCATTTTTTCAATAAGCCTATGTTCTTTCATTAAGGGTCCAATTGGCATCATTAAATTTTTTCACCTCTTTTTTAATACTAGCATACGATTCTTGCATACACTATCATACCATTTCTTATCTTTACGAAGTTCCTTAATAATATTCATGCATATAAATTCCTTGTAATCACTGTATTTCTCTGGTAATTCGTTCTCCAACGATGGCATTCTTTTTATAACCTTTCTTTTTGTTCTATCATTTTCACATACGCTACATTTTACTCTCATTTTTTCACCTTTTTTTAAAAATATTCTAACGTTCTAACTGTATTAGGGCACGCTTTTCTTAACGCGAATTTCAAATTTTCAATAAACATTTTACAGTAATTAAAAAAAATGGTAAATAAGAACATTTAAACTTTAGTTAAAAATTATTTTGAATGTTTAGTCAATATTGCAAATAAAAAAGAAATGCTTAATCACTAAAATTCTTTTCACTCTGTTTAAGGATCTCTAAATTCTCCAATGCATAAGCAATAAAATCATAAGAAAGTGCACTATTCTTTTCAAATCCAAAATTCTCTCCACTCTCGAGAAATAATGCCTATTTTGTTGATCAACAAACAATAAACAATATTTAGCCAGTTTTTGAAATAATCTTTAAAAAAGATCTTGCCATGGAAATTTTTTATCTTTTTGCAATTTTAATTAAATTTCTTGCCCGCATTCATCACAATATTTAGCATCTTCATCGTTTAGGGTTCCACAAGCTTTACATCTAACCTTTATTATTTGTTCTTTATTACTATCCACATCTAATTTTATCCCACCAGCACTTTTAATACCACTTGCCACTGCTTCAGATCCCTTACCAATAATCCTTCCATATCCATCTACCGCTTTTTCTGAAGCTGTCCCGAGAGCCATTCCCGTTTCTTCATATCCATACCTAAGAATTTCTCTATGATACGCCACACGTAATAACATAAATGTAGCCATAATACAAATAGAACCAACAAACCAACATCCAGCTGTAGCACCACCAAACAACATGAAATTATTATTTCCAACTTCACCCATTGAATTAAGTGAAGCTATAAAAAAGAATATTCCAGCAATTATCAAAGAAATTCCTATTATAAGCGTAATGAAGCCAATTCTTTTCATTTTTTTCTTTCTTTGAATATTAAGATCTTGTTCATCATCTGTTTTCATAAGATTTCACTTACAATTTTTTTTATATAAATTAATTTGATTGTATAATTATTAAATATTACTTCGAGGACAGAAAAAATATGAACACTTTGAAAAGGATTAAATAAGTCCAAAATCGACAGCAATTTCGAGATAATAACGGACATAATGTATTGGATTCAAAAAAAGTGATTTTGATATTGGATAAAAATGTAAAAAATAAATATTAGATTATGATCCTTTTTATCACCTTCGAAATCTAATAAAAGTAAATAATTAAAAATAGGTGAATAAGATGGTATTAATAGTAACCCAACATTGGTGGCCTCATGGGCAATCAGAAAAAGTTGGAAAAGTATATCTTGATGTAATGAAAAAATTTCCCGATGATAGAACTATTTCTAAACCTATTCTACGCTCAGCAATATGGGCAGTTAAAGATGGTATGTTTAGTACCACCATTAGCGCTATTCAACCAGGAAAAGTGAAAGAATCTATGGACCTCTCAATGAAACGATTGTTAATGATGTCAGAATCCATCGATGGATTTAAATATGAGGTTCATATCGCATATGATCTCGTGGAAGGTATGCCACTAATAGGATTGGCTGCCCCAGAATAATACTCGTGAATAAAAAATGCCGAAGAAATAATATTATAAATCCTTTTTTTTTTAATTAAATCTTGTCGAGGAATAAATTTCTTGATTTCACCGTACAGAATAAACTTTTTTATTTTTCTAGCATATCCTTGAGCGGGTCCCAATAATAGAGATCCCACCCTTCTTTTACAGATTCATAAGCTGCTTCAGGAATATCAGCGTGCTTAAATTTTATCAATGTTCCCTGATCAACCGGTTCAAGGATTAAAGTAATGGTAGAATAATACCCTTTTGGCCAATTTTCACCCTCAGAACGCCAAGTTTGCACAATTTTTTTATCTTGTATTAACTCAACATTTTCCCCATTAATAGCTCCCTCATATATAGAAAAACTCCCACCAATTTCACGGCTAATTTTTGCTTTACTTTCTGTAAATTTAGAATGTTTCTTTGAATCCATAAAAGCCCCATAAATATCATGAGGAGAGCACTTAATTATTATTTCTTGTTCAATACTTTTTTTCTTTTTTATCATTTTAATCAACTCGAACCATATTACAAGAAATAGAACAATTTATTATTAAAAATTAGATCGCTTATTTTTTAGAAGTTGGCACATTTTGCTCAATTTTTAGCTGGTAAGGTTTCTACAAATTCTTTTGCTTTAATTAGCCATTCTTTTAAAATATCGTCATCAGAAAACGCGTTTTCTTCCGCCATTATCCAACCCTTCATAGCTCTTCCGGTTATATCAAAAACCCTAATATTAGGTAATTTTATTGCTTTATTAGCATTTTTTTCTCCTAAACGAAGTATATAAAAATCTTTATGTATGCCCGCCACCATGTTCCCATTTAAAAGGTACCCCGTGCCTCCAAACATCTTTTTTTTTGAAATATTTTTCCATTTAGATATAAAACCGTTTAATTTTGAATCCATTTTCTCGTTATATACCATTCTCTATCCACTTATATCTTTATAAAGAATTGTTTTAAACATTTTTTATGTGTTTCAATAAGTTTAATTATAATTTATGCACTCATTAGAAAACCATAATTAAAATAATTATGTAAAATAATTCATTCTTCAACATTATTATAAAAATTTTGGTGAATTTATTGCCAGAGTATATTGCTGAGATAAAATTCCATATTTTCCCCTATAGAAAATTTAAATTTAGTGCTAAGAATAAAGAGGAAGCGAGAAAGCTCGCAAGTGACCAAGCTAAACAAATAATTAATTCCTTGGATTTTACTATTAAAAGTTTAAGACAACGACAAACCTTAATAGATGACTTTTTATAAATTTTTTATATTTAATCCCTTGTATCTTTAATATATTGAATAGCTTCTTCTAATACTTGAATTCCCTCTTCATCTTCCTGACCAGCTTTAATTAATAGATCAAGAGCCCATTGGCATAATTCTAAAGCTTTATCGATTTTATCTTGCTTAAAGTAAATTGCTCCTAACATTGAAGCATATCTTGCGATATCTTCATAATCTCCTAGTTGTTCTGCTAATTTAAGTGCTTCATTGGCCCGCTCCATTGCCTTGGGTAAATTTCCCTGTCTTTCGTAAATAAAGATAATATCAAAGAGAGCATCTGCCATTCCATATCTATAATCTATTTTCTTAAAAATTGTTAAAGCTTCTTCAAAATTGTTCAAAGCTTCAACTAAATTCCCTTTTTCTTTGTAAGTTTCAGCAATTTTTTGAAGACAATTACCAGTGTTTATTGGCATATTTAATTGTCGGCTAATGCTCAAGGCTTCTTCGAAAAATTCTAAAGCTTTATTAAAAGCTTTCTGTTTTTTATATAATCCCCCTATATCTATAAGCGTCATACATTTATGTTTAACTCCTAAACTTTCTGAAATCTTTAGAGCTTCATTATAATACTTCAATGCATCATCATAATTTCCTTTTCGATAACTAATATCTCCATAGTGAGTGATTGCTTCTCTTTTTAAGCGGAAACCTTTAATTTCTTCACTTACCTCAATGCTTTCGTTTAAATATTCCATGACTATGGGATAATTTTCTTTAACCTTATAGATCATCCCAAGTTTAATTAAAATATATGCAATAAGTTCCTTATGCTTTATACTCCTTGCTATTTCGAGTGCTTTTTTACAGTTTTCAACAGCTTTATCATATTTTTTTTGAGCATAATAAGTAATTCCTATGTCACATAGTACATGTGATTTATTTTTCCTATCTTTTAGTTCTTCAGCTAATTGTAAAGCTTCTTTTTTATATCTTAAAGATTCAGAATACTTTTTCACTTCATTTAACCTTTCGGCGATATTGATGAGACGTACAAGCTTTCCCGATTTATCTCCTATTGAATCTGATAACTCGAGTGCTTTATTGTAACATTCTATTGACTTTGGCATGTTTCCCATATTACTGTATGTTATACCTTTGTTAGACAGTTGAGTTCCGATAGATCTTAAATCACTGAGTTGTTCAGCAATTCTCAATGCCTGGTCATAATAATCCAAAGCTTCTTCAAATTTTCCTTGTTTATCATAGATATTTGCAATATTATTTAGAAAGGCTGATTTCTTAATTAAAACTCCGAATTTTTCTGCTATTTCAAGTCCCTTTTTGAAATTTCTTAAAGCTAAAGGATAATTACCCAACTCATAATACACTTTACCTAAACTTGCAAATGTTGGGCGCTTATTATAGATATTTCCTAATTCATCATTTATCTTCAATGATTTCTGAAGCTTTTCTAATGCCTTTGGATAATTTCCTTGGTTATAATCAATTTCACCCATTAAGCTTAATATTTGAGCAATGAGTTTTTTATTCCCCAATTTAAAAAATATATCTAACGCTTTTTCGGAGGACGCCAATGCTTCAACGTAATTACCTTTCCGAGAATGAACGTAACTCATTTGTGTTAGAGCAAACGCTTCTGAATTTTGTTCATTCGATTGCTTCGCAATATGAAATGCTTTCTCAGCACATCTTAGAGCATCCTCATACTTATTGAATTCATTATATAAAGTTGAACATAAGTCATACTTATCGAAATCATTGGGTAGAGGGTTTATCTTATTAAGCCACTCTGATGGTTTTAGTGAAAAATAAGATGGATCAATCTCATATTCATTATTCAACAGTTCCTGAAGTAACCGTGATGTGTTCGCTTCTACTCTATATACATGATTGGCACATTTCATGCGGTATATATCAACTAGAATTTCGTTAATTTTATCTAGGGAATTAGGATCTGAACTTGAATGTTCATCAATTTCATATATTTTTTCTCTTCCTTCATCGTCCGTAATGAAATTAATCCAAATTACGTTATTTAAATTTTTTAGCACTTTTAAAGTAGGCACTACATCGAAATCATCGCTCCCTGAATATCCTATTACTACAAGTGAACGGTTATATGAAATATTATCAAATAATTCGCGTTTAAAGGGTTCAACTTGAAAAACATTCATTCCTTCTTTATTTGAACCAAACGCTTGAATGGTTGCTACTAATGAATCTTTTGTATCTTCACCAGTTATAAGGTTTTTTGGAGACCCATGGATTTTATACAATGTTTTATATCCTTGCCGATATAATTCACTCGGGTTATTATATTTTATAAAATCTTCTTTAGTTATAACAGGAATAATCTCATCTTTCTTATTACCTAATTGAAGTAAGCTATGTTCGATTAAAAAGTCAAAATTTGTAGTCATTACAAAATTACCCTGTTTAATCTTTTCAGCAAAGAAAAAATGTTGTAAATTTGGCTTATCACATAACCCATAATAATCAATAATCCTTAATTGCCTATCAAATTGATCTCGATATAATTCCACTAATGCTTCAAAACGTAATTCCTCCAAAGCCATAATTTTTTTGAATTCCGAATCAGGGCATGTATGTCTAATAATAGCATCCATCATAGCTCTTCCAGCTGGAAGGCATGAAGGAGCATTAATTGAACATCCAGCGCCCACAAGAAAGGTCAATGTAGCATCTTGAGTGATTAAATCTTTAATTGAAAGGTTTGTGATTCTCATGAATTAGATGTTAATTATTTTTCATCTAAAATTGGATAAAAGTTCTAATAAATCTTATTTTAATCTAATTATTAATAAAACTTTCTTAATTTATTACATACCTAAGAATTTCTATTAATTTGAATTTAGGAGCTAAAAAAAGTTTACAATTAAATCAATCATAAAAAATGAAAAAACAAAAAATTATTTAAAATGTAAGCTCTAAATTGTTTTTATGACTGAACAGTTTGTAGAAATTGGTGATGTTAAGTTTTGCTACGAAATTTTTGGAAAAGAGGATGCATATCCCCTACTCTTAATTCATGGATTTGGAGTTAAAAAAGAAGTATGGATGGCTCAAGTGGGTGATTTATCTCAGCACTATAAAGTCATCAGATTTGATAACAGAGGATCAGGAAAAACTACTCGACCAGCGGGAACAACTATGGAAATCTTTGCTGAAGATACGAAAAAATTCCTTGATCGTCTTCAGATTGAAAAAGCTCATGTTATAGGATGGAGTCTCGGTGGCATGATTGCTCAAAACTTTGTCTTAATGTACCCGGAAAAAGTAGACAAACTGGTACTTATCTGTACAGTACCAGGATATCCCACCGAAGAAGGACCCGAGATGTATAGAAAAATGCGTCTTTATGAACTGGAAATTGGACCGGAAAAAGCATTCTGGGAAACTGCCAGAGCTAACTTTCATGCTACATATAGGAGAGAAATGGAAAAAGATCCAAAAAAGAAATATTTTGGAATCTGGTCTGCAGAAGATTATATTAAAATTTTTAGCACAGATCCTCCCACTCCCCAGG
>JBATUM010000217.1:0-10606 GCA_049671145.1 Promethearchaeia archaeon
GCCATTAGCATGTTCTATTAACTGATTATACCAAAAATCTAGATGAGTAAACGTTTTTTTATTTATCAAATCAAATACTAGTAAGGCACCATTAGCTCCTTCTAAAAATTTTGGAAGTAGTGGTTTAAATCTTTCTTGACCACCAAAATCAAAAATGGAATTAACAATAAAGTTCTCACATAACGTATCCATTTGGTTTTGCTGTTTAATTTTCAAATTTAGCGAGTGAAAATTAATTCCAATTGTGAGTGATGTATCGAAATTGAAAGAATTAAAACAAAATCGATTAAATAAACAAGTCTTTCCAACACTCTGAGCTCCAATTATGACCGTTTTAAAAGTATAAAATACTCTTTTCTCTTCTTCCTGAGTTTTCATAAAATTAATTACCTGATTTCTTAGATTATAAGTATTAATAAATGGTTCTCTTAATGAATTAAATTTTACTTCTAAAAAAAAATTAATTAAATTTCTTTTTCATTATAATACTTAAATCTTAATTCGAAGAATACATAATTGAAATTAATAATTTACCAATCTTACCGATGGAAGATAGAGAATTAAAAATTGTGCCCCCAGAATATATCGTTATTAGGCCTCCGGTTGAAGGCGCTTCACGTTCAGTTTTGATTCCAGTAACAGGTGGATGTTCATGGAACCGTTGCATTTTTTGTGGAACTTATAAAGGCATGTACGGTATTATCCAAAATTATGGGATTCGTCCAATAGAAGAAGTATTAAGAGACATTGATTATTATGTGGAACATAATTATCATGGATATCCAGTATTTCTAGCTGGAGGGAATCCTACATCTGCTCCTACAGATTATTTAGTTGAAATTATTAAATATATTAGAGCAAAACTTAAAAACGTCCAAAGAGTAAGTTGTTACGCAAAAGCTTTGGATATTTTAAGAAAATCAGATGTTGAACTTAAAAAAATAGCAGAGGCAGGATTAGATATTGTTTATATGGGATTAGAAAGTGGAAGCAGTAAAATACTAAGAATAATGAAAAAAGGTACAAATGCTGAATCTATGATTAAAGCAGGAAAACGCGTTTTAAAAGCAGGCATTAAATTAAGCGTATATATAATTCTTGGATTGGGTGGTAAAAAATTCTCTAAAGAGCATATTATAGAGACTGCTAGAGTTCTAACAGAAATTAATCCGACAATTTTTAGGTTTAGAACTTTAAACATTGTACCCTTTTCAAAACTCTGGAATGACTGGAGAAATGGAGAATTTGAATTATTATCTCCTGTTGAAAACTTAAAAGAAGAACGAGAAATCATAGCAAATTTAGGAGATAATGTTACTTCTCAAGTTTTTAATGATCACATGAGTAATTATTGTTCTATAGAGACTCCAAATATCAAATTAGATAGAGAAATGTTCATAAAAACCCTAGATCATTTCATCAATGACCCTCGAATTCAAAATATGCAAAGAACAAATTTAACACATATGTAGGGGTTATAAGATTACAATAAATTTCAATTTAATGTATATAAAGTTGATAATTGACAATATTCTCCTTGTAAGAATTAATAAGAAGCTAACGTGAAAAATATATATTTTTCATATTATAAATTGATAAATTTTTATAATATGTCTCTTCTTTATTAATAATATTTAAATTCTAAAAATTAATTACATTGAATCTTTAACCATAATAAAATCAATCAGGGAGATACAAATGTCTGATCACTTTCGTAAAAAGGTTCATTATGAAGATATAATTGCTACTTTTGATGATATTCTCATACAACCAGGTTATACGAACTTTGAACCACATGATGTAGATCTATCCTCTAAATTAGGATCTTATCAGTTTAATTTACCGATTATGACTGCTGCTATGGATACAGTTACAGAAGAAGTAATGGCTATTAAAATGGCTTTATTAGGAGGATTAGGCGTACTTCATCGTAATTGTTCTTATGAAAGACAATTAGAAATGGTAAGAATTGTTAAAAGGGCTAGATCCTTCATTATTGAAGATGTTGCGACAATAACTCCTGATGATCTAATCACTAATGCAAAATATATGATGGAAAATTATAATATTAGCGGACTTGTTGTAGTTAATGACGAAAATAAAGTATGTGGCATTTTAACAAAACGGGATATGCCTTATTCAGAGAATGATATTAAAAACGGGAAAGTAAAGGAATATATGACAAAAAATGTTATCTCTATTGAACCCGGTGGATCTAGAGAGGATGCTTTAAATAAACTTTTTAAGTATAGAATTGAAAAACTTCCGGTAATAGAAAATGGACATCTTAAAGGTTTAATTACCAAAAAAGATTTGGCTCCAGAATTTCCGTTAGCTTCAATGGATAATGATGGTCATTTAATTTGCGCATTAGCATTGTCTCCTAAATTTCCTGAGTCGTCACAGGCTCAAAACATGTTAAAAGAAATAGATAAGTTTGTAGATATTTTCTTTATTGATGTGGCTGATTTTTATAAGATAGCTGATATTGAAGGTACAAAAAAATTAATGAATTTACTAGAATCAGATTTTGTACTGGGTAATATCGGTACGTATGAAGCGGCAGAATATATTATTTCTAAATGTGATTTTGCTGAAGAAAAGTTTATAGGGTTAAAAGTAGGAATGGGCTCGGGTTCAATTTGTACTACTTCAATTCAAACAGGAGTAGGAGCACCTACTTTATTTGCAACTGCTCAAGTAGCGGATGCTATCAATGATTATAAACCTAAGCTTAGTTTAGTTGCTGATGGAGGTTTTAAGAATCCAGGTGATATTCCTAAAGCATTAACAGCAGGAGCTGATTTAATCATGTCTGGACATTTCTTTGCAGGCTGTACAGAAAGCCCCGGATATATAGATACTTTGCAAGGGCAGAAAGTGAAAGTATATAGGGGTATGGGTAGTAAAGAAGCAAGAACTTCTGGTTTCATATCGGATCGCTATATAGAAGGTTCAAAAATACTCGCTGAAGGCATATCAGCATATATCCCTTATGTTGGAGATCTTGATGGAGTTATTCTATCATTAAAGGAAGGATTAATCAATGGAATGGTATATGCTGGAGCAAGGATAATTAGAGACATGAAAAATGTAAAAGTCGGTGTAATCACTCCATTCGGTCGTCAAGAAGTAAGAACACATGATCTAATGGGAAAATATTAGGAACTATGAAATTATATAAGTAATTATTATTAAATTCCTATCTATTTATTGTCTATAAAGCAATTTAATACAATTAAGATATTTTAATAATATTAGCAAAAATGGGATGATTTTTATGAAAAAAATTAAAAGAGCAATAGTAAGTGTTTTTGATAAGAGTGATTTAATTCCTTTTGTATCAAGTCTAGTTAAAGAATTTAAAATTGATATTCTATCTACTGCTGGTACTGGAAGTTTATTAGAAAAACATGGGATTAAATATACAAAAGTTTCAGATTATACAAATTTTCCAGAGATTTTTGATGGCAGGGTAAAGACTCTCCACCCAAAAATAGCGGGGGGTATCTTATTTCGAAGAGATTTAGAAAAAGATTTAAAAGATGCTAATACATATAACATTCTCCCTATAGATATGGTTATCTGTAATTTATATAATTTCAAAGAAGCAATAAATAAACCGAATATCACTTTAGACGAAGCTCTTGAAATGATTGACATAGGGGGTCCTACAATGATAAGAGCTGCTGCTAAAAATTATCCCGATGTTGTTGTTGTTCCAAGTCCAAAATACTATAATACGATTTTAGATGAATTAAAAAAGAAAGGGGGGATCAGCGAAGAATTAAGAGCTCAACTTGCTCAAGAAGTATTTATTATTATGACAGACTATAATGCTAATATAGCAGATTATTTACAATCATATTACAATCCAGATATTAAATTGGGAGGTTTTATAAATAAGACTTATAGGAAATTTCAAGACTGCCGTTACGGAGAGAACTGGGATCAAGTAGCTGCTTATTATATTGACGTATCAGCTAAATATGGGCTTCATAATTTTAAACAACTCGGTGGAAAACAAATCTCATTCAATAATTATCTAGATATCGATTCTTGTATTCAAATGCTCTTGGATTTTGGTAAAAATCATAATGTAACTGCAATTTTGAAGCATACATCTCCAAATGGGATTGCTATTGATAAAACTGAGTTATTGAAATCAGTAAAAATGGCTTACAGTTGTGACCCTCTATCCGCGTTTGGAGGTGTTTGGGGCGTTAATCAAAAACTCACAAAAGATGTAGCAGATTTTATCATTAATAAGGAAAAGATTTTTGTAGAGGTACTACTGGCACCAAAATTTGAAGGAGAGGCTTTAGAAATATTGAGACAAAAAGAAAACATGAGAATTCTTGAATATGGAAACCTTCTTGATAAAAGAGATGAGTTATATAAACAGTTTGAAATACGTACAACTTTAGGAGGAGCTGTTATTCAAGAGTATGATTTTAGGCCCGTTATCAAGGAATGGAAAGTTGTAAGCAAAAGAAATGTGGATGCTGGTGAAAAGGAAGCTTTAATTTTTGCCTATAAAGTTTCAAAGTGGGCGAAATCGAATTCTGCTTCTTTTGTCCAAGTATATAAGGACGGAATTTATACAATAGGTATTGGTGCGGGACAACAATCAAGAATCCATGTAGTCAAGCTTGCAGCTCAAAAAGCAATAGAATTTGGGCATAAAAATGAGTTGAAAGACTCAATAATGGGAACTGACTCGTTTTTTCCCTTCCCAGATGGGTTAGAGGCTGCTGTGAAAGCAGGAGCGAAAGCTATAATCAACCCTGGGGGTTCAATCAGAGATAATGAAGTTATTCAGAAGGCTGATGAATTAAATTGTGCACTGGTATTTTGCGGTAAAAGAGTATTTCGACATTAAAGCTTGAATTAAGTATTACAGTGCAATCTTTTGAATAATTCTAATTTCTCATAATATTACGATTTTACATAATTTCTTATTAGAAGAAAAAAACTTTATAAATATCAGAATATAACTAAATATACGACTTATTAAGTATTAATTATCCCTAAGCGAAGATTTTATGGACTTCTTCTTGAAAAATTTAAGAGAAACTCTTGAGGCTATTAACAAATTAATAGATAATAATGTCACTGTTGTAAATACTAAGAGAATCAGAAGATGTAATAATATAAAATCTTCAAATCGCTCAAAAATAAATTTTATATGGCGATCATTAGATTATCTTGAAAAAGAGGGCATTTTGGAGATAAATGGTTCTTTTAGCCCAAAAACATACAAAATAAAATTAAACCAAAGAGTTAATGTTGATAAGCTAATAATTCAAATTGAAAAAGAAAAAATTTGAGATTCTATAATAATTCTAATTGTTTTAATAAACTTTCAAGTTTTTTCTTATTTTCTTTATTATCTGGATTAGTTATTACTCTTTTTTGGTAAAAGATAATGTTGCCATATTTTAATTCTATATCGTTGAATAATTTAATCCAAGATGTAAATTTTTTTAAATTTTCTTGTATTTCTGGGTCTTCCTCAAATAATTTGATCTCTTCTTTTTTATCTGTTGAAGTCATCATCATATTATATTTTTTCATCGAGTATCCCTGTTCTTTTAACAATTGAATATTTCCTTTCCGTATAAAAGCTTCTAATCCACTTCTCCATCTAACATATTTTTCATTAATTCTATCAATTAATTCTTGAATCTTTTTTATCTCTTGCGGAAAAATATTTTCATTACTTTTGGTTAAAATCTTTTTAATTTTATGAAATTCTAAATTAAAAATATGATTATAACTGTTTACAGTTTTTTCAAACTCTCTTAACATAATATCATAATCTTGAGCGAATAATACTTCAGAACTTGAGAATGTGAGGCTTTCTTCATCAAAATTTCCTTTTAAAATTCTCTTATTTAACATGTTCTCAAGAATTGAACGTAATAATTCAATTTCTTTTTCTGTTAATTCTTTACCATAAAAAAGATCATAAAAAGAAAATATAGAGCTATTTTTGAGTATTAGTTTTTCAATTCCTTTTTGGGTATAAAACTTTTTCTCAACGTCATCCTTATAAAAAATTCCTTCAATTTTTTCATCATTCTGCATCTCTTTTAACAAGCTTTCAACTAAACTTGAAGCTATATCAATATCTCCGAGTAAGATATGATCTTGAGTTTTCGATTTATTTATTAATATGCTTCTTATTTCTTTTTCAGCTTCTTTTATTTTATATTCATTGAAAATTAATATATCCCCTTTTTTCAAATATTTAAGCCCTAGATCATCTATAAAATCAAAAAATACACCCTTATTCATACCTGTTTTTTCAAGATATTCAGTGATAACTATTTTGTCTTGCTGTTTTATATCCTCACCAATAAGTTTGAGATTTTCATCAACTTTTGCTAATATAAGATCCTTCTGAATGCTTAATTCTTTTGTTAGTTGTAGTATTTGATTTTCCTTTTCTTTACTATCAGAAAGTTGATTAATTTTCTCAATTTTATCATTTAAAAATTTGGAATAATAAAATATGTTTTTTTCCTTGTTAAAAATGCCACTTCTGTTGTCGATATAATCATCTAAAACATCAACTAATAAAATTTCATTAATTCCTAATTTTTCAGAGATTTTAGGTATAGATAAATATCCTAAAATTTTGGAATTTTCAATTTCATTCTTTACTTTCATCAATCCTAAATTTGTTAATAAAATTGTTCCCTTACGATACATTGTCAAATAATCTTTGGGGAGATTTCTTATTAATTTGATAAAACTTTTTTCAGTTAACAATTCACGATAAGATTTTATATCCACAATACTTTCTTGCGCAGCTTTAGAATTAATTTCTTGCGTTATTCTTTTTAAAGAATAAAACGCAGTATTATTTTTAGCTAATAATAATTTTTGATTAGTAGAATCAGAAATATGTTTAATAATTTTTTTTATCAATTCTAAAGGTAAGTAGTTAAATTGCTCAAGACTTATAATTCCTTGATTCTTTATATTTTTTTCAAGCTCACTTTTTAAATAAATATAGGGATAAAAGTATCCTAATTCTGAAAAATAACCATTTATATGCTTTAACTTTATTAAAGTTTTAACCATAGATTTTAATTCTAATTCGGATTCGATGACACTTAGAAAATTTTTAATAGTCTGTATTGAAATTCTTTTATATTGCTCGAAAAAGCTAATTAATTTTTGTTTTTCAATTTCATAAAAATATATTTCATTAGTTTCATTATTTGTAGTATAGAAATAAATCTCTTCTTTTCCAAAACGAGAATTTTTTATTTTTTCTATGAAATCCTTTAATTGAATATTATTTTGCCTACTTAAATCTGTAAAATTGAATTTTTTTATGATTAATTGACTTTTGATTAATTCATAAATTTTTATTATACTTGGATCTTCAAGATTTAGATTTTTTAACGGTCCATAAAATTTTTCACAGAGTTCTACTAATACACTATGTAATAACGATTCTTTTTCTCCGGAATATTGGGTAAATATTTTACTTAATCCTTTCCTAAACCAAAACATCTCATTAAAATAAAAATTATCGCATTTATTAAGAAATTGTAAAAGCGAATAGAGATTTTTTTCATTCTGCTCCTCTATAAGAGTCCCTAATATATGTTCCTTATAATTACATAGTACTTTAGGTTTAATTTTTATGATCTCTTGAAGAAAGTAATAAGCATTCTCTTTTATATCTGAATTTTTATCTTTTAAGGCTATAATAAAATCTAATAAATAATTATTAACATATTCTGTCTTTGTAACCATTGCAAATCCTAATATAGTTACAACATTTAATCTTAATTTTAATTCCGGAGATTTTAGAAACTCTTGAACCTTTTCAATTATATCATTGGATATAAACTTAAAATTTTCTTCTGCCAAAACACTTAGAATATAAGTAACCGGAACTGCCATACCATCCTCATCTAAGAGGCCTTTTAATTCCTCTACGAGTTTAAGTACTTTATCGACTTTATTTTTGCTTAAATATTTATTTAATTTCCCAAGGATGCTCTCAAGGATAGCATTATCCTTAAATTCTTCCAGATTAAACATTATTACGTTTTTTTAATATTTAATCCAATATGAATTTTTTGAATGGTTCAATTTCTAAAAGAGTTTTAATTTCTTGAATAATAACGGTTGGTTTAGATTCTTCCAAATCCCCTTTAACTCCATGACCACTTAATAAAGCAATACTATTGATTCCAGCATTTTTAGCAGTTTCAATATCTGTTGGGAGGTCTCCTATAAAATATACATGTTCCTTTTTAATTGGAACCTTATATTTCATTTTAATATGCTTTAAAGCTAATAAAATAGGGTAAGGATTAGGTTTTCTGTATGGTGTGTTATCTCTAGAAATATAGACTGAAAAATAGTTATCTAAATCTAATTTGTTCCTAAAGAAATTTAAGCGGGCTTCACTGGTGTTCGAAACTATTGCTAAAGGAAATTTATTTGCCTTTAACTTCGCTAAAACCTTTTTTAAGTCCTGTTTTAAAGTCTCATATCTTTCATACTTCGGATAAGTACGCCTATATTTCATAAAAAAAAGTATTCTTCTCCACCTACTTGGTATATACTTCTTATATACTTTATAGGCACGAATTAGAGCCTTAATTCTATTTTTAGAATCTGCTTCTTCAAAAAGTCGTGCAAAGTCTATTAATCTTAGATTTTCAATATTTTGAAATCTATAAAATCTTTTATTTAATAACTTTAAGGCTGCGTATTCAAGGGCTTTCTGTGTAATTACAACACCATCAAAATCAAATAATAATATAGGAGTATACGACATTTGTATTACTTAAAATATAATTTTATTCTTAAATCTAATCATTCTATTAATATTATGATTGAAATATTCTTATCCTAAAAAAAAATAGAGGTCTAATTAATCTAAAAATTTTCTAATGAGGATATTATTTAATGTATAAGAAGGTTTTTTAAATAGGTTTTCTATATATATTGTTAATAACTCGTTTATTTAATAAAAATTAATATATAGCAAAAAAAAGTATGTGTTAACAATGTCTGAAAAAAAAACTAAACCTATAAATGAAGTTAAACTTCGATCCTATCCGAAAGTAATCTTTTTATATCCCTTATTGGTTGCCAGTTTCATCCTTTGGCTTTTACAAATGGCTTTTACAGCACCAGAAGCATGGTTCGGAAATATATGGATGATAATATTCTTTGTTAATTTGTTTATAATGGCTTTTGACTTCTCTTCAACGAAATTTTTTTTACTAATATTAGCTGCAGTAATTATTATATTATTGTTGGTCTTTTTATTACCTGGTGGTCTTTTGCCTCCGGGAGCATTTGATTTTAATGTAGGATTAACTGCTGAATTTTACTTAGTAGTGACCATTGTATTAGGATTTATTCTGGGAGTAGTTGTTATTAGTGCTCAATTTGATTACTGGAAGATTGAAAGAAACGAAATGTATCATAAAAAAGGGATATTTACTTCCGCTGAACGAATTCCTACTAAAGGTTTAAGAATTTTAAAAGAAATCCCTGATGTATTTGAATTTTTTGTATTAAGAGCAGGTTCTATTACACTTATGCCAGGACACGGTGATGTCATTCCTTTAAACACTGTTTTAAATGTAAATAATAAATCAGAACAAATTGATTGGCTTCTAAGTCATATTAGTATGGAACCCGATGAGTTAGACTCGTAAGAGAACTTTTATAAATTAAAACGTTAAAAAATTTCTATTTTTTTATTTTTTTTTATTTTAACTTTAAATCAATTAAAAATCAATAAGTTTAAGAATTAAAAATACTGCCCGATAGATTGAACCATTCTGTAAGAAAGAGCTATTTGTTGATTTCCTTGAGTGCTTATTCCCATATGACCAGGAAGCAAATATCTTACATCTAAATTATTAGCAAACTTGATTGATTCTGTCAAGGTTTTTAAGGAACCTCCGGGAAAATCATAACGACCAAAACTTCCTCCTGTAAATACCAAATCTCCAGGAATTAATATTTTTTTACTTGACTCGTAATAAGATATTGAACCTAATGAATGTCCAGGTGTATAAAATATTTGAAACTTAAAATCATTATTCACAATTATAGATTTTAAATCAATCAAGTCTTTTACTTTTAAAGGAACAACACTGAGATCAAACATACTAGGTCCTATGCCAAGATTGCCAGGAAAAATTTTTGATTCATCTCCCTTCTGTAGAATTTTGGCAGTTTCTCCATAAGCATAAATTTCTGGAGGGTCATCTTTTAATAAATTCATTAAAGGATAAAGACCAAGAACATGATCGACGTGCTCATGAGTTAGGTATACTGTTGTTATATTCTGAAAATCCAAGTTTAGCTCTTTCATTCCCTCTATTAATCCTTTTAAAGAAATACCATTCCCCGCATCAAAAAGTGTCAATTCATTGGATTCAGAATCTTGGATTATATATTGATTACAATCCAACATGGGATTTTCATTAAAGTAGTATAAATTTTCAATAAATTCCTTGCCTTTTTTTTTTGAACTACTTATTCCGGAGAAAAACATATTTAAAAACTCGAGGTTTGCAAAAATAAAAATCTCTTTCTTTTAATGTTTTTC
>JBATUM010000218.1:0-12771 GCA_049671145.1 Promethearchaeia archaeon
CTCTTGCAAAGAAAGGTGTATTATTTAATCAACCAAGTAGTAAAGGCATTATGATTTATCGATTACTCCCAATTGCAAGACAATTTGAATATACTTTCATGAAAAAACTTGATAAAACTGGAGAAAATAATCAGTATGCAAAATTATTTCATAATTTTAATGAAGAAGTAAGAGATCTTGTTCAGTCAAATTACGAGAGATTTAAATCAACAATAAATGGTTTGCCGCCTACAGATAGAACTGTCCCAATCTTGGAGAACCAAGAAACAGGTGAAGAACTTGAAATTATTGTAAATAAAGAATTAGAAGTTCCTATAGAAAAACTATTACCTACTCAAAGAATTAAAGAGTTAATTGAAAAATATGATGACATAGCAGTAGGTTATTGTTACTGCAGGCAACATAATGAGTTTTTAGGTAATCTGTGCAAACAAATTGAACTTACGCCGAGTTGTTTTACTCTAGGCAAGTCTGCTAGACATACCTCAAATCATGGCTTCTCTACTTTAATATCCAAGGAGGAGGCATTAAAAGTATTGAAGAAGTGTGAAGAAGCTGGATTAGTTCATAAAGCATATCATTTACATGGCGATATTAAAAAAGAGGAAGTAGCAATTTGTAATTGTTGTAGTTGTTGTTGTTTAACTGCTAGAGAGGGCTTAATTTTTCCCACAGCTAATGCAACCAATTACCTAGCCAGTATAGATCATAATTTATGCATAGGATGTGGCACATGTGTTGAGAAATGTTATAACAAAGCAATTGAATTAAATGATGATAATAAAGCAGAAAGATTTGAAGAATTTTGTGTCGGATGTGGTGTTTGTGCATATTTCTGCCCCGAAAATGCGATATCTCTTATTGAAGGTCCAAGAATAGTAAGAATGCTCCCTCCAAAAATAAAATAAAAAAAATTACTTTCTTCTTTTTATTTTAAAATTAATCTACAAATGTTGATTTAATATTATTCTACTACAGCATAGGCATTTCCGAGAACTACTGCTCTTTCTGTTTTTACTTGAATTATATAGCGTTCATTACCTTTCCAACCTTCTGTAATTAAAGTTTCTCCGGGATATACTTCACTTGTAAATCGCGCTTTGAATTCTTTTAAGCGCTCCACCCTTCCATTACAGGCACCATAAATTATAGCACGTGTTGCGAATCCATATGTACATAGACCATGGAGAATTGGACCCTTAAATTGCCCACTTCTACCGGCAAATTCAGGATCTATATGTAAAGGGTTAAAATCTCCATTAAGTCTATATAGTGCTGCTTGATTTTCATTAGTTTTATATGATATACTAAAATCAGCTTTAACTCCTTCAGGAGGTTTTAATGGTTCAGTTTTTGGACCGGTATCCCCACCAAATCCTCCACCACCAAGATAAAAAAATACCCATTTTGTATCAAATATAGGTTCCAT
The DNA here is from genome assembly GCA_049671145.1 of Promethearchaeia archaeon. Lineage (GTDB taxonomy): Archaea > Asgardarchaeota > Lokiarchaeia > Sigyniarchaeales > SOKP01 > SOKP01. The sequence goes on from JBATUM010000218.1 coordinate 1,430, forward strand.
TTCTTTATTGTAACCCGATACTTTCATATGAATAACCGCTGCTTTTCCTTTATCAAAAATGTTTTCAACTTCTGTTTTGCAAATTATTTCATCTGATATAGAAAAAAGTTTGTGAAGCTTAATCAACTGTTCCCCATGAACAAAATGTGAAAAATCAATTTTACCAAGTCTTTTGAGCTGGAGTCCAGACCCTCCAGCTATACAAGCAAAACTTGGGAAAACCTTTAATCCTTCAGAGTAATCCTCATATAAAAATTGTAACTCGTCAACTTGAGCCCCAATCCCTAAAGCATAAAGTACTACATCTTTCCAATTATATTTAAAAGTAATCTCAGGGAATTTTTTTCCTATAACATCAAGATTTAATCCTGACAATATTTTATCACCTTTAACTAAATAATTTATTTTCTTTTATTTTGAATATATACTGTAAAATAATAATTTTCTTTGAAAATTACCTTTTCTTAGATTTTCCTAAAAAAATTTTTAAAATGAAATAGATAAAAAAAGTGTAATATAAAGCTGAAATTACGCATCTAGATTTTCAATTACAGTTGCTATTCCTTGTCCTCCTCCCACACAAGCATTAGCTACACCATATTTTGCATTTTTATCTTTTAATATACGTGCTAATGTCCCAGTAAGACGAATCACTGTTGATCCTAGAGGATGTCCAATCGCGGTAGAGCCTCCCATAACATTGACCTTTTCTTCTGGAATATTGAATTTATCCATACAATTTAATGCAACTATACAAAAAGCCTCGTTTATTTCCCAGTAATCTATATCATCTGCCTGTAATCCTGCATATTCTAATGCTTTTCGAGTTGCAGGAACTGGTCCTCGCCCCATAACTCTTGGATCTACTGCTGCCCACCCAATTGAAACAATTTTTGCTATTGGTTCTAATCCTCTTTTTTTTGCCTCTTCTGCTTCCATAAGAATTGCTGCTGTAGCACCTGCATTTAAAGGAGATGAATTTCCCGCAGTAATTACACCTTCCTCAGTTCCTTCTCTTTCAATGTATCCCTTTTTTCCACCATTTTTTTCTAAATAAAACGGTATAGATATTCGACGCAATCCAGCAACTCCCTCTAAAGTAGATTTTCTTGCTGCCATATCTCTATCAATTATCATTGGCTCACCAGTATTTCCTTCAGCATGACCTTTAATCGGAATTATCTCGCCTTTAAACCATCCAGCTTCTTGGTTTTTAACTGTTAAATTATGACTCCTTACTCCAAATTTATCTAAATCTTCTTTTGTAAACCGTGGCACTTCTTCTTCATATAATCTTTGAGCAGTTTGTAACATATTTGTCGAATTCATTATATCAATATCAGGATTATAAAACTTGCTATTCTTGTCGGTAAATCGTTCCCACTCAGGGTTAATACCGATTCTTCGAACTCTTGTCATATGTTCAAAACCAGTCGCTAATACCCTTTTGCTATTACCTGTCATGATATGCATTATCAATGCATGCATCCCAGCTCCGGCTGAACCGCATTGTTTATCAATCATAAATGAAGACACCTCATTTGGAAATCCTGATAAAAAGAGAGGAATTTTTCCGCCATAAGTCCAATTTTCTAGTACTCCAGAAGCAATCCCTATCGATGCTTCTTCAATATCTTTTTTAGTTATACCCTTATCAGCTAATTTTCCATCAAAAAATTTCATTAATAATTCAGCAAGTAATTCATCTCCACGAATATCACCAAAAACATCTCTTTTAGGTTGTTCTGGTCTGGAGCGTGAAAATGCGGTTCGAGCGTAATCAATTAACCAGACTTCTTTTAAATTCATTCTATTTTCACTCTTTTTTATAATATTTTTTATTGTAGAAAATTTCATTTATTATAAAATTTATTGAGTTGACAAAATTGGAGTAAACCTTAAAAGCATATTAATATAATTTGAGAAATCCAAGTTAAAAATTATAAGAGGTGTATAAAAATACCTTATTTAGTATCGTTTACTTGGTATCCTCTTTCTTCATCAGACATAGTAGCTGAGAGATATCTAAAAACGCTTCAAAAATACCCATTAATCTCCACTATCAAACATGTCGTGCCCGCTGCTGTTTCCACAACTAAAGGAGGAATTGAAGTCTTTATTGTTGATGAAGTAAAGAGAGCTGATGTTGGAGAAGTTATAGATTATCTCGTTAAACTTTTAGTGGAATTTCGAAATATTGAAGGTTTTAGATATCAAATTAGAACTCTAAGCACTTTAAAAGAAGCTATGGCATATATAGGAAAGTAGAATTTTCCCAATTCTTCGGTCAGAACGGAGCCTTTGACCACTGGGAGCTTTTAGATAAATAAGACTATTTAAGCCTTTCTAAACAAGTAAATCGCCCACCCAATCGCTTCCCGCTCCCACTTCAGATATAGGTTTTTCTCCTTATTTAATTTTGCTAAGAGCTCGGGAAGGTCGGGGTCGCTCGGATGTGCTTGGACATACTTATCCGTTGCATACCACTGGAGCCCAATATACCGATCCCACTCGTCTAAGCTACTCACGAATATGTAGAGTAGTTTTAAACCGAGATTTTCTCCAATTTGCACATTCCCAGGATGCGTACTGAAAGTCTCGTATTTTACTTCCGAGAGGTCGAAATATTCTTTCGGGGGCTTGCCAATCCAAAACGGTTCTCCCACCACAACGAGCCCGTTGCGCTTGGTTTGATTCATCAAATATTTAAGCGTGCCCTCATGCCCTTCATAAATCCAACTGGCGCCCAAACAACACGCGAGGTCGAAGCACTCTGGCGTATCAGGCTGGTAGTTAGCGCCGTCCATCTCGATTAGTGTTAAATCGGCGTTCGGGACGCGCTCTATCGCTTTCTTTTTAGCGTCACTGAGGTGATACGGCGAGAGATCAACACCTATTGCGGATACATTGTACTTTTCGACGAGCCGAATCAGAAATTCACCTTTACCGGTGGCGATTTCTAATACTTTCGAGCCAGACTTTAGCGCCAAAAGATCAATAAGCTCGTTTAACTTCTCGACGCTTGTGGGATTGCACACAAGGTGCTCCTTGTGCGTTACGTCATAATATTTCCAAAGATCCATCGTTATCATTTTTATATAGTCTGAGATACCTATTCAAGTTTTTTAATTTCTTCATTGAGAATTGTGATAAAACGCTTATAGGACAGAAATCATCCATTCGATTTATGATGACAATAATCTGACTCCAAATTTCTTAATATTAACTTTTTCCGTTTATAACTCATAACATTCAATAGTTAAACCATGGAACAATTTAAAATTTTAAAAAAAGTTGCTATTTTCTTTTTGATCTTTGCGGCAGCGATACATATCATCATTTATTCATTGTATTTTTTGGTCGGCGCGTTGGTTTTAGATGATCTCGCATATAGCGAGCTGTCATGGGTACAATTAGGGAGTGATTATCCCCATCTAGCATATTTGATTTCAGGATACATCCGGATGATGGGAGTTCTTGTTGTAGTTATGGAAGTCTTCGTTCTATATACAACATACTTAATTTTCTGGAAATCTTCGAAACAAGCGTTTATATTCGCTATAATCGGATCTGCCACCCCACTTATTATGGAAATTATCCAAACCTTTGGTACCTAAAGAGGAGATTGATAAAATAACAAAAGAATTTAATTTAACTTATGTTGAAACCTCTGCTAAAACTGGGCATGGCGTTGAAGCGTGTTTTTCTACATTAACACGCGTGATGTTAGGAATCGATACACAGATACAAATATGAAATCAGACTTGTAATTTTATGCGTACTCTTTGATTAAAATTCGATTCCTATTGCTTTAAAAATATTAAAAAAATTGTGAAACAAAATACTCAAAATGTTTCACTTTTGTTTATAATTATAAAAATAATAAAACTATATACGTCAAATTTCTCTTTATTTACCTTGAAATTTTGGTGCTCTCTTTTCTAAAAAAGCATTGACGCCTTCAGCAACATCTTTACTTCTTGAATTTATGGCATAACCCATCTGTTCAAATTGTAACCCTATATTAAACGGTACTTGAGTTCCATAATCTATGCTTTTCTTAATTAGAAATAAACTATTTGTGGCGGCATTTCCTAACCAAGTTGCTCTTTCCTTAACAAAATCTTCAAATTTGTCATCATCTACAACAAAAGAAATAATTCCCCAATCAAACATTTGTTCCGCTGTGTAATGTTCGCCAAAAAACATCAACCTCTTTACTCTCATCTTACCAAGATTTCTAATTAGTCTTTGAGTACCTCCATTAGCAGGAAAAATACCTCGTTGAATTTCAGGAAAACCAAATGTTGATCGTTTAGAAGCAATAGATATATCACATACTAAAACTAATTCAAATCCTCCACCTAAAGCGTATCCATCAATAGCAGCTATGATTGGTTTTGGAAATGCCTCAATTAAATTATAATATTTATGTCTTCTATACATTGCATGACTTTGATGCCTTAAATTATCTGGATCAAGATCAGCACTTCCTCTATCTGAGAGGTCAGCACCAGCAGAGAAAGCAGGTTTTTTTGAATACTTCTTAGTTCCACGTAGTACTACACATCGGATGCTTTGATCAACCTCCATAGTTTCTAATGCTTCAGTAATCTCTCTTAATGTTTGGTTTTGGAGAGCATTCAACTTATCAGGCCGGTTTATTTCTATTACACCATAATTTCCATCGGCTACTTTTTCTACATTAACATGTTCTAATTTTCTCTCTTTAGACATTTTTTATATTCACCTTCTATTTTGAATTAACTTGTACAATTTTTAACTATTTATTAATTTTTTAAAAATTGATTTTTTAATATTTAAGAAAAATTTAAGCATATATCCTATTTAATTTCCCCTAAATTTAACCTCAAGTAGACTCTGTTAAACCTTATTAAAGTGTAATGTATATTTATAACTTATATTAACAAAAAAAACTGAAGTCGAAATAAATGGTGAATATTACGCATATTGTTATGCTTGGTTTTGGTGATATGGGTAAGGGGATTGCCCAAGTTTGCTTAATGGCAGGTTACAATGTCACAGCAGTTGATATAAGTGATGAAATTATTGAAAAAGGTTTGGATTACATAAAAACTGGATTTGAGAAGTTGGAATCAAAGGGTAAGTTGCCTGAAGGTTCAAGTGCGACAGATTATTTAGCAAAATTAAAAACATCTAAAGATATCATTGAAGTTGTTAAGGATGCAGATTTAGTAATTGAAGCAGTTGTAGAAAAATTAGATATAAAACAAAATCTTTGTAAAGAAGTTATTGAAAATTCTCCTGATCATTGTATTTTTGCTTCGAACACTTCTACAATGAGTATTACTGAGATCGCTGAGAAATGTAATAAGCCTGAAAATGTAATAGGAATGCATTTTTTTAATCCAGCTCCATTAATGCGTCTCATTGAGGTAACTAAGGGTGATAAGAGCTCTGATGAATCTATGGATATAGGAGTTGAAGTTTCGAAATCACTACCATGCTTGAGAGGAGAAAGATATGTTGCTCGTGTACTAAAGGATCGTCCAGGTTTTATTGTTAATCGTGTACTTTCGCCACGTAGTATTTATTTTAATTACATTATTGATTTAGCTTATGAGAAGGGTATTCCTTGGGAACAAGTAGATGCAGATCTAACTGGACCAAATAGTCCAATGTCTTTATTAACATTATCAGATTTTACAGGGCGTGATATATCTTATCATGGTCAACTTTACTATGGCGAAAAACTTTCATCAGATTATAAACCTGGGATAGTTTTAACCATGCAAATAGAAAAGGGAACTTTAGGGAAAAAAACTGGACAAGGATTCTATGATTGGTCAAAGGGAAGACCTCAACCTGATCTCTCTAAAAAGGCAGGACTTGTTAATCAGGATATTTTTAACGCGATTAATGCTAATGAAGGATGTAGAATCCTAGAAGAAGGAGTCGTAACAAGCTGGAAAAAAATCGATGAAGCAATCCTAGCAGGCATGAATTTTCCAGGACCAATGGAATATGCTGCTAAGAATTACAAACGATTGGCTAAACTCTTAGAAGAAACTGCTGAAAAATTAAGCAAACCTTATTTAAAACCTTGTGATTTATTTAAATCTGGCAAATTTGTAGAAATGATTTAATATTTTAAATCAAATTTAGTTTTAAAAATTTAAAAAGATGAAAAAAATGATAGAAACAAATATAACTAAAATGTTTGGGATAAAATACCCTATATTTAATGCCCCTATGGGACCCTTTTTTACACGAGATTTAGCTCTTGCGGTATGTGAAGCTGGTGGTTTAGGGGTTTTATCAAATGTTAACATAGTGGGAACATATCCCGTTGAGGAACATATTTCAAGTTTGGAATATATGATCGAACACACAGATAAACCTTTTGGTCTCAATATTCTTACATCTCGTAATAATCGAGGAGTCGAAGAAATGGTAAGTAAATTACCTAAAATAGTAATGGATAATCCAAAAATGAGAGAGCAATGTAAATATTGGCTAACTTCTGCAGGTTCTTCAAAAATCTTGCCTAAGTCTAAATCATTCCAAGAATTAAGGGAAAATTCTGAAGTTAAACATTTTCATGTAGCACCTGCTGTATGGCTTGCACAGAAATGCGTGGATGCTGGCGTAGATGGGATAGTGGTCACTGGTACTGAAGGAGGAGGTCATCAATCCTATGAACGAGTTACAACGCTCGTCTTGCTGCAACAAATTAATAAAGCTTTCCCTAATTTACCCAAAATAGCATGTGGAGGATTTGCTACGGGGGAGGCATTGGCAGCAGCACTTTCCTTAGGTGCAGGAGCAATAGCCATGGGTTCGCGATTTATTGCATCAAAACAAAGCGAGTTTCATGAAAATTATAAATCATTAATTCCACCAGGAACACCACAAGATACAGGACTTTTCACAGGGGCATTTGGACCTATTCGTTTATATAAAAATGAATATGCGTTATCACATCCAGCGCCAAGTTCTAAAGAGGAAATGATAGCATATGAACAATCTATAACTAATGAGCAAAGAGAACGTGACTTAGGAGCTTATGATAGAGTTTATAATGGAGATACTAAAACTGGTGCAGTATTACTAGGACAATCTATTGGAGTTATCGATAGTATAGACGATGTAAAAGATATTATTGAAAGAATAATGAAAGAAGCAAAAACTGCAATTCAAAACAATTATTCGATGCTAAAATAACAAAAAATTTACCTCTTATTCCTTGAAGATTTATACAAGTTAACAGAAACAATAAATTCGATTAAATTATATAAAATCATTTGCTGTCTTTTAACTCATTAATAAATAATCTTATAAAAATATATTAGTAATCTTTATTTTAAGGATTTAAAAGAATATATATACGCAGAATAAATGCTTTATAAGAAGGAAAGACCTGCAATTTTAATGCTTCAAGATGGTCGCTATTTTCAAGGGATCGGTTTCGGAGCGACAAAAAAAATAGGAGGAGAAATAGTATTTACTACCATAACAGGAGCAGGATATAATGAAACTCTTACAGATCCATCGTATAATGGACAAATTGTAGTAATGACTCATCCTTTAGTTGGAAATTATGGTGTACCCGCCTGGGAAAAAGATAAATATAGAATTCAGAAATATTTTGAATCTGAATCAATCAAAGTCAGTGGTTTTGTTGTTAATGAATGTTGTAAGAATCCGAGCCATTATGAAAGTGTGAAAACTCTTAATGAATTCCTTTTGGAAGAAAATATTCCGGGAATTGAATGGGTTGATACTAGGGCTATTACAAAAGTATTACGAGAAGAAGGCGTACAAGTAGGTTTACTTGCTGTTTTTCATCCCGGTGAGATTCCGAATATTGAAGAATTAAAAGAAGAAGTTAAAAAAGTCGAAGATCCTAATCTTAGACATTTAGCTAGTGAAGTTTCAACAAAAGAGGTAAAACAATTTACTTCGTCTAATCCCAAAGGAATAGTTGTTGTGATAGATTTAGGCGTAAAAAATAATATACTCAGAAATCTTGTAAAAAGGAGACTAGACGTAATATTAGTTCCATATAACTATACCTATGATGATATTATGGAATATAACCCAGATGGAGTATTATTTTCAAATGGTCCTGGAGATCCAGCTATGTATAGGAGTGCTATAGAGGTTGGTAAAAAACTCATTAAAAATGCAATTCCCACTATGGGTATATGTCTGGGTAATCAAATAATAGGTTTAGCTGCAGGTGGTTCTTCTTATAAGTTAAAATATGGTCATCGTGGTGGTAATAAGACAGTAATTAATTCTAACACAAATCAATGTTATATAACTTCTCAAAACCATGGTTTTTGTGTCAAAAATTTTGAAGGAGGAGGCTTTGAGGAATTCCTGAAAAATATTGATGACAATTCAAATGAGGGATTGATTCATGAGAATAAACCTATCTTTGCAGTTCAGTTCCATCCAGAAGCTTCACCAGGACCTTTAGACTCGCTCTATTTGTTTGATAAATTTATAGAATTTATGGAGCTATAGAAATGCCATTAGATACAAAGATAAGGAAAGCCTTAGTATTAGGCTCTGGGGGTATTCGTATTGGCCAAGCGGGAGAGTTTGATTACTCTGGAAGCCAAGTGCTAAAAGCTCTTAAAGAAGAAGGAATTGAAACTATTTTAATTAATCCTAATATAGCAACAATCCAAACTGACCCAGAATTATCAGATCATGTATATTTACTTCCTATTAATGTAAAATATGTTGAAGAAGTAATCAAAAAAGAAAAGCCTGATGGTATATTATTAGCATTCGGTGGGCAAACAGCTCTTAATGTTGGTGTTGATTTAAAAGAACAGGGCATTTTAGAAAAATATAGTATTAATGTCCTGGGAACCCCTATTGAAGCAATTGAAGCAACTGAAGATCGAGATTTATTTGTACAGGCAATGAATAAGGCAAACGCTAAAGTTTGCAGAAGTATTGCAGTTACCTCTTATAAAGAAGCTATAAAATCGGCTCAGGAATTTGGTTTCCCTCTTATGATTAGAGTTGCTTACACCTTAGGAGGAAGAGGTTCTGGAATAGTTGAAAATATGAAAGATTTTGAGAGAATGGCTAAAAGAGGATTAGCCCAATCGAGAATCAACCAAATTCTTATTGAGGAATCAGTAAGGGGTTGGAAAGAAATTGAATATGAAGTAGTTAGAGATTCTGCAGATAATTGCTTTATCAATTGTAATATGGAAAATTTTGATCCTGTAGGTATTCATACTGGAGAGAGTATTGTAGTCGCTCCCTCTCAAACATTAACAAATGAAGAGTATCATATGCTACGTTCAGCTTCTATACGTGTAATAAGAAGTTTAGGAATAATTGGAGAGTGTAATATTCAATATGCTTTAGATGCTTTCTCTAAAGAATTTCGCGTGATTGAGGTAAATGCTCGTCTTTCTAGATCCTCAGCACTGGCTTCGAAAGCTACTGGATATCCCTTAGCATACATAGCAGCAAAGCTAGCCATCGGGTATACCCTACCAGAATTAAAAAACAAAATAACGGGTATCACAACAGCCTGCTTTGAACCAGCATTGGATTATTTAGTACTAAAAATCCCTAGATGGGATATGACAAAATTCCAGAGAGTTGATCGTAGAATTGGATCTCAGATGAAAAGCGTTGGTGAAGTAATGGCAATAGGTAGAACATTCGAAGAAGTCCTCCAGAAGGCTATAAGAATGCTAGATATCGGAATGAAAGGATTTGTAGCAAATGATCTGGAGCCTATTGGTGATATTAATGAATTAAAATATGCCCTAAAAAATCCTACTGATTTAAGACTTTTTAGAATTGGAGAGGCTATAAAAAGGGGTATTTCAATAGAAGAAATATATCGTTTGGCCAGAGTCGATAAATGGTTTCTTTACAAATTGAAAAATATAATTGATATTGAACGCCAAATACAAGATATTGGTTTATTAAAGTCTAGCGATGCTGAAAAAAAATATTGGTTAGAAAGGGCTAAAAGATTTGGCTTCTCAGATGGTCAAGTTGCTAAAATTATGGGAGTAAATACTATTTTTATAAGACAGATGCGTAGAAAGTTAAATATTCATCCTTTTGTAAAGAGGATTGATACTCTAGCAGCCGAATGGCCGGCAAAAACAAATTATCTCTACCTTACTTATAGTGCTTCAGAACATGACATCGATTTTGAGCAAGAAAATAAATCTAATCTTAAAAAAGTAATAGTTTTAGGCTCCGGAACATATCGTATTGGGGCTTCAGTAGAATTTGACTGGGGATCAGTAAATTGTTTGTGGGGGTTGAAGAAATTAGGAATTGATCAAGCAATTATGATAAACTATAATCCTGAGACGGTTTCTACTGATTATGATGTTTCAGATAAATTATATTTTGAAGAATTATCTGGAGAGAGAGTTCTTGATATTTGTGAATTAGAAAAAGCTATGGGTATTGTTGTTTCAGCAGGAGGCCAAATTGCCAACAATTTAGCAGCTAAATTTGCTAAATATTCAGAATTCTTTAGGAAAACAAATTTGAAGATTCTTGGCACTCATGGCACACGGATAGATATGGCAGAAGATAGAAGCAAATTTAGTACATTATTAGATCAATTAGAAATAAGACAACCAGAATGGAAAGCATTAACGACAAAGGAAGAAGCGCTAAACTTTGCAAAGATAGTAGGATACCCGATCTTAGTAAGACCTTCTTACGTATTAAGTGGAGCTGCTATGAGAGTTTCTTATGATGAAAAAACTTTAAATGATACTCTCGATCTTGCTGCTTCAGTATCAAAAGAATATCCTGTTGTAATAACAAAATTTTTTACAAATGCGAGGGAAATTGAATGCGATGGGGTCTGTGATGGTGAAACTGTATTTATTGGAGCAATAGTTGAGCATATTGAGAATGCAGGTGTTCATTCTGGTGATGCAAATATGGCAATCCCTCCTCAAACAATTTCAAAGAATATAATAAGAATAATCGAAGGATATACAAATAAGATTGCGCTTGCTCTTAAAATTCAGGGGCCATTCAACGTTCAATACTTGGTTAAAAACGGAGAAGTATATGTAATTGAGTGTAATTTAAGATCTAGTCGAAGTATGCCTTATGTGTCTAAAACTAGAGGAATTAATCTTATGAAGCTAGCAGCTGAAATTATTATGGGAAATTTGATTCCAAATAAGTTGAAAAACCTCCCCTACGGAAATTTTGTATCCGTTAAAGCTCCTATGTTCTCTTTTATGAGATTAGATAAAGCAGATCCTATTTTAGGAGTTGAAATGGCTTCCACAGGAGAGATAGCCTGTATGGGTAAGGATTTCCCTGAAGCATTAATG
>JBATUM010000219.1:0-10290 GCA_049671145.1 Promethearchaeia archaeon
TGGTAAATGTGAGGGATGTGGCAATTTTTGATAAAACTCCTTTTGAGAATAATATACTAGTTATTATAATTAGTTTTTACAATATGTAGATAAAAATCAAATCTAGCTTTAAACTGAAACTATCTTCTACAATAATGGTAAAAAATTAATTTAATGACTTATTTCCTCTATTTTTACAGCAATCTTCACATAGGAACTCTGTAAACGATATGAATCCGCAATTTTCCATATAACAGTCCCATGCATTCTTTTCTTCATTAAATGAAATGCTATATCCACAGTCTAATGGCAAAGTTTCCACTATTCTACCACAACTACTACATTTTAAGTTCATTTTTTAATCACTTCTTTTTAAAAATATTAGGTTTAATAATAATATTAGCGTGAACTTGCTTTTTAAATCTCATTATAATAATTTAAGTAGAAATAACTAGAAATTATCAATTCGTGAAAGCCTTGAATAAGATTTCTTTATAAGATATAAATTAACTTCAGTTAACTGTAAAAAATAGTTTTTCCTTGTTTCCAACTACCATTTCCATGAATGAATATACATATATAATGATTTTTTTCTCTCTTCAACGAAATTAGTATCTATTTAATCTGAAAAACATACAAAGACTTATGTAAAAAAATCAAAAAGAGTGGTATGAGAAATAATTTTATAAACCCTTTAACTATTTTAAACGATTAAATATTTTAGTAAATAATTATAATTCTATTTGTTATATCTAATTAATCAAATTAAACAATACTATGTGATAATTACTTGTTTGACAAAAATTATCTATATAAATTAGAATTAAAAAAACAAGAATGGGAAGAAAAGTATAAGAAACTTAAAGAACGGGATGCTAAATTCGTTACTGATTCTGACATTCCAATTAAACCACTATATACCCCATTAGATGTAAAAGGTGATTACTTTGAAAAAGTTGGATTCCCTGGAGAACCTCCCTACACTAGAGGCCCGTATCCAAACATGTATAGAGGGAGGCATTGGACTATGAGATTGTTCTCTGGTCATGGAACACCAGAAGAAACCAATAAGAGATGGAAATATTTATATAAAAATGGGGAGACAGGGTTCAGTGCTGCTGTTGATGCACTCACGTTCAATGGGATTGATCCCACTAATCCAGATGGAGCACCTGAAGTTGGAACCTCTGGGGTACCTCTTTATTGTATTGATAGCTTATTTGCTTTAACAGAAGATATCCCAATTGATAAGGTTAGTGTAGCATTAGTAGTTGAACCCTTTACTTGTGCTCCTGTATGCTCCATGTATTTTAATATGGCAAAAATGCGAGGTTATGACATAAGCCAGTTAATGGGAACAACTCAAAACGACATTCTAACTATGACTGTTGGGTATATCCCTTATAAGAATAGCCCTCCTAACCATTTACTAAGATTAGCTTGTGATTTTATTGAATGGACAGTTCCAATGAAAAACGTACCAAGGTGGCATCCTATTAACTTTACTGGATATAATTATCGAGAAGGAGGTATAAGTGCAATTCAAGAGCTAGGATTTGTTTTTGCAAGCGCTTGTTCTCATATTGATAATTTAATTGAGAGAGGATGGAAAATTGATGATTTTGTTAACAGATTAGCATTCCATTTAGCAGCACATAAAGATTTTTTCGAGGAAATCGCTAAGTATAGAGCTGCGAGAAGAATCTGGGCAAAATTAATGAAGGATAGATATAATGCCCAAGACACACGAAGTTTACAATTTCGATTTCATGTACAAACTGCTGGAAGTTCTTTAACTGCTCAATTACCAATGATAAACATTGTACGAACTGCGATACAAGGATTAGAAGCTAATTTAGGAGGATGTCAATCACTACATACAAATTCTTACGATGAAGCAATTTGTTTACCATCAGAGGAAGCAGCATTAGTTGCTTTAAGAACACAACAAGTTATTTCTGATGAAACTAGAATTACGAATACTATTGATCCACTAGCAGGTTCTTATTATGTCGAATGGCTCACTGATGAGGTTGAGGAAAGAGTATGGAAATATATGGGTAAGATTGAAAAAGTTGGTACAATTGATAAAGCTTTATCTACGGGGTGGTTATACAAAGAAATGAGAGATGCCTTTCATAAAAGAAGAATGCGTCTTGAAAGTGGTGAGGAAATAATGCTTGGAGTGAATAAGTACCCTGTATCTTATGATACCGTGACAGATGTATTTAGGACTAATGAAGAAGCAATTGAAATTGAGGTTAGTAGAATTATGAAATTAAAAGAGCGTCGAGATAATGCAAAATTGGAAAAAATCTTAGATAAACTAAGGAATGTCTGTGAAAAAGAGGAAAATGTTATGCCAACTGTTATGGAAGCCACAAAGGAGGGTGCAACAGTTCAAGAGGTTTGTGATATCTATCGAGAAATCTATGGAATTTGGGAACCCCCACTTGCCATTTAATTCAGGAGGTGTAAATATTGACTGACAAAAAGATTAGAGTATTAATGAGTAAACCAGGAATAGATGGGCATTGGCGGGGAGGAATTGTAGTCTCTCGAGCTATAAGAGATGCAGGCATGGAACTTATTTTTGGAGGTTTTCAAAACGTTCAACAAATTGTTGAGGCGGCCATTCAAGAAGATGTAGACGTAATTGGTCTGAGTATACATTCTGGTGCTCATTTTGCATACACTCAACAAATCCTTGATCTTTTAAAAGAACGAGGAGTATTAGATAATATAATGATTCTACTTGGGGGTGTAATCCCTGCTAGAGATTTCGCTAAGTTAAAAGAGATGGGTGTTGCAAATATATATGGACCTGGATCTATGGTTTCTGACATTGTAGACTTTATTAGGACTCATATAAAAAAATAAATATTTTTTCAGGTGATGCATTTAATTGAAAGATACTTATGATATCAATGCGTTGATTGACCGTTTCAGAAAAAAAGATAAAATTGCCTTAGCAAGATTAATTTCAGTTATAGAAAATGAACCTGAAAGGGCTTATGAGATATTTAAACACTTTGAAGATATTAAAAGTGATTCATATATCATTGGAATTACGGGCTCTCCTGGTGTGGGGAAAAGCACTTTAACTGGTGCTATAACTCAGAAATTACTAGATCAGGGTAAATCTGTAGGTATAATTTGTGTGGATCCGACATCTCCTTTCAGTGGAGGCGCTTTTTTAGGAGATAGAGTACGAATGACTAATATTACACTGCATCCGAACGTATTTTTACGTAGTCTTGCTTCAAGGGGATATAAGGGTGGAATTTCGAGAGCTGTTTTTGATATAAGCTTACTTTATGAAGCATGGGGTATGGATGTAATTATTATTGAAACTGTAGGTGTTGGACAGGCTGAATTTGATGTTTATAACTTAGCATATACTATTGTTGTCATTCTTGTTCCTGGATATGGTGATGCTATCCAAATGCAAAAAGCAGGGATTATCGAGATCGGTGATATTTATGATATTAATAAAAAAGATTTAGGTGGGGAAGATATAGCCGTTCAGGTAGAGATGATGCTTGATGATACAATTTTTCAATCTGGTTGGAGACCGCCCGTTTCAATGACAAATGCTAATAACGGAGAGGGTATAGATGATCTTTTACAAAATATTTGGGATCATAAAGAACATGTTGAGCTTTCAGGCCTTATCAATGAAAAAAAAAAGAAACGCTTTAAATATAAAATAAAAGAATTAGTTTATTCTAAGATGGAAGATTTAATCTCCAAGAGCCTTATCAATGAAGATGAGATTGATGAAATAATCAAAAAAGCTTTAGATGATGGAAAATTTAAGATTTATCAAACAATTCATAATAAATTCGAAGATGTTAATTTCGAGATAAAAAAGAAGAGTTAGCCCTTTTTTTCATACTATTTTATTGAATTGTTCGAAAAGTGCACCTTAAACCTTTATAAATACATTTATTTCTTATTTTGTAAAAATTAAAAAGTATTTGATAAAAAATGAAATCAAGAAATTTTATCTATAAAAAATTCTTCCCTTTGGTTCTTTTACTCTTTTTTATAGTTTCTTCAAAGAGTAATATAGTGTCTGCCGATATCAATTTAAATCCACAAAAGATCGGGCAATTCGAGACTTTAAATGCTTGGGATGTTGTTGTAATTGATGACATAGCTTATGTCGGGGGAAATGAAGAAGGGTTGCAAATTATTGATGTTTCTGATCCTCGCAATCCAATCGAGTTGGGACACCTTGACCTAGGAGTAACTCACAGTATCGATGTCATTAATGGAATCGCTTATTTAGCGAACTATTTTAGTGGTTTGCAAATAGTCAATGTATCAAATCCATTAAATCCTGTTAAGATAAGTGATTTTTATAATGGAGGGCATATTTCTGACGTTTTTACAGTTGGAGATCTTGTTTATTTAATTAGTATAGAAAATGGGCTTGAAATTATTAACTGTAGTGATATTAGAAATCCTGTGAAAATTGGTGAACACAATGATGGAGGGGCTCCTAACGGGGTCTTTATTAATGGAGACTTAGCTTATATAGCAGAATATCATGCTGGTCTTGAAATAATTAATATTTCAGATCCATTTAATCCTATTGAAATCGGGGGGTGCTTTAATGGTGTAGGTGCTTATAGTGTTAAGGTCATAGGAAATATAGCTTACTTATGTTACAGTTCAAATGGTCTAGAGATCTTGAATGTGAGTGATCCTATCCTTCCAATTACTTTGGGATCGTTCAACAATGGAGGTAAGGTATACTTTGCTTTCATTTTAGATGATCTTGCTTTTCTATCAGATGATAATGATGGGCTTGAAATCGTTAATATAAGTGATCCTACTAATCCTTGGAAGATAAGCGGATTTAATGATGGAGGTCACACGAGAAATCTATATGTTGAGAATAATTTAGTGTTTTTAACTGATTTAGATGATGGTTTAGAAATCCTCGAACTTTCAAATGTACCACCAACTCAAAATCCAAGTCAAAATCCAAGTTTTATAATAACAGTTATAATAACTGTTAGTATATCAGGTTTAATTTTAATCATTTCAGTTATATATAGATTAATGGTTAAAAGAAAGGTTGTTCAATAAGTGTACCTAAAAACCATATATTTGCAAAAAAGGGATTAAGAAAATCCTAAATACTAATTTTTTTTATTTGTTTGTGCTTTTGTTTTAACTTTTGTAAATCATTGAATTGTTCGAAAAGTGCACCTTAAACCTTTATAAATAGATTTATTTCTTATTATGTAAGGAAAATCAAAAATTAAAAGGTAAATAAGAATGAATCAAAAAGGATATAAAATTAAAAATAAAATTGTATCAATTTCAACCAGCATTTCTTCATTTCTAATCCCAATTTTCCAATACGTACCTTGTACTGCCGTATGGTTTGGTATAATGAGTGTTCCTGTAATCACATATATAGCACTCTTCTTTCAAAATCCAGGAATTTTACTATATGATCTCATGTTCTTATTTAGAATTCCTGGAACCTACATTGCACTAGTTGGATTTACTTTTTACATTTACGCTCTAATTTTTCAAATAACTCATAGAAAACAGTTAATTCGTAATGGCCCTTATAAATTTGTCAGACATCCTCAATATTTAGCTTTTATAATAATGACATTTGGTATGACTTTAGTTGCATTTCAGACTTACCCAATTGTGGACTTTAATCCTTTTAATATTAGTAGCTATACTATTATCCTACTTATTTGGATAGGGGAAGTTTTGGCATATATAATATTAGGTAAAATTGAAGATATTGCATTAAAATCTAAATATAGGGATGAATATTTAAAATATGCAAATAGAGTATCTTTTATGTTTCCAGTTTTGAGATTGAACAAGAAAAAAGATGAATAGAAGCAAATGGTAAAATATAAACCTAAGTTAAATAAGATTTTATTAATTAATCTAATATTAATCCCAATTTCTCTTACTTTATTAATTTTAACTCTTCATGTATTTTTTTCCTTGGAAGATGTATTTGGTGAACCAATAAATCCTATTATTAAGCTTTTTATAATTATCCTATCAATTACCGCGATTATCTTAGTGTCTCTTTCTACAGTCATCTCTGTTAAGGAGTACAAAAATCGATTTACACGCAAACAATTCTTTTATAGTGGTAGATCAAGATTAACCTTAAAAGAAATATTTGGAAATGAAAATCGCAAAAATGTTATTAAATTAATTCTTAAAAGTCCAGGAATTCACCATAATGAATTATTGAGAGAATGTAATATCCAAAAAGGACAATTGCAGTGGCACTTAGATGTGCTTTTGAAATATAATATTATTAGGAAAGAAAAATTTGGACAATATTCGGTATATTTTCCATTAATGAATAGTATTGAAACATTGGAATCCTTCGAAAATGGATTAGCAAAATCAGAAACTACTACAAAAGTTTTCAAATTAATTCAGAAAAATCCAGGGATTTCATCTTCTGAGATTTCTGATAAAATTAATCTAGCACGAAATACTGTTAAATATCACATTGATAAATTATCAGAGAAAGATTTAATTTTTTTTAAAAAAAAGGGTCGAAAAATAGAGTTATACCCTAAAGATTAGTAATTATTAGGCAAGCAATTTAGGAAATTTTTTCTCCATATTCAATTCCGTTTGAATTATTTGATCTAGTAATTCCTCTCTATCTCGTCCAGAAAGTATTTCTAGTTTCCTAATGCTTAACGGGTCAACTTTTTCTCTTAATAATTTGATTTCTTTTACTGTTGGAGGTTTAGTCTTTTTCAAATCTTTAGGAATAACTAATTCAAAACCTGTAGACTCTTTTACAACTTCGATATCAACACCCGCATGAACAGAAGCTACTCTCATCCTTTTACTTTTATCATCAAAATCTAAATAAGCTAAATTAGTTACTACACACTGGGGACCGGAACCACCGCATATAGAAGGCTTGCCATCAGGAAATCCTACACCAGAGATAAAAAATAATTTGTTTGTTGGTACAAAAGTTCTTGTATCATGTCGAGGAGTATATAAAAAAGAACCCCGCTTATAAAACATGCTAAAATCAGCTATTCCCGCACATCCAGGGAGACGAATTTTAGGTTTGTGCCATTCACCTATGCAGACATTATTCGTATTTCCATATTGATCAACCTGAGCAGGTCTAAAGAACTCTATTGTAGTAAGCTTATCAGAGGGAAGGGATTCTAATGTACATTCAACTGAGTTTTGAAATCTATAAGCCCTTGCAGTATTCATTTCAAGATACAGTAATGATACTTGTCGGGGTTCCATAACAAATGTATTTCCCATAATGTAATGATAAATTGCATCAGGGGCATGGGTTAATTTTGCTAATGTAAATGCTGCCCATACCATTGGAGTTGCAACTCCAACAATCATAACATCATCATTTCGTACTTCTCTTGCCATTAAAACTGTCATTATCTCATCTATAGTATAATCTTCTGAATCTGCACTCATTTTTTTATACCTCTTTCATTATATACTTTCAACAATTAAATTTACAAATCACCATTTTTTGCAATCCAATCCTTAATAGCGACTTTAACAGATCGACGCATTTCTTTTGAAAAATCAGCACCTAATTTCCCAAAATAAAACTGTTGTCCTAAATTCTTAGCAAATTTTATATTAAAATCCCTATTTACATTATGAAACATTTCAGTAAAATCTTCCTTATTTAGTCTATTGTAATTATCGATAAAATGGATAAATTTCTTGGGGAATCGTTCTTTTAATGGTATCTTTTCTTTATCACCTTTAGGGTATCCAAAACAGACCATTGTAATGGGAAATACCCATTTAGGGAGATTAAACATTTCGCGATGTATTTCGATGTTTTCCATAATATCACCAATATAGCATGAACCTATTCCTAATGACTCAGCTGTGATAACTGCATTCTGTGCAGCAATTAAGGCATCACAACATGCCATTAGTAAGTCTGATTCTTGTGGAGATTCAAAGTTTATACCCCTTTCTTCACATAGATCAGGAACCATGCTAAGTTGAAGATAATCCCACCAACGTTGCACATCAGCTAAAAAAATCAGAACTAAGGGAGCTTTAGCAATATGAGGCTGATTATCACAGGTTAATGCTAATTTATCTTTCATTTTTTGGTCATTTACCTGAATAATAGAATAGAACATCATATTACCTGCTGTGGGAGCTCTCATGGCTCCATGGATAATAGTATTAATTTCTTCTGGAGTTAATGGAGTAGGGTTATATGCACGAATAGTTCTTCTCCTCTCGATTATCTCTAAAGTTTGATTCATTTTCTTAGTTTCATTCATAAAACCACACTTTTTAATTTTAATTTTTGAAAATTTGATTATAATTATAATAATATGTTAAAAATGGTTTGTATTCCACCTGTTTGTTCAAGATATTGTACTGGAGTTTTATCTATAATAAACTTATCCTTATAATCTTCAAAGTTCATTTTAAGATATTCTTGAATATGAAGAGGATCAAAAGTATACATAGGATAACAACTAGTAGGATGAGCCCCAAAAGGAGATTTAACTATAGCTGTCGTGGTTTGCAATGGTAATTGGGCTTTTCCAGGTAAATGCCTAATATCTTCCGTATCAACAAGTTTTTCACATATTACAATAGTCTTTTTGGCTGTTTTTGCCATATCAGCGTCCATCCACACAGCTCCTGCGATATTCCCATTACCAAACTCATCTGCATACGGTACGTGCAATATTGCTACGTCTAAATCGATTTTAGGTACAGCCATTAATTGTGTTCCAGATCCTAATGGGTCTTCAATCTGTTTGATATCTTCTCTAACTTTTGGAAGATATGTTCCTATTATGCCCTTTAAGGGCATAAATGGTACTTTAAGATAGGAGCTCCTTAATCCTAGTGCTATTGTAGCTTCACTTTCCTCGGAAATCCTCACCTTACCGGATTCAACAGCTTTTCTATAATGTGGAGCCATACCAAATATCTCCATTCCTACAAAACAACTTCTTACTTCTGAGATGCACCCTCCGGCTATAAGTATATCTATATCAAATCCACCCACGAATGTACATGCTGATAAATTTTTCTTTTCTTGTCTAATTATCTCTCTACAAGCGCTGATTGGTTTTCTCCAAAAAGAAAGCCCTCCTAATCCAACCAAATCGCCATCTTGAACGTAAGTAGAGATTGCCTCCTTTAGAGGCATAAGTTTGCTTTGTCTGATTTATTCTCCCCTCATGAAATATATTCTTAAATTTTAATTCTAAAATAATATTATTAAGAAAAGTAATTTAAATTAATTCTTTTTAACCTTATCTAATTGTTTTTTCAACTTTATAAAAAACTTAGGAGTTGATAATTGAAAAGCTATTGGATATCGCGTGCCTGCTTTATGGGTTTTTTCCATCCCTTCTATTATTTCATCAGTAATTCCAATAGGTATAGATGCTATTAAATCAGAATCCAAAGCCATACCAAATCGGCGATCACCAAGGCAAGGAAAAGCAATTTGTAAATCTTTTGTAATTATAGCGTTTGAAATAGTATCTGCACACACTCCGTCGCAGAATGTTGACATTGAGACTCTCCCGCCTTTTTTCCATAGATATCCTTGAATAATTCTCATTATTTGAGCAGAATTTCCCCAAATTAGTATTAAATCTGGTGTGAAATCGATACGGTATAGAGCACCAGCTAGAATAGCAGAATATTTACCAAATGGTAACTTAGGCATTGAGGTTGTTGTTTTTATGGCAGCTTCTTTAGTTTCATTATATCTACCTATGAAAAAAGCTCCTTCTTCAAATAATCTATATGATTCTTCTAACCCAAGAGATATTCCGGCGAGTGGGCATAAATTATCTTTCCCAGCACAACCCATAGTCCACCCATAATATCTTGCATAGCTGAAAATTTGACAGATAGCTACTTTTTTTTCTGGTTTTTTTAGAAATCTGATATTATTAAGGTCTTCTATATTTTCTAATAATTTTACTCCTACAGGAAAAGTAGATAATCGTAGATATTTATTTATTTCATTACTTAATTCTTCAAATTTTCCCATATAATCACAGAAATCAGATTAATTAAACATTAACAGATGATAATAAAGAATAATTAAATGATAAAATCTTCCAATATTTAATTAATTATTCGAAAAGGAAAATTACCAATTCTGATAAAAAAACGCTAAAATAAAGATATATTCAGGTTTAATATTGGAGGGGTAAAGGTGATGAAGTATCCGAGTCGTTTGTTGAAAAGATAAAAAAAAAATTTAAAATATTTAAGCATAATCCTTCTAATTTTTTG
>JBATUM010000220.1:0-7705 GCA_049671145.1 Promethearchaeia archaeon
TAAAAAACCTGAATCTATTTTAATAAAAAATCATTCCTACGAAAAAATCTTGGAGTTTTATGAAATAAAAATTAAAGGTTATGAGAGTCAAAACCAAATTTTAATCCATTTGATGAATTTCATAAAAAATCTTAACCAAAAAGGATATTTAATCTTAAATTTTAAAATTATTGATAATCAACCCGCTTTAAATGCATATTTCATCCGTATTAGAGAGAGTGCTTTTATAAATGATATAAGTTTTGAAGAAGATGTCAATAATTTTTTCAACTTCAATCTATTAAATAAATCAGAGATCAATTTGGCAAAGATATATCGAATATTATGGAGATTAAACTTAACAGAGGAGTTTTCTCCGTTTAATAAAGTTGATAAAACTTTGTTAATTGGAAATAATTCTGAAATAAATAGTATTCCAAAATTTAATTTGAAATTTGAAGAATTATTAAAATCAAATCAAATTGAATACCAAAGGTTAAATCAAAACTTATTATTCATCGAACAAAAAATAGTATTTATGACACTAATAAAATTAAACTTTAAATTAATTTTAAAAATATTTAAAAGATTTTGTTCTAAATATTTAATTTACTTATTAATTTTAGATGAGAATGAATATCAAAAATTATTAAAAGTTGATAAAGTAAGATTATTGAAAGATATAGTAATTTTAAATTATAAAGAATTTAAAAATCTAAATTTAAAAAATTTAAAAATTGATAAAAATTAAAAAATCCCTAATTCAATTGCTATATCTTGAGCAGAATAATCTGGATGTAATTTTATAAAAGCTTTTTTCTCTCCTTTTGACGTAATTAAAGTGTTAACTCCTATTACTTTAACATTATGGATATTTTCAATAGCTCTTTTAATTTGATTTTTATTAGCTGATTTATTTACAATAAATACTAATTTATTCTCTCTTTCAATTAAGTCAAAAGTTTTTTCTGTTATTAAAGGTCTTTTAATAATTTTATAGAAGCTTTCCATATTAGTTTAATCCCTCAAATTTATTTAACTCATTAAATGATGATTGGGTCCATAATATCAATCTTCCTGGTAATCCTCCTGGAGCTAAGTCATCAATCGAAAGATTTTCAACGTTAACTATATCAATTCCTGCGATATTTCTCGCAGCCTTTACAATTCCAAAATCTTCTTTAATTACAATTAGTATCCCTTTTTTCCTTTTATACTTTCGTCCCCTTCTTTTGCCTTTTCCCGCTCTAATCTTTTTAGATTTTCTAATTTTAAGTAAATCTTTTTTTAACCCTAAATCGCAAAGGACTGAATAAATAGCATTAGTTTTTTTGATTGTCTGAATTTTATCATCCACTACTAATGGAATTTCAGGAAGTTCATCAATAATATGACCTCTTTTTTTAATCCAGGATTTATCAGCAGAAGCAGAAATAGCAGAAATAATTGAAAGTTTTTTTGTTTTCTTGTTTATCTTTTTTTCTATATTTTTCTCTGCTTTGATGGGATGAGTTATTCTCCCTCCTTTTGCAAAAGGAACTCTTCCAACATTACGAGCTGTAGAAAATCCAGAGCCTTTTATTCTTGGAGCTCTAGATAGAGCATGCCCCGTTCCCCAACTTTCAGAAGTATTTCTTAATCCGGCTCTTTTATCTCTTCCTTGAATTTGTTTTTTCCTACTAACGAAGACTTCACTTGCTTGCTTAATTAAATCGTGTCTTGGCTTAAACGTAAAAATCTTAGGAATGTCAATTAGTGTTTTCTTATTCCCATCTAAATTATATACATTTATTTTTTCCATAATATCACATTATCTCTTTTGTTGACTTTCTCGGCTTACAAATGTAATTTCCGGAGTTTTAACTGTAAAAGATTTTAATGGTCGAATCGTTTTTCTTATCCGAATTAATCTTTTTTTAGGACCTGGAATGGAACCTAAAAGTAATAGATAATCCCCCTTTACTTTACCATATCTAATATACCCTCCCTTTGGATTTATTTCCTCTTCATTTTCGCCCATCAGCATGATTCTTTTGTGGTATTCAGTCCTCTGATGATATCCTAATTGGCCCGGTCTAGGAACCGTGTAAAGAACTCTGGCAGGGTGCCATGGGCCGATACAAGCAACAGCTCTTCTTATTTTACTATTTTTTCGGGTTAAAATCTTAATACCAAATCGTTTTACTGGCCCTTGAAAACCTTTTCCTTTTGTAACTGCGATAACATCTATCAACTCCCCTTCCTCTAAAACATCACGAGCTCTGATTTCATTACCAAGATTCGATATTGCATAATTAAATTCTTCATTAGGATTAGCAATTGAATTTAATTTGATCTCAATTATATCAGGTTTCTTTCTTGGTAAAGAAGTGAGATACGGTTGAGTCTGAAATATTCCCCTTATCTCACTATATTCGTTTATATTTCCCATTAATTCCTTTTTAATCTTGTCAAAATTATATTTTTCAAAATTCGGGGTATTGATTTTACGTTTAAGATATTGATTTATTTCTTTTGTATATAACTCTCCTATAACATACTTACCATATTCATCTTCACTGTAAATTCTTATACCAATAAGTATTAAGGGAGGTATTTCGATTACAGTAACAGGTTTCATTAATTCTTTTCCAAAATAGGGGCTATCTTTTTGGTCTTCAATATAAGTTATATGTGTCATACCTGCTTTAAAACCAGCGAATCCTAAAAAATTTAAATTTTCTGATTTATCTAACCAATGTCTTATTCTACCTTTAATATTAGATGCTCTTTTTCTAGGTAGAAATGCTAATGAACCATGTCGTGGAGCATGCTTTTTTCGATGTCCCATTTGTGATCACTTTGCTTTTGAAAATCTAAATTGTGCAAAATAAAAAAAGTTTTTGTATACTAATTACCAAATCTCTAAAGTAATGGTTTTAAAAAAGGGGTTATTTTTATTTAACTTTTTAAAATAAATAATAAATGTCATTAAAGCTAAAAGATCAGATCTACTTTCAAGAAAGAGAAAAGCTTGAAGGTAAAAAAGAAGTAATTTTAACTTTGAATTGTAATAAATGTTCAAACTTAAATTTACAGAAATTTGATAATGAAAAATGCCTCTCATGCTTTTTAAAATCACTATACTTGTTTAGAAACGCAAAATTTGACTATATCTCTTTCGACATAGACAATTATGAAATTAGTTCTGATAAATGCCTTCCATTATTAAATTACTTTAAGCGCTTGGAAAAAATTAAAAGTATTTTACACAAAATAGGAAGAATAAGGGGAAAAAAATGTGCGTATAAAGGATTTCAGTGTAAGGTATTTAATCATGAATTTTTTGATAATCCAATAAGTGGAGATAAATATAATAATCCAATCTTTATCTATGAACTCATAAAAAATAAATTAGATTACTTTAAAACAGATTTAATATACGATTCTGATTGTAGTAAATGTGTAAAACCCCATGAATTTTTATATAACTCACTTTTTAAATTTTTAAAAGAACTTCAAATCATTAAAGATTATACAAATTACCAGAAAGAAAAGAAATTCTCTGAAAATAATTCAAATTTTTTTGAAAACTATTTTTATAGAACCCAATTATATATAATTCAACCCAAATCTCCCAAAGATATACAATTCTTTAATAATCGAAATCTTATAGAAGAATACAAAATCGGGAAAAATGACTTATTTAAAATTCTTATTTATAAAATCCCTGATGAATATGAGAACTTTTATGATGTACAATTTCCTTTTAAATCAAAATCAGAGCAGATATATTTTTCAAAAATTATAAATGATGTAGAAAAAAATTTAGTCCTCCTTAAGATAGATCGAATAATTTCATTAGAAGACTTGATTAAATTGTATAAAATTGAGGCATTACGATATATAAATTTAAAATATAAATTTTCTCAAAATAAAATGAGAAAAATTGCATTTTTAGCTGCACTTCAAAAGTTGAACCTCCAAAAATTATTTCCTCTATTAATAGATGATAATATCGAAGAAATCTTCCTAGATTCTCCAAATGATAAGCTATATCTCAACCATCAGAAGTATGGACGTTGTAGAACAGATAAAAAATTCACTTTAAAAGAGATAGATAGAATTAAAACACTGTTAAGAATATACAGTGGTAAATCTGTAGATTATATAAATCCAAGTATAAAACTAGTCTTAAACAATAAATATTTTTACTGTAGGTTTGCTATTGATACTGAACCTATTAATTTAAATAAATTTTCCTTAGATATAAGGAAATTAAATAAGAACATTTTTACAATTCAAGATTTATTAAAAAATAAAACTTTAAACCCCATTTTAGCTGCTTATTTATACTTTAGCGTTTTAAGAAGGGTCAATATTACTGTTACTGGTGAAACAAACACAGGAAAAACAACTCTAATAAATGCTTTAGATTTACTTGTCCCTAAGGAATTTAGAAAAATATATGTTGAATCAATAACAGAATCATTAAATCAGTCAAAATTTGAGAGACACCAACTAAAATATAAAGTAGATCCCTTAGAAGCTTCAAACAAACAGAAATTTTCTAAGCAAAACCAGATTAAGAAATTATTACATCGGACCCCAGATATTATATATTTAGGAGAAATCCTCGCAAGAGAAGAAGCCGAAGCAATGTTTCATTGCTTAGCCGCGGGATTAAGGGGATTCCAAACGATCCATTCAAATAATCTTGATTCGTTGATGAATAGATTATTGTATCATTTTGAAATAAATATATCTTGTTTAAAGGATTTAGATCTTCTAATTTTAATGAATAAAACACGTGAAAAAAGGAAAATTCTTTCCATTTCAGAAATTAATCATGATACTAAACAAGCGAACGGTGTTTATAGGCAAATATTTGAATATAACCCTGACTCGGATAAGTGGAATTTGTTGACTGATCTGTTTAATACAAATTCTATTAAAAAAATGAGAAAAATTGAACCTATTAATGAAAAAGAATTTTCCATGTATATACAAATCTATGAAGATATATTCAATTTTTTGCTTAGATATCATAAAATCTCCTTAGAAGATTTAGTTGCTCTTTTTGATAAAATTTCTTACTTCTCATTTATATCCTTAAAAGAACTTGAAAATTTCTGGTTTTCATGGAAACACTGTAGGAGTTTAAATTCTTAATTTTTAATAAAATAATATGACAAATTTATTAGAAAAAGCTTTATTAACCGCTTTTGGGATTTTTATTTTAGTTATATTTATATCTATAATTTTTCCCTTTTGGGATCAAATAATTGATTATAAAGGAAATCTTGAACATGATTATGAACTTTATTCAAATATTATTAATGAATTTGATCAAGGTATACTTTTCATAAATGAAAACCCAAATGAAATTTATCAAAAAAATATATACTATCCTGAAAAACTAAATATATCTACTGATGGTTTTTATATCAAGTATGAATATATTGTAAAGAATATACCTTCTTATAATATCCATCAATACGATAGACAATTTTTACATGTGGAATTTAAGGATTTACCTTCTCAGATTTACACATTACAGATTTTTTATCAATTAGATTTAATAGAAATTCATTTGTTTTAACTCTTAATATCGTGATTTTATGAATAATAATGGAAGATATATTACCTTTTGTCGCAG
Organism: Promethearchaeia archaeon; assembly: GCA_049671145.1. Lineage (GTDB taxonomy): Archaea > Asgardarchaeota > Lokiarchaeia > Sigyniarchaeales > SOKP01 > SOKP01. Next base: position 5,618 of record JBATUM010000220.1, read on the forward strand.
TTTCCATAATTTAAAAATACCAAAAATAAAGTTTAGAGAATTTAGAGAGCATTATAAGGTTATATTAAGAAAATATTATAAAATAGAACAAGACGATATCAATAAAGCAACATTCATAATATTTATATTCATCTTTATGATTTTATTTTTACCTTCAGTGGCTTTTTTTAATCTGCATATTATTACTATTCTCTCTTATTCGTTTATTATCTCAATAATTTTAGCTTATATTTTTAATATAAGGCTATATAAAGTCGTTTATAAAAATGAGATGAAATTAAATGCACTACTATATTTGGTTAAAATATATTTCTCAATATTGCAGAAATCATTATCTAATGATTCTGATTTTGCCTTGGTATTCATTAGATTAATAAAGGACTACAATCTTCCCATCTCGGAAAGCTTTGAAGTTATTATAAAAAGAGTTCAAGAAGGTTATAATCCAGAAAAAGAATTAGATAACTTTGTGAGTCCCTCTGAAGATTTTAACAAATATTTAAAGGAATTAATTGCAGATAATTTTAAAACCCAAATTAATTTTAATAAAAATGACTTTAGTTCCTTAGAAAATAAATTTAAAGTTTATTTAAAGCAAATTGAAACAAGATTAAGTATTATTTTCTTTACAGGTCTATTTACTCCCCTAGGATTGGGTTTTTTAATCCTATTTAATAGAATTAATTTATATATTTTACTTATGCTCATTCCATTATTTTTTATTCTGCAAAGAATTTTGTTTAAAAAATTTATTAAAAGTGATATCTTTTTACTAGGTTTACTAAATAATTATTCTAAAAAAGAAAAGAAAAATTTTGAAGATTTTCTCTCATTCCTCAAATCTTTTGCAATTAAATTACAAAATCATATTTCTCCTGAAAATGCGTTAATTAATTCATATTTTTTTCATAAAGATAAATTGAGTCAAATAATTAATTCACTCCAAATTCAAATAAATCGTCTATTAAACTTCACTTGCTCATTTAATGAAATGATGGAATATTTACAATATGAATTAAAATCATTTCGCTATTGGATAATTATTGATGTTTTAAAAAAAATATTAATTGAAAATGCCTATGAATCTTCTGAAAAAATATTTGATATCTTGAATTTCATCTCAAAACATAAAAAACTTGAAAAAAAGTTAGAAATAATCATAAAAGGAGAAAAGTTTAAAGTTTTGATATTTTTATTTTTATTACCGATAATTATGGGCGCAATAGGAGGGATGTTTCCATTATTTGTGTTAATTGCTCAGGAAATACCTCTGAATAATCCTAACGGGATTTACATCTTAAGTTTAATGGTATCATATGAATTTCTGACAATATTTTTTTCTTTACTAGTTTGTACATTAATTTCATCCTATTATTTTCTTAAAATCATAAACTATGAAAAAATTACTCCTTTAATGCTTATCTCATGTATTTTATTTATATTAATTTTCTTCCTATCATATTTTAATGTATTAAAATTAATTTAATCTCCCTTTAAACCTCTATTAACTAAAAAATAATAGATAGATGAGTTCAATAAATAGAACAAATCCGATAATATAAGTTATAATTGTTGATAAAAAAATAATACTCTTAAAAAATATCAAGTTTTCTAACATTGCTATGTTAATTAAGCTTTTAAAATAATCTAATAAAAAGAGAAAAGGAATTAAAATTATTAAATAAAGCATAAATGAAATAATCGTTGTTGTAGAATCTGTTGATAGGATTGAATATATAAAAATTAAAATGAAAAATATCATTATTGAAAGAATTTCAATTAAAGTTAAAAATAGATCGAACATCCTCTAGATAATTTTTGTAAAAAATTATTTAAAGCTCCTTGATATTAAATAAATACAATCAATTTAAGTTAATTTCGCAGAAAATATATAAACATAAAAATAATTTAAGATATTAATTATGAGAAATTTAAAATTAAAAGGTTTAAAATATATTAAAGGAAAATATCAATTATTTGATGATCGATTTGTTTTTTTCCCCCCTCAATTGATTGATATTTTATCTTCAATCTATGGTGAAGGTGTAAAATCTTTATTAGTTTGGCTTGGTAAAAAAGCAGGTTGGA
>JBATUM010000221.1:0-23815 GCA_049671145.1 Promethearchaeia archaeon
ATTGAGAGCTTTGTAGCAAATATTTAGATTTAACGATAAATACTCTTTTTAAAATTATTAAACCAAATTCAAGAATTTTTGATTTTCAACATTCTCTTGTGAAATTCGGTCAAAAATATTTTTATATCCGAACAAGTATGTCTAGTAAGAATAGTAAATAATAGTTGGAGCCATTTTCAGAATCGTACATTCTGGAATCTATCAGATTATAGAATTATAGATAGGTATAAGTTCAATGGATTGCATAGCTCAAATTATGGAATTTTATCACAATAAAGCAAAAAGTGCTCATGATCCAGTTCAACTCAATAAGGCTTGTTTAAGCAATCTTTTGATAAAGTTAATGAAAAGTTTTAATGGTAAAGCTACACCAGAGGATAATTTCCAACTTCGTAATTGTTTAATTTTATTAATAAATTTATTCTCTAACAATGACAGTCCTGATCACTATAATAAAAAAGGAAAAGGAAGCAAAGAACTCTCTAGTAAAGATAAAGATATTTTTAGAGAACTCTTAGCGAATGAATTTCTAAATAACTAATTTGGCATCGCCTTGAATTTTATTAAAAAACTTTAAATTCTTCTTCTTTCCATTTATCATATTCATTAAAAATAGTATCAATTTTCTCCAAAATCTTTTTCAGTTTTTTTTTTGTTTCTTTATTTTGACCAAACGTATCAGTAATTACATTATATAAATTAACATTAAATTCTAAGGTAAGGTCAGAGATTTTTTCTAAGTCTTCTTTGCTAATTCCGTTTTCTTCTAATTGTTTAAAAATATCCTTAAATTCCTGTCTTAATCTATTTGTTGCTATTAATGATTTAGAACATTTTTCAAAAAATTCTTTTTCTTTTTCATAAACTAATTGATCCTCATCAGATAAATCAGAAGTGCCATTAACCACTTCTAATCTTTCATTCAGGAGGTTTTTTACTCTTTCATAGGTCTTAATTGCATCTAAAATTTTAACTATACTCTTAATTAAATTATTTTTTCTCAGTAAACGTGCTTCTATTATTTTTAAATTAGCATCTTCATAATAAATCTGCAATTCTCCGAATGTGCTTTTTTCTCCTTCAGCAATTTTTAAGACTATCTGTTTTAGATCTTCATTAAGTAAACTTATTTCTTTTTGTGATAAACCATCACTTTCTAGTAACTTATAAATTTGATTTGCCATACTCTTAATCGAGGTTGCTTTAATGTTTAACTCACGCGCTTTTTGTTCAATATTGGTTATGCTCCTAAATTCACCTTCCTTTTCACAGTAATTAAAAATTATAATAGCTTCACCAATTAACTTGTTAAATTTTTCAGGATTAGTCAAAATATAATACTTAGCATCTTGAACTTTTTGAATTGCTCTATCCATTTGAATCTCTAATTCAAAAATATAGTCTAATAAACCAACTTGTTTTCTTTCAGATAAGATCATTGATTTGGTGGTTAAATCCTTTCCAACACTCCGACTGGCAAAAATCCAGAAAATACACGCTGGTATCCACAAAAAAACAGAAATGAACATCATATTAAATATTCCACTATTATTAAATAGACCATTCAAAAATGATATTAAGAAATAAGATACAAATAAAGTAAGTCCCTTTCCAATTTGTTCAGAAAGGTTTAAGAACGAAACGGACGTTCCTCTATGTTCGGGTAAATTGATATCAATCATAACAGCATTTCTATTCCCTACTGGGCCAGCAATTAGAATTGTACCAATAAGCCCAAAAATAAAATAATAAATATAATTGGGATATTTTGAAAAAATTTCTCCTAATGTTAAGAAAATATAATTAGCAAGTTCAGATGTTGGAATTGGACTAGGATAAGTAATATTTAAAACAGTTGAACTAACTGGCTTAATAAGAAGCAGTGTAACTAGATAGAAAGGGAAAGCACTGATCATACAAACCATTGCCAGTCTTGTTCTATTTTTCTTATTTTTTCGATATAATATATCTCCTAAATAGGAAAGAACTAAATTTCCAATAATGTATCCAATGCCTAATATACCTGCTAATATAGTAGCGGTTTGTAATCGAATTTGTAGTGGCAAATCATTTAAATAATATAAGGTTAACATTGAAGTTAGAAAATAAATTGTAATTGTTCCAGGAATAATAGAAAAAAAGCTTTGGTAGATGAGATTTCGGTTTGTCTTTTTTTTTAAGATTTTAGAAAGATCTTTTTTAGAAATAGTATAACTATATTCAAGATTTAGGTCTGCTAAGTCCAATAATTCTGCCTCACTTACCCCGCGTTTGGGTATTTTAACAAAAAAAAGTAAAAATACTATAACTATACTTATACCAGATAACAAAAAGAAAGGGAATCTCCATGTTAAGATTGGACCAAGAAATGATGATAAAGCTTGCCCAACTCCATTTGAGACTGAGCTTAAAATTGCTAAAGTGCCAAACCAACCAGATCTTTCATCAGGCGGAATAGCATCAGAAATGATAGAGTATCCTACTGGTAATACACAGCCCAAACCTGCTCCACTTAACATCCTTGAGACAACTAATATAATGTAGCTTGGTGAAAAACCAGTTAAGATCATTCCAAAAGTCCAAGAAAATGCTCCTGCCAGTATTACTTTTGTTCTATCAATCCGATCAGTATAATAACCCCACAATAAAGCAAAGAAAGCGCTTACCACTACAAAAAAAGCATCTGGAATTGCTAGTAATGCCTCTGGAATATTAAATTCTATTTGAATAGCGGCATAACTAGGGATCAGCATATTAGCACATGCTATTGATACAAATAACAATAACATTACTAATAAAATGGGAGCTAAATCCTTCAGTTTAATTTTTGTTAATTTAAAGCGTCCAATAAGCTTAACCTTTCTAATTTTGTTATACTTAATAACGTTTGAGTATTAAAAAAGCTTTCAAACCGATAATTTTTTAAGTAATACTCTTAATTTTAATAAAATTTGGTAAAAGGAAAACAAAGTTATTCAATTATAGGTAAATCTTTCATAAAGACATGTAATAATCTAAAGCTGAATCAACGTGAATTTCTATAGTATCTAATAATTTCAATTTACAATCTTTTTGTTTTAATATCAATGGAAGCTCAGTACATCCTAAAATTACTCCATCTACTTCATAATTACTTATAATCTCTAATAATCTTTGTTTACTTTCTGAATTAAGTATACCAATAACTAATTCATCAAATATGATTTTATCTATCTCGTTTTGCTCTTCATCTGATGGGGTTATTACCTTCATTCCGTGTGCCTTGAATTGTTTTTGGTAAAAGGTAGATTGCATTGTAAATTTGATACCTAATAATAACAATTTGCTCATATTTTCTTTCTTTGCTTTATCTGCTGTTGCTTTTACTATGCTAAGAATTGGTACTAGTGCCCGATTATTTAAATCTTCATAAACTGCGTGAGGAGAATTAGCGGCCATAAATATAAAATCTACTCCGGCATTCTCTAATGAGTTTATTCCTTCTATTAAATATTCAATATACTTTTCTTTATCATTTCCTAGCTCATAATCTATTACTTTTTGAAAATTTAGACTAAATATAACAATTTCTGGATAAGAATAATTTTGTTCCCTCTCGTAGTATTTCTCCAAGAATAATTGGTAATATTTTAATGTGGACTCATAGGACATACCTCCAAGCATTCCAACCTTGGCATTTTTCATTTTTTTAACCTTAGTTTATAACCTGTTTTAATTAATATTTGAATAATAAAATGGTATTGTTTTTATCAATAATAGGTTATTAAACATTGAATTTATCTAAATTTTCGTGAAATACCGATTTCGCGCTTTTATATATTGCTCTAGATAATATTTCAGTAAATCTCTAGATATTACAATCTAATTTTTAAAATTCGTAGTAAAAGCTAGAAATATTCCAAATAAATAACTTTTTAAGCAATTAGATGGTGGAGCTGGGGGGAATTGAACCCCCGGCCTTACGCATGCCAAGCGTACGATCTTCCATTTATCCTGAGGTTTAAAATTATCTCAGTCTAATCCACAGCCCCTCTTGTTTTTATAAAATGTAAATGTTGAGAAAAGCTGACAGTAAGATAGACTAATCATTAATCTTAAAAAAAAATTATGGTTTTTGAAGTATTAAAAAAATAAATAAATAGCTATTTTGTTATTTGATACCTATGAAAAAAAATATTATCAATTTAAAAAAATTACTTATTACAACGGTACTAATAATTACTGTATTAACGCCGGTTTTCGGAATCAATGCTTTTTTCAGTCGAAATGGACTTTCTGGGGGAAAATTAAAATTTGATATTAATACTCTAAGGTTACCTCCGGAATTACAATCAATTTCAAAATCTTCTACTCAAAAATTAGATTCAGATAAAATGATTTTTGATGAGGATTTAAATCAATACCTAAAGGACATTACTTTTGAACAAAATCCTGAAGAAAAAGTAAAAGTAATAATTTTATTTGAAGACGCAGTTGATAAATCAGGAAGAATCAACTTAATTAATTCAGTATTAGACAGTTATGAAATAATCGCTAATTATGATATAATTCCTGGAATTTATTTATCTTGTGATCCAAATGAATTAATTTCAAAAGCAGATCAACTAAAAGAGGTTAGTTCTCTTCAAAAGATCTATAAATCAAAACTTTATACGCTAGATTCTGCCACAAATCCAAAATCAAGTACATTAGATAGTGCAAGTTATCCCAATTGGTGGATACCAGCTATAGATGCAGAGAGTCTAGCCTATGATGGCTCTGGTGTAAGAGTTGCGGTAATAGATTCTGGTATATATGATCATCCAGATTTAAATCTTATATTAAGTCGCAATTTTGTCTCGGGGGAAAGTCAATTTGCAATAAACGATACTAATGGGCATGGTACACATTGTGGGGGAATAATCGGTAGTGATGGTAGTAGTTCAGGTGGAGAATATAGAGGGGTTGCTCCGGGAGTATCCTTAATTAACGCAAGAGCGGGAAATGCTGGGGGATCTTTAGAAGAGGGTGATATTATTAATGCAATTGATTGGTGTGTTCTTCCCACTGGTAGTGGTGGTGCTGAAGCAGATATTATATCGATGAGCTTTGGAGGTGGTTATCCAGACCCTAGTGAAGCCTTTACAAAAGCAATTGAAAGCGCTGCTCAAAATTATGGAGTAATTCTGGTATCATCAGCAGGCAACTCTGGCCCAGATTATTTTACTGGGGGATCACCGGCTTCAGGATCTTATATAATTTCAGTAGGAGCTAGTGATAGTGATAATGAACTCGCTTCTTTTAGTAGTTGGGGCCCTACCTATTCTTATATAGGGTTTCCTGATGTACTAGCACCAGGAGTAGATATTATTTCAACAGAAGCGCCAAACACTGTGATTTCTGATGAACAACGCCATAAGCAAGAATTTTTTGATTACTCTGGTAATGCAGATTATATCCCTCTAAGTGGAACAAGTATGGCTTGTCCCATGGTAGCTGGAGCAATAGCGATTTTAAAAGATGCTTATCCATCGATTAATCCTGGAACTGCAAGGATTGCTTTATTAGAAGGAGCGACTAAATTAGCAGATCATAATTTCCTGAAATATGGTTCTGGCATCATTAATGTTTCCAAATCCTTGGAAATTCTAAACCAAAATATCATACAAAGAGGGAATGTAAATAATATCTCTAAATTCTTTCCGGATGAAATACCACTTAAACCATATGACTTATTACATTTCCCAGGTGATCATCAAACATTCAATTTAACTTTACTCTCAGGTATAGCTAATACTTATGATATAAATATCCCGCCTGATATTGGAGGGCTCTCTGTTTCTTTAGATAAATCTCAAGTCTCGTTTACTAATGTTAGTGTTGGTTTTATTTCGCTTGATATTAAAATAAATAAGGATGCTGCACCTGGTATTAGAACATTTGGACTAAATATAACTTCAGGATCTACGTTATATGATTCAATTGAGATTTCAATTAATGTGAAACTACCAGAATATAAAATACTGATGGAATCATATCATGGTCTAAACGATTGGCTTCCAGAACTTTCTTTTTATCAAATGAGATTTTATGATGCAATGGATTCCCTTTCAGAATTAAATATTTCAATTGATTATGGTGCTGAATATTGGACGCCTTATTATAATAAGGATACTGATAATTCAATATTAACTGAAGAAAAGTTAGCTCAATACGATTTAATCGTATTACAGAATCCAATATTGCCTTTTAGTCCATTGGAAATGGACAATATTAAGGACTACTTTGATATTGGAGGGAATATTTTTTTCCTTGGTACAAGATATCAAGATCTTTGTTCAGAGAATCTAAATGAATTATTTAATCATCTTCAGCTTGGTCTTCAAATTAATGATGAAAATATAGATTATACTAATTGGTTAGGTATTGGATTTCAAACTAACACTGGAAGTGTAACCGGTTTAAATTCAACTGCAATTTTTAATGGCGTTGATAAATTCGCGTGGTCTTATGGAAATACCTTTACTACTTTGGGAAATATAGACTCGATTGCTTCAATTGGTGATAAAACAGTTGCAGCTGCGTATGATGAGTCATCTCCAGAGAAAGGGAAATTTGTTGCATTTGGCGACCTACATTGGTTAACAAATTCTTTTACAGAATCAAATTATCAACAAGATCACACTAATTTACTTGCTAATTTAATGGGATATTTTTTTGGCCAAGAGGAAATCTCTATTAAATTAGCGTTAAATACGGAATGGACATCAAATCCACAAATCAATTTTTCTGTGTATGTAAAAGATCAAATAACCGATATTCCTATAGCTTCTTCCATACTAAATTCTAATTTGACTTTAACTGTTGAGAATGATGGGTATTCAGAGAACATAATATTAAACTCACCTTCCAATGGAATTGCTATAAATTATACCTATAGTTTGCCAAATCCAAGTGATAAACCTTATGTTATTACTGTAAACTTGACTTTAGGTTCGGAAATATACAGTAAAACAACGAAAATCCTATATTACGATACTAACAAAATGCCTCAGATAAATTTATTAACAATGACTAGTGCAGTTTCCAGAAATGGTAGTCCCTTGTCAATTATGGCTCAGTTAGATGAAGCAAATTATGATGTTACGGCTTATTTAAGTTTATATTCTTTCGGAGTCGATTATTATGATCCCCTATATCTATTTACTCATCCTCTCTATAATTCTAGGAAAACTCTGAATAAGACGCTTAATAATTTTAACAATGTACCACCATCAATTATGTATACTACAAGTTATACTCCTACAATGAATGATCCTGCAGGATTTGCAGTTATTTACATATTACCAAAAAATTTAACTTCGAATTATTATAATCCTTTTTCACAGCGTTATAAATCCTCGATTTTAAATAGCTTTCCTGAATTTGATGAATTTAATTCAACATTTACAATTGATGATTCTATACAAATAACATTTGATCAATCAATAGGTTATATGTATCGAGCAACTCAAGGGGATACAATTAATTTCAAAATTGATACATATGATTCGGTCTTGTATGAAGATCAAGATAATTCTAATATGCGTGTTTTCGTTAATTTTTTCATGGCCACTATTGCACAATTTGGAGGGGATAATTATATTATGCCAATTTTTCCTAGTGTATTTCCCTTAACAGAACTTAGTTATCAAAGTGGCTCTGATATTCACCAAGGAAACTATGTAATTCCTTATAATGTACAATATTCAACTATTAGTGGATTAAATTCAATATCAACAGAAACTGATTTTGATCAATTTACTACTGAAGGGTATTTAGCAGTATTATGGATCACTGTAATAGATAGTGATGGTGGAACTAATGTATTTATTATTTTGCTCGATATTTTGCCAGGGCCAGTCCCTTTTGATTTAATCCTTGCATTAATTATAGCAGTTATAATAATAGTGAGCGTTTTAATAATTTTGACGCTGGTGCTAAGAAAGATGAAGAAATCACGAAAATTACGCACAGAAGCTCCGCATGAGTATTATCAACCATACACACCACAGGAATACCAACCTTCAGGAGATCAAGATACAACGACACCTATTTACCAAAGATCCTTAGGCTTTTGCCCTTATTGCGGGTTCAAATTAGGGACACTCAAAAACTTCTGTCCAAATTGTGGAAAAACACTTTAATTTAAGGATTAAATATCCTCTTTTTTATTTTTATTTTTATTTTTAATACTTTTTAAATAACTAAAACAGTTCCATCTTTTTGTCCTATATAAGCTTTTGAGGCCATTTTTATAAAGAGCCCACAATCTACTACTCCAGGTATGCTTAAAAGTTTTTTTTCCAGTTCCATTGGATTTTGTATAATTCCAAAATCAACATCTATAATAAAATTTCCATTATCAGTTATTAAAGGTCCAGATTTTGCTTTAGCCATTCTAAGTTTAGGTTTTCCACCTAATAATTCCATTTTTTTCATAATGGGAGTGTATGCCATCGGAATAACTTCAACTGGAACTCCAATTCTCCAATTTTCTCCTAAACTATCTGACTTTTTTCTGAAGTCTGCTATAATCACTAACTTTTTTGAATTAGAAGCAAGAATTTTTTCTTGAACCAAACAACCTCCTCCTCCCTTTATTAAATTAAGGTTTTTATCAATTTCATCAGCACCATCAATATCTAAATCAATTTCAGAGTATTGATCAAGAGATGCAAGAGTTAATCCATTTTCCAAAATTAATTGATAGGATTGGAAGGAAGAAGGAATACATTTTAAGTTTAAATTATTTTCTTTATTTAATTCTGCTATTTTTCTTACAGCATATACAATTGTAGAACCACTACCGATCCCAATAATCATATTGTTTTTAACATTATCTTCCACCGCTTTTATAGCAGCTTTTTTTTTCCCAAGTTCTATTAAATCATCACTCATCTAAATCATCCCTAACCTTATTTTAATAAATTCAAAATTCTTAAGGCTAAATAAGCTGCATTATCACCTCTATCGATTCCCACACATGCTACTGGAACACGAGGAGGCATCTGCACAATTGATAATAACGCATCTAGGCCTCCCAATTTAGCACTAACAGGAACTCCAATGACAGGTTTTTCTGTTTTAGATGCTATAACCCCTGGTAATGCGGCAGATAGACCCGCAACGGCAATGTAAACAAGTGCTTTACAAGACTTTAAATAATCATCTAATTTCTCTGGTTCTCGATGTGCAGAAATAATTTGCAAATCATATGATATATTGTGCTCTTTTAAAATTTTTTCAGCTTTCTCATAAACCTCTTTATCAGATGTACTACCCGCAATTATTGAAATTAGTGGTTTATTATCATTATCTGCGCGTGAATTAGTCATATTTTATCTAAAATTTTTAAAAATAAAAATAATACTAAAACGCCCTTAATAATTACGTAATAAATTATCAAAAAGCTTAATATAATTATCAATATTTCCACTTCACATTATCAAAAACTTTAATATTTCTTTATAATTTCTTATTGCAAATAAAAAATTTATTAGAATTAAATTAAAAACACATCTAAAATCAAGAGGTTTAATCTAAAATGGAAACTAAAGAAGTATGGCTTATTGATTACGCCAGAACAGCTTTTTCTCGATCAAGACCAGGAGCTCCTGAGCGGGATGTATTTGGAGACCAAAGAGCAGATGAATTAGTTGCTCAATTATTAATGAAATTTTTTGACGAAAAGTTAGCAAAAAAAGGGATTGAAAAGAAGGATGTTGATGAATATGTTGTTGGATCGGCTATGGGTGTTGGAGAAAATTGGACTTATGGGGGTCGATTGCCTCTTTTTATGGCAAGCTTTCCAGTTACAGTTCCTGGATTGTTCGTAGATCGTCAATGTGGTAGCGCTGGATCTGCTTTCCATGTAGGAGCTATGGAAATTATGACTGGGTATAGTAAATGTACATTAGCCATGGGCTTTGAACATATGACTCGTATAGGTATGGATTTGAAAAGTAATCCACATATTAAACCTAACTTACTAATGATTAACAAAAGTAGTAAATGGTATCGACCAGAATATGATCTTTTGACCACGACTAATATGATTTCGACAGCACAAAAATTATATGAATATCTTACTCCTGCATATACTAAAGAAGATTTAGATAAATTTGGGGTAAGAAGTCATAATTTAACTGTTGAAAATCAGGAAAAAGGGTGGTTTGATGGTGAAATTATCCCAATTGAAGGTTATAAAGCTGGCAATCCTGAAGAAAAAATGATGATTACAAAAGATATGGCTGCTCGAAAATCTGATTTAGCAACTGTTGCAGGATTACGACGCCTTTCTAAACCATTTTATTTAAAGAAAAATTGGAAAGGGGAAGATATAGGAGGAAAGCAAGGATATATTGAAAGGGAAGGTGGGAAAGACGGTGTAATTACACCAGGTAATTCTAGTCCTCTAAATGCTGGTGCTACCGCTGGTGTACTAATGGAAGCTGAAGAAGCAAAAAAAAGAGGGCTTGAACCAATGGCTAGAGTAGTAAGTATAGGCTGGGCAGGAGTGGATCCTACAATTATGGGATGGGGACCAATTCCTGCATCTGAAATGGCTTTAAAGCATGCTGGATTAACAGCTGATCAAATTGATTACTGGGAAATTAATGAAGCTTTTACCGTCGTAGCGCTTGGTTGTATGCATTATTTTAACATTCCTGAAGATAAAGTTAACGTTATGGGAGGTTCAACTGCTATTGGACATCCATTAGGCGCCACAATGGTTAGATTACCAGGTACACTTGCCCGCATCCTTAATGATAAAAAAGCTAAATATGGAATAGCTAATGCATGTTGTGGTGGCGGTCAAGGAGTAGCAATTCTACTTGAAAACCTTAACGTATAAGACTAGACTCTGCTTTTTAATAACTTTTTTTTTTTAAATTATTTGTTAACATATTGATGAAATTATTCTAATTAAAATCGTTCTCCACACTTATCACAGAATTTAGCTCCCACTCTATTAAAATTACCGCATTTTTTACATATGATATTGGACTTAATATTTTGTGATTCATGTTCAAAAGCATTTATTTTTAAAATTTCTAATTTCTGGCGAACATCTCTCGATGCTTGAAGAGCATATGTAAAATTCTTATTATAACTTAAAGCTTTTTCATAATATTGTAATGCAGTCTCTAACTCCCCTTTTTGAACTTCATACAATAAACCTATGTTATAATAGCAGTACATATAATCAGGTTTTATTTGAACTGCTCTCTTATAAGCAATTAAAGCATCCTCGGTTTTATTCAGGTTGAAATATGCAATACCTAAATTATACCACGCTCTATAATCATCAGGCTCTAACTCTATGATTTTTTTAAAACATTCAGCAGCTTTTTCATAGTCAAGCACCCATTCATCATTAAGGTACCCACCATAATCAAATAAAACTTCAATGAGCGTGTTTTTAACACTTTCAGAGTTAGGATCATTTTCTAAAAGGGCTTCTAAAATTTCTAAAGCATCTTTAAATTTCTCCTTTTTCTTAAACTCGATCGCTTTGTCTATAAGATCTTTTTGTTGAGACAAGATAATTTCCCAAATAATAGAGTTATTTAAATTCTAATAATGAAGAAATATCTATTAATTATATCTTTATCAATTATTCAAAAATAATAGTTGAAGTAAATTTTCCTATGTACTAAATCATCATTATGAAATTTGCACAGCTTGATCAAAGCAAACCATACTATAAATGATTTAATACATTTTATTTGGTTAAATTATAGAAATGTTTAAATATAAAACTATTACATTATGACTTAAACAAGAAATCAATGAAAATTGCTTTAATTAGAAAGGTGAAATGAAAATGCCCGTTTATAAAAGTATACAACTTGTTGGAACTAGCGATAAGACTTGGGCTGATGCAGTTAAAAATTGTTACGATGAGGCAAAGAAATCCCTTCGGGGGATACGAAATATCCAAATTATAGAAAGTGATGTAAAGGTAAAAGAAGATCAAGATAAATTAATATATCGTGTGCGTGTGCAAGTAAATTTTCAGATCGAGCGATAGAGACCCAAAGAAATCTGAAATCAAATCAATATGAAATTATATTTAAATTTTTTTTTCTCTTTATTTATCAATTTACGAGTTTTCTTGACTACTACTTTTTTAAGAATATAATTTTAAATATATTGGTTTTTTAAAAATTAATATTTAAATGGAATTTCTTAATACTTAATTAATATAAATAATTATGCAAATCCTCGAAGCTTATGGCGGATATATAGTAGGTGGCCTTATACTTTTGACAATCATAATTATCTGCTGTATTATTCACAACCGTTTAATTAAAAAATGAGAGTAATTAAAAGGAGAATTTGCGATCTTTCCTAGATTTTATTTTCATGCCAAATATGTTCAGATTTTTTTGCTCCTATCTTTAAGAGAACACTTCTTAAAGCTCCATCAGAATCAGGGCAAATAATAAAGACTCTATCATGTTTAAGTGTTTTCTTAATATATAATTGAAGTTCACGAATGATCATTTCTTCTATGCCTTTTTTGTAGGAATCTTCTTTTCTGGTTAAAATCTGGTGAATTAATGCCCTTTCGTTGCCTAAATAATCTATAAAAGATGTATAAGTACCCCAGCCAACAATTTTACCATCTTCTTTAGCAATAATCATTGAATTCCTATATTGAAGATCAAGAACTCTTCTATTTAACTCTGTCTCAAATTTTTGCCAATGTGAATAGAAATATGATTTATTTTCAATAAATTCTTCAAAAATTTCCTTAAGTTCATCTTTATCTAATCGTGGGTCATACCTATCAATAACAATCATAAATAATTTTCACTTAAAAAGTAAATATTTGCTGATGTTTTATAATTCGTTTAATGAATACTGGTTTTATAAGATAATTTTTCTTTAATAAAAATTCTTTTTTATAATTTAAACTATTATGATCTAATATATTATGAAGCAAAAAGATAAAGATAAAATATCTATTCCTTTTCAAAAATTAAGAGAGGGAGTAATTCTTCCTAAAGCATCGAAACCTGGAGATGCTGGTGCTGATGCACGAATTTTCGGTTTTAAAAAAATAATTAAAAATGGCGATAAAAAGGAATTACGTGATATTGAGACTGATTCTTATACTTTAAAACCTTTGGAACGGATAGCATGTCCTTTAGGCTTCGCAACTGCTATTCCAGAAGGTTATTACTTTAAAGTTGTCCCTCGAAGTGGATTAGCATTATGGGAGGGAATTTCTATTGTCAATAGCCCTGGAACAATAGATTCTGGCTATCGAAATGAGTGGATGGCAATTGTGGTTAATTTATCAAATAAAGATGTTACTTTGAAAAAAGGAGATAGAATTTGTCAAATAATTTTGGGAAAAATTCATATGTACGAAATTTCTGACGTAGATAAATTAACAGATTCACAACGTGGATTAGGAGGATTTGGTTCTACTGGCAAATCATAATAATAGTGAAAAAATAGATGAACTCTAAAAAAATAGAAGGAACTCAAATTGAGTATGGATCTGTCCAACATACTATGTTAGGCCCTTTATGGGCGCGTGCTACATATACGCAGAAGTACCCAGAATTGCTGGATGATAAAAAAGCTGTTGAGATTTATAATAAGATTGATATTGATCTTTCTGAGTATGAAGATTATTTACAGGAGTGGCGTGCATTAGGGTTAATGATGAGGGCAAGGAGCTTCGATGAAGCTTTAAAGAAATATATAGAAAAATATCCTGAAGCAACTGTGGTGAACCTTGGTTGTGGGTTGGATACTACTTTTTTTCGGGTAGATAATGGAAGAATCAAATGGTTTGACCTTGATCTTCCTAATGCTATTGAATTTCGAAATAAACTCATTCCTGAGACCCCTCGAAATAAACATATTGCTAAATCTATATTAGACTATAGTTGGTTTGATGATGTTGAATCTAACAAGGATAAGGGTATTTTTTTCATTGGTGGGGGACTCATCTATTATTTTAAAGAAGAGGAAATAAAAAAATTATTTATAAAAATGGCAAACCACTTTCCTAAAGGTCAGATAATCTTTGATACAATTTCTAAACTTGCTATAAGAATTACGGAAAAAAGAATAAAGAAATATATAAAACAAGGTAAAATGAAGAGTGATGAAGTGCCACATTGGATTTTTAGTGTTGGTAACCCGAATAAAGTATTTCCTAAATGGTCGAATAAGATAAAAGTTCTAGATTGGCACTTAGGTTGGGATATAATCCCCCAAAATCCAAATTGGGATAAAAAGACACTAAAAATGATAAAATTGGTAAAATTATTTAAAACTGGAAAGATTGTTCTTTTAGGTTTTACTGATTAAATCGTTCTTATTTTGCTAAAATTCGGTTGAATTCAATTTTTACAAAAATTCAAATTTTTTACTTTATTTGCTTTATTATAACTTTTCATAGATTTTCATATTTATTTATTTAGGTCTAAGATTTGTATAGCAAAAAGTTACCATATAAAGATCATTTTTTGTATAAGATACTGAATCCTAGGACAATTGCTATATTTGGAGCAAATAATAACTTATTAACTACAATGGGTTCTATGCAGCTTCGAAATATACGTTCAGGAGGGGGTTTAGATAATAATATTTATCCAATACATCCTCGATTAGAACAAGTTCAAGGTTATAAAGCATATGAATCAGTATTGGATTTACCTATTGTTCCAGATATGGCTTTCTTAATATTACCACCCAGTGTAGTCCCTGAGGTCATGGAAGAATGTGGAAAAAAAGGAATTAAAAATCTTCTTATAACTTCAGGTGGTTTTAGAGAAAGTGGTACTAATGGAATTGAATTATCAGAGAAAATTGATGAGATTGCTAAAAAATACGATATAAGATTTGTCGGTCCTAATTGTTTAGGTGTTTATAATGGTTGGTATGGATATCCTGAAAAAGAAAATGCATATTTTAATACATTTTGGCCCTATGCTATCCCTCAAAGGGGGAATGTTTCAATAGTAAGCCAATCTGGTACAATTGCTTCTCAAATTTTTTGGCATGCTAAGGAGATGGGTGTTAATATTAGCAAATCAATTTCAGTTGGAAATGAAAGAAATATTGATATGGTGGATTGCCTAGAATATTTAAAAGACGATCCACAAACGGATGTAATAGGTATATACATCGAAGAAATAAAAAGAGGAAAAGAGTTCATCCAACTAGCTAAAAATATTACTCCAAATAAGCCAATAGTCGCAATATACGCTGGAGGCACTGAAGCTGCGATAAGATCTATAATGAGTCATACGGGATCAATAGGAGGAAGTCAAAAAATATATGATTCAGTTTTTAAAGAAACAGGAATAATTTCAACTGATCTAATAATGGATTTTCTTTATTATTTAAGAACTCTCTCTTTTGCTAAAAGTTATAATGTGTTTCCAAAAGGTAAAAGAGTAGCAATCGTCACTGATTCAGGAGGAAGCGGGAGTATGATGGCTAAAATGGCAGAAGTATATGGATTAAATGTACCTGAATTCTCAAATAGTCTTAAGGCGGAGATTTTAGAACTAATCCCTCCAACGGCAAGTGCTAATAATCCTATAGATGTAACTTTTGATGTTAATTTTATAAATTTATTTTACAAATTTCCAAAAATTCTGATGAAATCAGGAGAAATAGATAGCATAATTGTTTATGGAGTTTTTGATTTTGATGAGGTAATGGATACTATGGAAAAATCTGGGATGTTAATTGATGAAAAAATGAGAAGTATAAATATTATGGTTGATAATGCCGTATTAGAACCAATAAAACGTCTAATGAAGAAATATTCTGTCCCAGTTTTTTATGCAGGACCTTTTCCTTACAAATATTCATGGTTTCAAAAATTTATTTCTTATGATGTTCCTATTTTTGAATTATGGGATCATCCTACAAAATGCCTTTCAATTCTAACTAAGTATTCAGATTATCGTTTACTGTTCCCAAATCCTAAGTAATAATCTTATCAAAATTAGCCTTGCTTCAATATGTAAGTAAAATAAAAATTCAAATTAACCTATTAATTTTTCAAATCAATAATAGTTATTTTTTAATTTTATAAAAATTGACAGAAATTAATGAAAATCCTTTAATGGACCATTTTGTATATCCATTTCTCAATCCAAAAAGTATTTGTGTGTTTGGAGCTAACAATGAATTTCTATCCACAATGGGTGCAATGCAACTTAGAAATATTATCTTTGGAGGCTTTCCAAGAAATAAAATTTTTCCTATACATTTGCGACTTAATGAGATTCAAGGTTTAAAGGCCTACAAAAGTGTTTTAGATTTACCTGAAACTCCAGAATTAGCTTTTATAATTCTGCGTCCAGATATCGTTCCCCAAGTTCTTGAAGAGTGTGGGCAAAAAGGAATAAAGCATGTTATTATAACATCGGGGGGATTTCGGGAGATTGGGAATATCAATTTGTATAAAAAAATAACCCAAATTGCGAATAATTATAATATTAGATTTATTGGTCCCAATTGTCTTGGTGTGTATAATGCTTGGTATAGATTTCCAGAATTAGAAGATACTTGCTTCAATACAATGTGGATCTATGCTACGCCAGAAAGAGGTAATATTTCAATAATAGGTCAATCAGGAACAGTTGCATCACATATTTTTTGGATATGTCGGGAAATGGGAGTTAAAATTGGGAAATCAATTTCAATTGGAAATGAGGATAACATCGATACAGTCGATTTTCTAGAATATTTTCGGGAGGATCCTCAAACTAGTGTGATCGGGATCTATATTGAAGAGATTAAGAGAGGAAAGGAATTCATTGAGCTTGCTAAAAAAGTTGTACCTGAAAAACCCATCATAGCAATTTATGCTGGCGGAACTGAAGCGGCATCAAGATCAATAATGGGTCACACAGGTTCAATTGCTGGAGATGATATAATTTTTGAATCTGTATTTAAAGATACAGGGATAATCTCTACAATCTCAATTAAAGATTGGATGTATTATTTAAGAACATTTTCAACTGGAATCTTTCCTAATGGAAATAGATTAGGCATAATAACTGATTCTGGTGGTTGTGGAGCAATGATGGCTAAAGCTAGCGAGAAACTTGGCTTGAAGGTTCCAGAATTCTCAGAGGAGTTAAAATCAAATTTAAAGAAGTATGTTCCTGACGTGGCAAATATTGATAACCCGCTAGATTTAACTTTCCAATTCAATCAATATAATTTGTATATCAAAATTCCTAAGTTACTGATTAACTCCGGAGAAGTGGATGGTATTATCCTCTATGCTGTATTTGGTTTTGAAGAAATATTGGATATTATTAAGAAATCGGGCGGTAGAACCTATGAGGAATTTGATATTTCAAATGATATGATGAAAAGAATCTACTTAAAGCCAATTCAACGACTTGTTAAGAAAAAAAATGTACCTATTTTATATATAGGACCACAAGGATATAATAATCCATGGGTAAGAGAATTTATTAAAGATAATCTCCCGATATTCGATTTATGGGATATGCCTGTGAAGTGTTTTGCTGTATTAGCAAAATATTCAAAATATTGTAAAAAAATTATCTACAAATCTTAGGCAATAGTACGAAGATTGTATTTTAAAATAATATTATAATATAATTATTCTCTTATTTTTAAAAAAGAACATATTTATAACTTTAAGTTCAATAAACTTAAAGAGATTTGGGCAGAATTTAAAGGGAGATATAAAGGTTCTACTTTTTTCGTCACTCTTCCTAGTAGTTAATGGGGGTTAGTAAATTGAATTGAATCAAAATAATTTAAAAATTAAAAAACCGCAATTTCTATTCCACTAATTTTTTATATGATTTCTATTCTATTATAATTAGCATTTTTTAATATCATAATAAAAAAAATAAAATGTGATACTTTTATTTGTCGTTAGATTTCTTTAATCCTCCATCTGCGATTTTAGCTTCTGGCAGTAAGAAAGGTGTGGATATAGGGGGCTCAAAATTAATTGTGAGTATTGATAGTAATCATAATTTCTATAATGAAGGTTTAATTTACACAGAAATGTCATGGGCTGCTTTTTATGAAGAAAAGGGATTAGAAGATCAAATAGATACTTTTACAACTACAGAATTTGATTCGATCCGGGAGGATCCTGATGCGTTAAATGATGCAATTATCAAAACTATTTATCAAATAATTAACAACAGGAAGATATTTTATGGTATTGCTGACTTTGAAGTGGATGCTTTTCTAGATGCAAATGTTTCAGTTGTACCCAGTTTAAAATTAGATTATAAAATTATAAATAAATTACTGGAGGCTCATAAAACATCTAGGGAAAAAGAACTCTTTCCAAACATTCTGGATGAAGAAGGAGTAAGAAAAATAAAGATTGAATTTCAAGGGACTAAAAAGGATAATGTACACCTAAAAGGATCAAATTTAGAAGATTTAATAAATAAATTACGATTAGCAAAAGGTTTTGCTGTGGGATTAGTTTGTACTTCCAGAAATGCTGCAAACCTCTATATCATGAGTGATAATATAGTTTTTAATAAGGATGAATTACCTGAGATCTATATTGATGAAGAAAATATTAAGATCATTGAATATGGAATAAAAAAAAAAATATTGTTTCCAATTAGTTGGTTTCGATTAGATGTGGGAATAAGATCGTTGGGAACCTTAGAACTATGGAACACTATAAAAGATAATCCCGAACTAAATAAAGCATTAAGTCATTATGAACGTTACATAAATGCTTTAGTTTATAAAAAATTCAAACCTGCAGCAGAATCACAAAAGATTGGCGTTAATTTGGAAGAAGATTTTTACACTATGACTCCAAAAGAAAGAAAAAAAGCCTTAAAGGATATGGAGGAAGCAATAAAAACTCTTTCAGAACACTATAAGGAGTAAAAAGTTAATCCTTTAATATTTTTGGAGCTTTGAAATAGCCATCCTTTTTATGTTGAGCATTCTTTAATGCTTCCTCTTTACTCATAGATTTCTTAGGAATGTCTTCTCGAAACACATTTTGTAAACCCTCTATAGGATGGGTCATTGGTTTAACATTTTCAGTATCTATATCGTCTAATTTATTAAAATAAACCAGAATCTCACTCAATTGCTTGACTAATTTACTTTTTTCCTCTTCTTTTATATCTAATAAAGCTAATTTAGAGATATATTCTAAAGTATCTTTGGAAATTTCTTCATTTTCTGGCATAATGAAAATATAAAGCATTCATTTGATTATTTTCTATAAAATATAATCATAAGAAATTTTTATCTATTACTTTTTTAATATATTATGAATGATAAAGAAGATCTAAGGAATGAATTACCCGAATATGTTTACATTGCCCTTGCTCGTAGGGGAATGGAAAAAATTTCATTAGACCAATGCTTTTTAAAAAATTGTGATAATGAGGATCCCAAGTTGTTAGAACCTTTCAAAAAGGAAGAATATGAGGAAGATAACAAACAAATTAAAAAGATCCATATTAAATGTAAAAAATGCAATGGTATTTTTATATTAAAACTAGAAACGTTAAAAAAAGTAGCCAAATCTACTAAAGATGATAAAGAAGAACCTTTATCTATGGGTTTAGTTTATGCCTTAGACGAAAAAGGAAAAGATCTAGGACATGTTGGCTATTTTTAAAAGTATCCTCATTTTTGTTTTTATAATGATATAACTTTTTTAAGTTATTTTGATAATTACTTATAGATACTACATAAAAACACTATCAAAATTTAGAATTAAATAGTCAAACTTATTTTTAATTAATATTAGAAACTCAAAGAAAATAACGTTTATGTCGAGTAAATTAGGAGAAGAGGATTTATTAAGGATTAAGGTATGGAAAATCATCAATTTGATACAGGCAAATCAATTATTCGTCCATTCTAAAAATTTGGAAATTAAGTATTACGGCGAGGATAGTGAGCAAGTTAAGACACAAATTTTACCTGAAATATTATCACTTTGTGTATTAAATGCATTAGTACCGAATTCAGCAATGCTACTGATTGGAGGTCATGGTGGAGGAAAAACAACTATTTGTAAATTATTAGGGCGCATGTTTACTGGAAGTTCCCTTCAAGAAATTGAAAATTCAATTATTAGAGGCCATCCTCAACTTACAGAAGAAAAACTAGTTGGTACCTTGAAATTAGGAAAATTAATGCATGAGGGAGAAGAAGTAGTTGTTTGGCGAAAATTTATAACAAATTTTTGGAAAATTATTGATGAAGTTAACAGACTAACCCCATATGCCCAGGATATTTTGTTATCACTTCTTGCTGAAGGCACAATTAAATATTACGATGAAATTACTACTATTCAGAAATATTGCCTATATGCTACCATCAATCCTCAAGATGTTGGTACATTTGAATTATCCCAGCCTTTTTTAGACAGATACGGCATATCCGTTCCGATATCAATGCCAACCAGCTCTGATTTAGAGCTAATCTTGAAGGGGAAAGATGAAAAGTACAGTGGTTGGGATGAGTTAATTCAAGTCCCTAAAGTTTTAACAATTGACGAACTAATGGAGATCTGGTATTTTGTTAATAAAATACCTTTTGAAAATGAGGTCAATAATTATATCCATGCAATTGTAAGAGAATTTACTCTTTGTGATCGAATTGATAAAGGAAATTCAGAAAATCTTAAACCAAGTAAGGGCCTATGCTCAGGGTGTCATTTTGACACAACACAAAATATTTGTAATAAAATAGATTCAATTCTAAGCGTTAGAGTAGCAAAAGACTTATTAAGATACTCTAAAGCTTTAACATGGTTAATGAATTTAAATAAAGTAGATGTAAATATAGTAAATACTATAACTCCGTATGTAATTTCCCATAGGGCTATCTATTCAAATAGAGAGTTGGATAAAGCACCTTACTGGGGAAATAAATATAAATTCTCAAGAGGAATTTTGAATTTAATTCAAAAGAAATTTATTAATCGTGAAATATGCTATCAAATAACAGAGAAATTCAGGGATGGAATTGCTGAAAAAGAAGAATTAACTATATTAAAAAATTACAAGAAAAATGACTTAATTGTAAAATTTGATTTACTCCCTTTTGTTAATAATGTCAATGACAAGAAATATTCAACTTTAGCTCAAAAAATTATAGATTCTGCAAAGAGAGGGAATATTAAAGAATTAGCTGAATTAAGGAACACATTAACTGAAGATATGAATTTTCCGAATAGAGCTTATTTAATAAATTTATGTAATCAAGAACTTTATAAACAAACAGTTACAGATTATGTTTTTAAATATATGAATCGAAATGAAGTATGGGCAGATATAGCAGCAGAATTTCCAAATTTAGATAAGTCTATAAAAGAAGCTCTAATTAGAAGACAAACTAGACAGATTAGAACAGAAGATTTATTGATAGAAATCAATGTAAGTGGAATAAATGATGATTCATTGGTAAATATTCAGATATCTGGAGGAAGCGAAGCCTTAAAGCTGAGATCTATATTAGATAATTTAAGTTATATTCAAAAAGAGGAATGAATTAAGATTTTATGTTAAACGGAAAACACATTAACGTAAGAAAGAACTTAAAGCAAAAAGAAAAAGAATTAGTTGAATTAGCGCATATAGCTTGGAATAAAACATTGAAAGAATATTACTATCCTCCATTAAATGAACCTAATTTTGTATTTGATTATACACATAAAGAAGGTTTTTATATTGATCCAGATCATCAATGGCAGATTACTATGAATTTATGTAATATACCACTTTTAGCAGATCGTAAAGATTATATAAATTATTTTCATGCGATCTCCCTACATGAAGTCTCACACTATGTAATAATCCCTTATGATGGATTAATTAACGCTATACTATTAAAAGCCGCCATGAAACATGTAATTAGAGATTATGCTCCAATCATCGTAAATCTTTTTGCTGACCTCATTATTGATACTAAATTATATAAAAAGTATCCTGAATTGATTTATTGGGAGCTAAAAAAAACATATGAACATATTCAAGCTAATTATAAAAATAAATTAAGTCAATTTACGAAGTTTTTATTTCGCACTTATGAGCACATTTTAAATGTAGAGTTGTTAGAAAACCATCCCGATTCTACCATAATTAATTTAGCTGAAAGAGTCGCTAATATTGTATTAAAAAAATTTGAAGATGATACTTTATGGGAAAAAAAAGTTGATAAAATTGCAAATATCTTGAAAGATTTAATTTCAAACACGTTTACCGTAAAAAAATCAGGAAAAGCTATAGATTTTCCAGAAGATATTTTAGAAATTATGGATAACCCATTAGAAAATAAAAATTCAGATAAGATAAAAGAAAAAGATGAAGAAGAATTACGTCAAAAAGCGGAGAGATTCGCTAGAGAGACACCATATTCTGAATTTGGAGCGCCAGCTAGTCAAGCTGGTTTATTAATTGATAAGAATCCTTTAGCGACATGGTATCGAGGTTTAGCAAAAAATCTAATTGAAATTAAAATATTTGAAGAAAAATCAGGAGGTAAGATGCCTGTATATCCTGAACCATGGCGAGTCGGCGAACCAATAGAAGAATTGGATGTAGTACAAACAGTGTTAGCAAGTCCAATAATTATCCCAAATATCACTACTAGAAAATGGTTTAAAGAAGAAGGTTTAGGATATTTAATTGAGAAACAGATTCCTGATTTGTTATTAGTCATTGATTCATCAGGATCAATGAATTGGAATTATTCAACTAAAAACCCGAGAGGCCAATATCATACTGCTTTAATTGCTTCATTTGCAGCACTTCATTATGCTGCTAGTAGAGGTATAAAATTTAGTGTAATAAACTTTTCTAATAAACCAGATATTTGTGAGTGGACCAAGAATTATCATGATGCAGAGAGAATTTTATTGAAATATCAAGGCGGTGGCACTCAATTACCTGTTAATGCAGTTTTTAAGCAATGTGAAAAAGCCGAGAAAAAGGTTTTGGTTCTTATCATCACTGATTTTGCAATATATAATTGGGGCGCTGCTAAAAAAATTTTAATAGAATTATCAGAAAAAGGTCATAAAATTGTAGGTTTTTTTATAGGTTCTGCTAAGATACCTAAAAGTCGATTTAAGAATCTCCTTGATAAGGTCACTTTTTATGCAATTAAAAATGAGAAAATGCTAATTAATTTGGTAATTGAAGAAGTAAAAAAGTATTACTTATAATATCAATAAATATAATGAAATCATTCAGTTATTTTTTTTTATTAACATCTCGCAGATATATTTTCATGAAATATCTCTGACTTTCACAGTACATTAATCTTTGTTTTGGATTTAAGTGTGCGCATCTTTGTAATATAGTTTGGATTTCTTCGAGTAGTTTAAAGTTATCAATTCTGGTTTTTTCTCGTAATTCTCTAATTTCGGATTGTATTTCATTACTGATTGTTGAATCATAAAACAAATCTTTAAGGCTGAGAATAGGGTCAGATTCACCTATTTTTGTACTAATCATAAGCTTTACTTTTAAAGAACGTGTTTTATATAAATATGTGGATATTTTCCACGTATATATAAACAACATATAAGTTCTTCTTTTGAAGTTAAGTGATATGCAGATGTTATCTGCATATTTTAAAAAATAAGTTCTAAATAATGATAATGCTGATTACAAGGCTATCACAACAAAATGTTTTAATTATTGTTGATAAATGAATAGCTGATTGGCATATTTATTAAAAATTTTTGTCGACCCATTCTTCAAATTTTACGTTTCTAAGTTGCTCAGCCCATAATACTTTAATATTTGGC